>NZ_JBSXPP010000005.1:0-346735 GCF_054073305.1 Mycolicibacterium sp. CBM1 | reverse complement strand
GGGTGATCCTGGAGGTATTGCCGCACCCAGGTGTCGAAAACGGCGGTGCGGATGACCGACCCCGGCAGCGAACAGCCCCGGAACCGGTCGAACCCGTAGTCCAAGCCATCGACCAACTCGACGGCCTTGGCATCGGCCAGGATCGGACGTCGGGACCGGGCATCGTGGGCTCTCCCGAGCAGCGGGATCAGCAATGTCTCCTGCACCTCACCCAGTTGCGGTGCGATCTTGCCCATGATGTGGCTCCTTGCGTGCGGTTCTCCGAATGGCCTCCACCTTGATGTAATGAGCTTGTGCCAGTAAACCCTTACACTGCTCCGTTGCTCCGGAATGTGACCGATCTCCTGAATCGGCCGCCGGCATCGGCCGCCGAACTCGAACAGCGGTGGACCGAGCACGGTCTGCCGCTGCCCCGTTCGGCCGGTAAGGACGACTTGGTCGCGGTCCGCGGCTTCCTGCGGGCCTGGCGGGCGCTGGTCGACGCCGGCACGGACGAGGACCGCGCCACTGTGCTCAACGACCTGCTGCGCCGATACACCGAACGAGCCTCGGTCTCGCACCATGAGCAGACGGGCTGGCATCTGCACTTTCGCGATGTCGACGACGGGTTCGCCGCGACCCTCACGGGCGCAACGACGGCTGCCGCGGCGCACTTTCTCACCGCGCGCGGTATGCGTCGCTTCCGCGTGTGCGCTCGGGCTGACTGCGACAACGCGTTCGTCGACTTCACCCGCCCCGGGACCCAGAGATACTGCCGACACAACTGTGCCAATCGCGATGCGGTGCGCAGGCATCGCATCGCGAGGCGCGCTCAGTCGGGCAGGTTGCCGTAGGTCCTGTCGATCCGGAACAGGTACAGCACGCACCCCTCGTCACGCATCGTCTGTTCGAACTCCGTTTCGGTCAATTCGATCTCGACCCCGTTGTCGCCATGCCAGGCCAGCAACCCCTCGGGCCGATGTTCGCGCAACCTCATGAAAGCGACGATGTCGGCTGGAGTTGTTGGCGTGTCCAGAATTTCGACCGTCGTCTCGACACAGAGCCAGGTTGGCCCGGGCGCGTCGTAGAACAGCGTCGCACGTGGGTCGCGGCGCAGTCGTTGGGTGCGGACCTTGTGGCGGTGCCCGACGCTCAGCAGTCGGCCATCGACAACGGCGGGCTCCATCTTGGCGACCTTGGGCCGCCCGTCGGTCCCGACGGTGATCATCGCCGCGCCCAGTGCGAACAGCCCGAAAGCCAGGAGATAGGACAGTGCCGGGCCCCGGCTGGTCAAGGTGTGACCCACGACCAGGCTCGCAATGATCGCGCTGATGAGATAGCCAGTGTATGACCAGCTCTCGCCAGTGTGGCGGGGTTTCGGATTCGATTGCGTCGTTGTGCATGCAGGTACGCGAGAACCTAAAGCATTGTTGAAGTCAAGATGGGAGCAGCGGATGCCCTTCGCGCCCGGCGACATGCTTACCGTCGGCGAGGTCGCGCACCGCAGCGGCATCGCAACCAGCGCGGTCAGGTTCTATGCGGACCAGGGACTGATCAGCTCCGTGCGCACCGCCGGCAACCAACGCAGCTATCCCCGGCAGGTGTTGCGCCGCATCAGCATCATCCTGGCGGCCCGACGTTTCGGCATCACGCTGGCCGAGGTTTCATGCATCCAATGCAATTCCGCACGGTCCGCGCCCACCGTGATCGTCTGGGTGTGCACGATACCGCCATTTTCTTGCGGTTCGGGCGTGCCACCCAACGTGCCATCGCTGGCTCGAGACTGGAAGTGTTTGACAGCGGCCATCTTCCGCTTTCGTCGCTGCCGGAACCGTTCGTCGGTGTCGTCGAGACGTTTCTGGCGGCGATCAACCGGGTCTGACGACCGGTCAGGCGCCGCCCTGCCGGGCGGCGTGTGCGTGCGCAGGGCAATACGACCCGCGAGTCGTGGGCAGCCAGCCGTAGTCGACCAGCAGCTCCTCGGCGGCATGAACCTCGAATCGGTGCCTGCGGTCGGCCAGCACCGTCAAATCGATTGACACCGAGCAGACTTCACACGTTATGTGATGTTCGCTGAGCGGGTCGCGCATGGACAGATGGTAGTGCCGATGCGCCCGGTCTGCAGTGTCAGCTCTCCTTGTGTGCGCTGAGCAGAAAAGCGGGCATCATCATGCGGCCTTCGAGTCCCGCTCGAAGACCATCGCGTCATCGGGTGCCTCGGACAAGTTGGGCTCGTGGGAGTGGATGGCGGCCGGCCTGATCTCGTCGACCAGCCAGTACTTCGACACCGCCGCGCGCAACTCGTCCTCGTCGACCTCGTTGGGCTTCATCTCCCGTTCCTGCGGGAACGCACCCTTGGCGAACACCAGCATGTACAGCCGCGCGCCCGGCGCCGCGGCCCGGTGGATGGCGCGCAGGTAGTCGTCACGCCGCTGAATCGGCAGGGAGTGGAACAGGGTGCTGTCGACGATGGTGCCGAACCGGTTGTCATAGCCGGTGAACGACGTGATGTCGTCGCACACGAAACTCACGTTGGTCAGCCCCCGCTCCTGGGCCGCCCTGGTGGCCGCCTCGATCGCGGTCGGTGAGAGATCGATGCCGATCACCCGGCAGCCGGCCGCGGCCAAGGCCAAGGCCAACTCGGCGTGCCCGCAGCCGGCGTCGAGGACCTCTCCGGTCACCTTTCCATCGCGCACCAGCGCGGCCAGTTCCGGTTGCGGCTCGCCGATGTTCCACGGCGGCGGCCCGGGAAAGGCGCCCTCCTGTCGGTAGGCACTGTCCCAGTTCATCGATGCAGAATCCATGGCGTCCACAGCTTCAAACTACCCCCGGCGCAGGACCGAATAACGTCTTCGATGTCTACGGTTACTCGGTGACCGACGGCCAGGAGTGCACGGGGGAGTTGCTGTGCATCAGTTCGCAGTAGCGGCGCAGCATCTCGGCAAGCGCCTGCGGGCGCGTCATGCCCTGCTCCTGCAGCGCCTGCACCGCCTCCACCTGCCACACCGAGCCGTTGCGGCCGGTCTTGGCGCGGCCCTCGATCACACCCAGGTAGCGATCGCGCACCTCGGTTGCCACACCCCAGCGGCGCAACCCTTCGTCGGCCATCGGCAGCAACGTACGCAGCACCAACTCGTCCGGGGTGATCTCGCCGTGGCCGGGCCAGTACAGCCGGGCGTCCATGCCGTGCCGGGCCGACTCCAGGAAATTGTCATGCGCCGCAGTGAAACTCATCTTCGTCCATACCGGACGGTCCTCCTCGGACAGCACCCGCAGCGCACCGTAGTAGAACGCCGAGTTGGCCATCATGTCGATCACCGTCGGCCCGGCGGGCAGTACCCGATTCTCCACCCGCAGGTGAGGGCGGCCGTTAACCACGTCATAGACGGGCCGGTTCCACCGGTACACCGTGCCGTTGTGCAGCCGCAGCTCCGGCAGATGCGGGGTGCGCCCGGCGGCGAGTTCGGCCACCGGATCCTCCTCGGAGAGCTCCGGCAGCAACGATGGGAAATACCTGACGTTCTCCTCGAACAGGTCGAAGATCGAGGTGATCCAACGCTCCCCGAACCACACCCGAGGTCGCACGCCCTGCGCCTTGAGCTCGTCGGGACGGGTGTCGGTGGCCTGCGCGAACAACTCGACACGCGTCTCGGACCACAACTGGTGGCCGAAGAAATAGGGCGAGTTGGCGCCGAGGGCCAGCTGCGGGCCGGCCAGCACCTGCGCCGCGTTCCAGTTGTCGGCGAACGCCGCAGGTGACACCTGAAGATGCAATTGCATACTGGTGCAGGCTGATTCGGGGGCAATCGACTCGGCGTGCAGGCTCAGCCGTTCCGGGCCGGCGATGTCGATCAGGATGTCCTCGCCGCGTGCGGTGAAGATCGAGTCGTTGAGCGCCTGGTAGCGCATGGACGGGCTCATCCAGCTGCCGGTCAGGTGTTGGGGCATCAGCGTCGGCAGGATGCCGATCATCACGATATGCGCACCGTCGGTGTTGGCCTTGGTCTCGGCGGCATTGAGGCTGGTGCGGACGTCGGCCTCCAGCTCCAGGGCGGTGCGGCCGGGTAGTGGCCGCGGGGGGACGTTGAATTCGATGTTGTAGGCGCCCAATTCGGTCTGGTAGGCCGGGTCGGCGATCGCGGCGAGCACCTCCTGGTTGGTCATCGCCGGCTGATAGTCGCTGTCGACCAAGTTGCACTCGATCTCCATGCCGGTCAGCGGGCGGTCGAACTCGAAACTCGACTGGGCGAGCATCGTTTCGAACACGTCCAGGCACAGCTGCACCTTGCGGCGGTACTCTTGACGATGCGCCCGGTTGTAGCTGGCGTGCTTGACCTCTTCGCCCACCTGCTCGATGCAACCGGTTCGGTGACGGCTGCGCAAGCAAATCGCCGAGATCAGTGGCGGCGCGCGACGAGCACCTGGCGGTCCAACAGGTTGGTGCTGACGTCCACCTCGACCCCGGCGTGGGCGCCCAACGCCCGCAGCGCCGACGGGCTGTAGGACCGCAACGAGCTGATCAGGCCGTCATGGGCGAACGGCCACCACAGCGCCAGCGGCGCCATCGCCGCCAACTTCGCGATGTGCAGCAGCGAGGGCCAGCGCGGCAGGTCGATGACCACCAGTTCGGTGGCCACCCGGGTGCCCTCGGCCAGCACCTGTGCGGCGACGGTCGGCGGCAGGTGATGGAACGACAGGGCGAAGACGGCGAGGTCGAATGTGTCGTCGGCAGCGTCGATCGCGGAGGCGTCGATCGTGCGCACGGTGGCACGCGGATGGCTGCCGAGCTCCGAACGCGCCATGGCCGCCACCGAATCCGGGTTGACGTCGGAGACGGTGACCACCGCGGTGGGGTGCTGTTCGAGCAGTCGGCGCGACAGCGCGCCGTGGCCGGCGCCGAGTTCGAGGATCTTCGGGTCGGCGACGTCGGCGACCTGGCGCAACACCACCTCGGCATTGCGATCGTGTTCGCCGAACAGGGTCCCGACCCGGTCCAGCGCCGACACGATCGAGCGCTTCACGGTGTCGTCGACATCGTCGCGGTCGAGGTATTCGGGGCAGTCGGTCTCCAGCAGGCGATCCAGCCAGGAGGCGTCCGGTCCGCCGCGGGGCAGGTCTGCGATGTCGGCGATCTCGGATGCCATGTAGGCCATCATGGACCAAGGGCCGGCTGCGTTCGCAGCACCGCACGACACAGGAGCACCGTTGGCTGACTTCGTCGCATCGATTGACCAGGGCACCACCAGCACCCGCTGCATGATCTTCGACCACAACGGCACCGAGGTCGGCCGCCATCAGCTCGAACACCAGCAGATCCTGCCGCAGTCCGGCTGGGTCGAGCACAACCCGGTGGAGATCTGGGAGCGCACCCAATCGGTCGTCCAGTCGGCGCTGAACAAGACCAAGCTGGCCGCCGGCGACCTGGCCGCACTCGGCATCACCAACCAGCGCGAGACCACCCTGGTCTGGAACCGCAAGACCGGACGGCCCTACTACAACGCGATCGTCTGGCAGGACACCCGCACCGACCGGATCGCGGCCGCGTTGGAGCGTGACGGCCGCGGAGAGATCATCCGGCGCAAGGCCGGTCTGCCGCCGGCCACCTACTTCTCCGGCGGCAAGCTGCAGTGGATCCTCGACAACGTCGACGGGGTGCGCGCCGACGCCGAGCGCGGTGACGCCCTGTTCGGCACGCCGGACAGCTGGGTGCTGTGGAACCTCACCGGTGGAACCCAGGGCGGAGCCCACATCACCGACGTCACCAACGCCAGCCGCACCATGCTGATGAACCTCGAGACGCTGGACTGGGACGACGAACTGTTGTCGCTGTTCGGAATTCCGCGGGAGATGCTGCCGCAGATCCGGCCGTCGTCGTCGCCGGAGCCCTACGGAATCACCCACCCCGACGGGCCCGCGGGCGGTGAGGTGCCGTTGACCGCCAGTCTCGGTGACCAGCAGGCGGCGATGGTGGGCCAGGTGTGCCTGGCACCTGGCGAGGCCAAGAACACCTACGGCACAGGCAATTTCCTGCTGTTGAACACCGGCGAGAAGATCGTCCGCAGCGAGAACGGCCTGCTGACCACGGTGTGCTATCAGTTCGGGGACGCGAAACCCGTTTACGCCCTCGAAGGTTCGATCGCGGTGACGGGCTCGGCCGTGCAGTGGCTACGGGACCAGTTGGGCATCATCAGCGGTGCGTCGCAGAGTGAGACGTTGGCCGCGCAGGTACCCGACAACGGCGGTGTCTACTTCGTGCCGGCGTTCTCCGGACTGTTCGCCCCGTACTGGCGCTCGGATGCCCGCGGCGCGATTGTGGGCCTGTCCCGGTTCAACTCCAATGCGCACGTGGCCCGGGCGACGCTGGAGGCGATCTGCTACCAGAGCCGCGACGTGGTCGACGCCATGGAGGCCGATTCCGGTGTGCACCTCGAGGTCCTGAAGGTGGACGGCGGCGTGACCGAGAACGAGTTGTGCATGCAGATCCAATCCGATGTCCTCGGTGTCGACGTGGTGCGGCCGGTGGTGGCAGAGACCACCGCTCTGGGGGCGGCCTACGCCGCCGGTCTGGCCGTCGGATTCTGGGCCAATCCCGATGATCTGCGGGCGAATTGGCACGAGGACCGCCGCTGGACGCCGGCCTGGAGCGAGGAGCAGCGCGAGGCCGGCTACGCGGGTTGGCGCAAGGCCGTGCAGCGCACGCTGGACTGGGTCGAGGTCTAGCCGCCCAGCGCCGCGGCGAACGCATCCAGCGGACACGGATCCGCGCCGCACCCGGCCGGCGCGAGCGGTACCCACTCGGGGTCGCCGGGATCGAGCCCCCGGATCTGCTCGAGGGTCTGGGACCGGTACCAGCTGCGGACGAAACGGGCGCCGCTGCCGTCCTCGGCCAGGTCGAAGACCAGGGCTCCGCCGGGTGCGGGCTCGTCGTCGGCGAAGCCGGTGACCGACCAGTGTGCGTCGAGCAGTCCGGCAAGGTTGGCGACTTCGGTGTCGTGACCGACGATGACGGTTACCGGCGGCCCGTCGGCGAGCGCGTCGCGGATGGTCGCCGCGATGCGTCCGGCGTTGGCCAGGGCCAATGGGCGGGGTCGGGCGATGATCGACAGTTCCAGCGGGTGCAGGGCGCCCACGGTGCGGATGTCGTCGGCGCCGGCCCGGCCCCACCCGACATCGGTCATCGGTTTGCCCTCGGCATACTCCAACTCCAGCACCTCGGAGATGACCGAGCCGTGGGCGAGCGCCCCGGTGAGCTTGGGGCGGTGGGTGCCGGAGGGATCGACCTCGGTGCCGCTCGGCATGCCGGTCAGACCGCAGCCAGCTGTGCGGTCGCCGCACAGGATCCGGGTCACGGTGTCCAGGGCCTGCTGATGCTCGAGCGCCAAAGCTGTTGCACCGCCGGGCCCGACGGCAGTCTCGACGGCCGCTGTCGCCGCTGCGGCGGTGATGCCGGAGTCAGCGTATTCGGCGAACAACGGATCCGGATTGCCTTGCGGCTGATGGTGGTTGTCGATCCCGCAGCCCGGTGCCAGGGCGGCGGCGTAGGCGTCGCCGGTCGCGATGGTGCGTTCCAGCGAGTCGGACACGACGCGCACCGCACCCGCGGCGGGGCAGCCCGGCGCCGGGAGTAACCCGTCGGCTTCGAAGCGGCGGGCGTCGGCGGCGGCGACCAGGCGGATGGCGGCGGCGCCGTGTGCGGTGAGCCAGCCTGGCTTGGTGGCCCAGGTGGGCCACGGGTCCGGGGCGATCGAGGCTGGGACGGGTTGATCCTGGTTGGGCGGGCGCACGCCATGTCTCATGAACACGACGGTGCGCACCACGCGCCAGGTGTCCGCGCGAGCCGTCGGGGTGAAGCCGGTCAGGGACACGGCGAGCGTCAGCACGAGAGCGAGGGACCGCAACACAGGATGCATCGAAGCATGACTTGGGCGCGGTTTCGCGCGCTGTACGCGCAGAAACCGCGCCCAAGTTCGGCTGGCGGGTTACTCCGATTCGCCGAGGATCTGGTAGACCTCGCGGCGCGCGGCGTTGACGATGTCGACGATCCGCTGCTGCTGTTCGGCGCTGGCGGTGTGCGCGGACTGTGCGACCGCGCCCATGAGTTGGCCGACGGCGGCCCGCAGGTTGAGTTGCCCGGGCTCGATGCCCTCGGTGATCTGCTCCCACGGCGGGGTGGCGACCTTCTCGGCGGCCTCGCGGCCCTGCTCGGTCAGCTCGAAAAGCTTCTTGCTGCCTTCGCTCTCGGTGCCGACGATCAATCCTTCATCGACGAGTAGCTGCAGCGTGGGGTAGACCGAGCCGGGGCTGGGCTTCCACACGTCCTGGCTGCGCGCCGCGATCTCCTGGATCATTTCGTAGCCGTGCATCGGCCGTTCGGCCAGCAGCACGAGGATGGCGGCCCGGACGTCACCGCGCCGGCTTCGGCCGCGCCCGGCGCCACGACGGCCACCACCCGGACCGAAGCCCGGACCGAAGCCGGGACCGAAGCCGAAACCGGGTCCGAATCCGGGTCCGAATCCGCCGCGCGGGCCGAATCCGGGGGGGCCGTCGTGTCCGCCGGCATGCTCACGCAACTGGTTACGGAGGTGACGGCGGGCGTGGCGACGGCCGGGTCCGCCGGGGGGAAAGCCGAAGCCGGGGCCGAAACCGCCAAATTCGGGGCCAAAACCGGGGCGGCCAATCTGCGGGCCGCCGAACTGGGGAAATGGGGTATCCATTCAGGTTCTCTCTTCTGGAGGGGAAACGCCGAATGCGCTTCCGATAGGTCAACGATATATCGGAAGCTATCGCGATGCAACGGTCAATGTGTGCGGCGGTCGATTTCCTTGATCAGCCAGCGTGCCCACTCGGCCTCCATCGCCTCGGCGCGCAACCCGAACTCCAGGGCCGCGCGCCCGTAGAACCCGGTGTCGCTCTCGCCCCAGTCGATTCCGTCGCGCAGCTGTTCGTAGCGGGCCAACTCGGCCTCGGCGCGCTCGGCCACCGCCGTCACGTAGGTGCGCGCCTGCTCGGCGGGGATCTCGCCGAGCAGGAACACTCGCAGTAATTCGGCGCTGCGATAGGGCGGATCGTCCTGAGGGCTGGTCATCCAGCGCAGCAGGTCTTCGCGACCCGCCTCGGTGACCCGGTACTCCTTGCGGCCGCGCGGGCCGACGGCCGTCACCTCGATCAACCCCGCCGCGGCGAGCTTGTTCAGTTCACCGTAGAGCTGGCTCTGGGTCGCGGGCCATACGTTGGCCATCGAATACTCGAACCGTTTGAGCAGGTCATACCCGCTACCGGGCTGCTGTGCCAGTAAACCCAATGCCGCGTAGCGAAGACTCACCCGACCATCGTAGGGCTCGACATGTCAGAACTGGAACGTCACACGGGCAGTTCGGACATCTTCATCGACGAGCGGGTCGCCAGCAGGTAGTACAGGGCGAAGGCCACGCCGCAGCCGATGAACCAGCTGTACTGGGCCGCGGTGTGCATGCCGTAGACCCACCCGCCGAGCAGGACGGGAACCACGGCCAGCACGGCGCCCACCGCAGTGGCGATCACCGCGACCGGGTTGTAGCCGTTTGTGTACCAATAACTTCCGCTCTTGCTCATGGTGAACAGGTCGTCGACCGCTACCCGCTGCTTATGCACCAGGTAGTAGTCGGCGATCAGCACGCCGAACAACGGCCCGATGAATGCACCCAGGATCTCCAGCGTGTAGTGGATGACCTCGGGGTTGTTGTAGAGGTTCCACGGCGTGATCAGAACCGACCCGACGGCGGCGATCATGCCGCCCGCACGCCAACTGATGCGCTGCGGGCTGACATTGGAGAAGTCGAAGGCCGGGCTGATGAAGTTGGCCACGATGTTGATCCCGATGGTGGCGATGGTGAACGTCAGCGCGCCCAGCACGATCGCGAAGGTGCTGTCGATGCGGGCCACGGTCTGCACCGGATCGGTGATGAGCTCGCCGAACACGGGCACGGTCAGCGAGGCTGTCACCACGACCAATACCGAGAACAGCAGGAAGTTCACCGGCAGGCCGAGGAAGTTGCCCTTCTTGACCGCGGCGAACGACTTGCCGTAGCGGGAGAAGTCGCCGAAGTTGAGCATCGGCCCGGAGAAGTAGGACACCACCAGTGCGATCGCACCCAGCATCACCGGAATCGAATCCAGGCCGGTGTAGGTCACCGACCCGAGATTGAGATCGATTGCGCCCCAGCCGGCCTTGTGGATGAGGTAACCGCACAGGACGAACATCACCACGTAGACGGCCGGCCCGCAGAAGTCGATGAACCGGCGGATCGACTCCATCCCACGCCAGAACACGCAGGCCTGTAGTACCCACAGCAGCATGAAGCTGCCCCAACCGAGTAGCGGCAGGCCCAGGAAGCCGTACTGGGTCACGTCCGCGTAGGGTGCCAGCGACGGAAACAGTTTGAGCAGAACGACATCCAGCGCCGCCGAGGCGAGGTAAGTCTGGATGCCGTACCACGCGACCGCGATCAGGCCGCGGATGATCGCCGGGATATTGGCACCGAGGACGCCGAACACGCTGCGGCAGATCACCGGATAGGGAACACCGGCGTGCTGGCTGGGCTTGGCGACCAGGTTGCAGAAGATGTTGACGATCACGATGCCGATGATCAACGCGACGAGCACCTGCCAACTGGCCAGCCCCAGCGCGAACAGGCTGCCGGCAGTGACGTAGCCGCCGACACTGTGCACATCGGACATCCAGAACGCGAAGATGTTGTAGGAGGACCAGTTCTGCGTGCGCAGTGGCGCCAGGTCCTCGTTGGTCAGCCGGGGGTCATAGCCCGGCTTGATCACGCCGCCGCCGACGGGGTGGCCCGCCGCCTCGACGATATCGTCGGCGCCGACGCGGGCGGCCGGAGGAAGATCGCGGGTCTCGGTCATGGGCGAACGCTATCGGCGCCATATTGCACGCCCGTTGCGGGAAAGCTATATTTTCGCCCCGGCCGTCTACTGGGTTGGCGGGTCGTCGGCGATCAGGCCGCTGTCGGCGGGCAACGTCGACACCACCGCGTTGAGCCGCTGGTGATGAATCGTGCTGGCGGCGAGCAACTGCGCGGTGTCGCGATCCAGGAATGCCTGCAGCATCACCCGATGGTCGTCGTGCAGCACCGTTCGCTGGGAGTGGTCGACGTGCACCATCAGCTGCACGGGTTCGGTGATGTTCCAGGCGTATTCGAGCATGTGCAACAACCGCAGCATCCGCGAGGGGCGGGCCAGCCCGAGGTGGAAGTGTCGGCTCTGGCGATGGTAGGACTGTGGATCCCCCTCGCGCAGCGCCGATTCCAGCAAATCGTTGGTCTCGGCGACTGTGCGGCGCTCGGCGTCGGTGGCCTGCTCCACCGCGGCGGCGAGTGCAGCGGTCTCAAGTGTCTGGCGCACGATGTACATCTCGGCGAGCTCGCTGGCGGTCAGCTGCGCGACCGCATAGCCGAGATTGCGGCGATGCTGGATCAGCCCCTCGCCGGTGAGGGTCTTGAGTGCCTCGCGCACGGGGATGTGGCTCACCCCGAAGGCGTCGGCGACCTCGCCGACCGGAATCGAGGTACCCGGGGGCAGTGCCCCGTCGAGGATCACCCGGCGAAGCTCGCCCAAGACATCCCGCGCCGAACGGTCCGCCGGGCGCACCGCCAGACGAAACAGCAGGGCGGAGTGCCGGCGGTCGAGCATAGGCCCATCTTGCTGGGGTCGTCGGTGAAGCGCGCGCCGAGCCTGACGCCATATTTCACTCTTGACATGTCATAGATGGACTGTCAGAGTGGTCGGCATGACCGACACCAGCATCGACTCCGCCAACCTGCCCGCCTCGGGTCAGTTCTTCGAGCGCGGCAACTACGCCCCGGTCCCGGACGAACTCACTGTCGACGACCTGCCCGTCGAGGGGGCGATCCCGCCCGAACTCGACGGTTGGTATCTACGCAACGGCCCCAACCCGCGCCAGCCCACGGGGCACTGGTTCACCGGTGACGGGATGATCCACGGCGTCCGGATCGAGGGCGGCGCGGCCAAGTGGTACCGCAACCGCTGGGTGCGCACCGACAGCTTCGTCGAGCCGTTCCCGCTCTACCGCGAGGACGGGACACGGGATCTGCGGGCCGCGGTGGCCAACACCCACGTCGTCAACCACGCCGGTAAGACGCTGGCGCTGGTCGAGTCCTCGCTGCCCTATGAGATCACCAACGACCTCGAGACGGTCGGCTGCTACGACTTCGGCGGCAAGCTCGTCGACTCGATGACCGCGCACCCCAAGATTTGCCCGACCACCGGGGAACTGCATTTCTTCGGCTATGGCAGCATCTTCGCGCCGCACGTCACCTACCACCGGGCAGACGCTAACGGGGAGTTGACCATCAACCGTCCGGTCGAGGTCAAAGCGCTGACGATGATGCACGATTTCGCTCTGACTGCGCAGCACGTCATCTTCATGGACCTGCCGATCGTGTTCAACCTCGACATCGCGCTCAAAGGCGAGGGCGATATGCCCTACCGGTGGGACGACGACTACGGCGCCCGGCTGGGTGTGCTGCGGCGCGACGATCCGTTCGGCGAGATCCGCTGGTTCGAGATCGATCCCTGCTATGTCTTCCATGTCGCCAATGCCCACGAGGGTGCGGATGGACAATCGATTGTCCTGCAGGCAGTTCGCTACCCCGAGCTGTGGCGTAAAAACGGTGGATTCGACGCCAGCGCGGTGTTGTGGACCTGGACGATCGACTTGCGGACCGGCACGATCAGCGAGCGTCAGCTCGACGACCGGGCGGTGGAGTTCCCGCGCATCGACGACCGGCTGGCTGGGCTGCCGGCCCGCTATGCGGTCTCCGTCGCCGACGCCAGCCTGGTCCGCCACGATCTGTGCACCGGCAGCGTCGTCGAACATCGCTTCGGCACGTCGGCCGAGCCGGGCGGACCCGGTGAAGCCGTCTTCGTTCCGTCGGCGTCCGGCCCGGCCGACGAGAGCAACGGCTGGTATCTCGCCTACGTCTACGACCCCTCGCGCGACGGCAGCGATCTGGTGATACTCGATGCGTCCGACTTCGCCGGCGACCCCGTCGCCCGGATTCGGCTGCCGCGGCGGGTGCCCTACGGCTTCCACGGCAACTGGATTCCCGCCTGACTCCCGCGTAGTGGTACACCGGTGCCCGCGTCACGGCGCGAGTTGCGACGATATGGGCTCATGGGCGACTTCAGCGCGCTGGACGGCACGGCGATCGTCGTCGGCGGCACCGGCGGGATCGGGTCGGCCGTCGTCGGCACGCTGATCGCCCAGGGGTCCCGGGTGGCGTTCACCTATCACCGCAACGAGACCAAAGCCCAGGCCCTGGCCGGGGAACTCGGTGTCGATGCCCGGCGACTGGACATCGCCGATGCCGCCGCCGTGCACGAGGCTGTCGACTCGATCGCCGAGCGGGCCGGGGGAGTGCACACCGTCGTCTACGCGGCCGGTCCGCACGTGCCGATGCGGCACCTCAGCACGATCGGGGCCGCGCAGTTCGGTCGCCAGATCGACACCGACGCCGTCGGCTTTTTCAATCTCGTCGCCGCGGCGTTGCCCCATCTGCGCGCTGCGCGCGGCAGCCTGGTGGCCGTGACGACCGCGGCGACAAGGCGTTTCGCGGTCCGTGATGGCTTATCGGTGGCCCCGAAAGCGGCGATCGAGGCATTGATCCGTGGGATCGCCGCCGAGGAAGGCCGATTCGGGGTGCGCGCCAACTGCGTGGGTCCGGGCATGCTCGTCGACGGTAACGCGCAGCGACTGGTCGCCGACGGCGACCTCGACCAGCGCGCGCTGGACGTCGCGCGCGCCAACACACCGCTGCGGCGGTTCGGCTGTGCGGCCGATGTCGCTGTCGCCGTGTGCTTTCTGGCTTCGCCCGAGGCGGGGTTCATCACCGGCCAGAAGCTCGACGTCGACGGCGGCTACGGTGTTTGAACCACGGCTGGCCGACATCCACGAGATCCGGGACGTGATCACCCTGTACTGCCGCGGGGTGGATCGTTTGGACTTCGATCTGGTGCGCCGGGCGTATCACCCCGACGCGGTCGACCACCACAGCGGATTCGACGGCAGCGTCGACGAATACGTGGAATGGCTGCGCACCAGCCTTGCGTTCCTGGCCGGCACCATGCACGTCATCGGCAATCACCACGTCGACTTCATCGGTGACGACGTCGCTATCAGCGAAACCTACTGCCAAGCAACACATTGGGGCCGTCCGGAGCAGGACTCCCGGCTCAACTTCACCAGCGGGGCACGCTACGTCGACGTGATGGAACGCCGCGACGGCCGATGGGCAATCGCCGAACGCTGGGCGGTGCGGGAATGGACGCGTCCCGAGGTGTTCGTCGCCGCCGACCGGCCGGGGCCCCGCGGCCGGCGCGACCACGACGACCCGCTCTACGTTCTTAGGCGACGTTACGGTTCGACTTAAGGTCACAGCCCGGTCGGTGCGAGTACCCTCAGCACACCATGGCGGTGAACTGGTTCGACGATCCTGAAGAGCGCGGCTACGACGCGGCAGCGGACTACCTGAGCCTGCTGGCCGCCGACAACCGGGACCTGAACACGGTCGGCACGCTGCAGATCGCCGACGGGTACCACCGCGTCTGCGCCAGCTACCTGACCGCCGAGAACACCGCGATCCCGGGCCGGCTCGCGTCCTGGACCGCGCATTGAACGGATTTGGCTTCAACACCTTGGCGTTGGTGGCGGTGGTCGGCATGGCCGGGCCACTGCTCGCCTCGGTGCCGAGGCTGCGGATCCCGGTCGTGATCGGAGAGCTCGCCGCCGGATTGGTGATCGGCAGAACGGGATTCGGCATCGTCGATCCAGCCGATCAGACCTTCAGCCTGCTTGCCGAGGTCGGGTTCGCGTTGGTGATGTTCGTCGTCGGCACCCATGTCCCCATCCGCGACACGACGCTGCGGTCGTCGATTCCGGTGGCGGTCGCGCGCGCTGTGCTGGTCGGGGCGGTGGCCGCCGGACTCGGTGTGGCGCTGGCCCAGGTGTTCCACACCGGCCACGCCGCGGTGTACGCGGTCCTGATGGCCTCGTCTTCGGCGGCACTGGCCCTGCCCGTCATCCAGACGCTGGACCTGGACGGTCCGCAGGTGCTGGGTGTGACCGCGCAGATCGCCATCGCCGATGCTGCGTCAATCCTGCTGCTGCCCTTGGTGATCGACCCGGACCACGCCCTGACCGCCGCGATCGGTGCCGGCATCATCGGGGCATGCGGGTTGGCGCTGTTCGTCCTGCTGCGGAGCTTCGACCGGCGCGGACTGCGCCGGCGGATGCACCTATACTCCGAGGCGCACCGGTTCGCGCTGGAGCTGCGGATCAGCCTCATCGTGTTGTTCACCCTGGCGATACTGGCGGTGAGCACCCACGTGTCGATCATGCTGGCCGGCTTCGTGCTGGGGCTGGTGGTCAAGGCCGCCGGTGAACCGCACCGGTTGGCACGCCAACTGTTCGGCATCACCGAGGGGTTGTTCAGCCCGCTGTTCTTCGTCTGGCTCGGCGCGTCGCTGCAGGTGCGCGAACTCGGTGACCGACCCGCCTACATCCTGCTCGGTGTGGCCCTGGGTCTCGGCGCCGTCGTGGCCCACCTGGCGGGCCGCCTAACGGGGCAGCCGCTGGCCCTGGGCGCGCTGGCCGCCGCGCAACTCGGTGTGCCGGTGGCCGCGGCCACCCTGGGCACCCAGAACCACCTGCTGTCCAAGGGTGAACCTTCGGCCCTGATGCTCGGCGCGTTGTTGACCATCACAGTGACCTCGGTCGCCAGCGTCATCGCAGCCCGCCGGCGGACGCAGCGGGTGCCGGAAGCGTGATCGAGGTGTGTCGACCGCGCAGTGCGGGTAGCCGACCTCCATGACCGCATCGAACGCCACCGAAACCCACTCCGGCAAGGCGTACCGGACCCGGCTGTGGGTCAACTGGCTCCTAACACTGTCCACCATCGCGGGGGCGTCCGCCGTCCAACTACTCGCGATGGGCGCGGTGATGAGCACCGCGTCGTGCAGCGCACCGAACTGCCCCAAGCCCAGCGGCTTTCTCTACGGGCTGCTCACCTACGGCGCCCCGGCCGTCGCCGTGGCGGCGATCGTCGTCTCCTTCTTCACCGCACGCCATCCGCGTGGCTTCCTCGTGCCGGTGATCGCCTGGGTGTTGATCGCCGTCGACGTCGCGGTGCTCATAGCGGCATTCTCCTAGCGCCGGCGAGCTAGCTCGGCGGGACGAACCCGCCGAAACCGGAGGGTGGGGCGCTCGGGGCCGGCGCCGGGGGGTACGGCGGCGGGTACGGCGGCGGCGTCGGAGTGCTCGCCGCCCGCCGTAACCGGAGCACCTCGCGGCGGTGGCGTTCGGCGAGCACCGCGGCCAGCACGTAGTGCGGTGCAGCTCCGGGCGGCGGGGGCGGGGAGATCCGGGCGACCATATCGTAGGCGATGCGATAGGCCATCTGGTCGCGCACCTGCGGGGTGAGTTCGGGTGCGCGGGAGAGAAATTGGCGGGCCAGCTCGGTCTGCTCGGGACCGATCCCGGACAGTTCCAGCGACGATGCCCACCACGCAAGCGCCGGCGGCATCACCGGCGGCGGCGCCATCTTGGGCCCGCGCTCACTGATCACGACGGTCCCGGCGAACACGTCGCCGATGCGTTTTCCCTTGGCGGACACCAGGCTACAGATCACTGCCGGTCCACCGGTGAACATCCAGATTTCGATGAACCCGGCGAGCGCGCGAAACAGGGCCTGGCGGAAGCGTTCCGGCCCACCGTCGTCGGACACCACCCGCAGGCCCATGACGATCTTGCCGAGCGAACGCCCCCGGGTGGCGGTCTCGAACACCACCGGGTAGCCGATGATCACGAGCACGGTGAAGATGATCAGGATCGCCGCACTGAGCGCCTCGTCGAACTGGGTGACGGTGGTGGCCCACAGCAGAACGCCCACCAGATAGCCGACGACGATCACGCACAGGTCGATCAAGGCGCCGAGGGCACGCACCGGCAACTGCGCGATCTGCACGTCGAGGACGACGGCGTCGCCGGTCACCACGGTATCGGTCGCCATGGCGATCAACGCTACTAGTGTCGTCGGGGTGGACGTCGACGCATTCGTGATGGCCCACCAGGACACCTGGAAGCGGCTGGAGCAGCTGGTCAAGAAGCGCCGCCGTCTCTCAGGCCCCGAGGTGGACGAACTCGTCGAGCTCTACCAGCGGGTTTCCACCCACCTGTCGATGGTGCGTTCGGCATCGTCGGACTCTGTTCTGGTGGGCAGGCTCTCCAGCCTGGTGGCCCGGGCCCGGGCCGCCGTCACCGGCGCGCACGCCCCGATGTGGCACGAGTTCGCCCGGTTCTGGACGGTGTCGTTCCCGGTGGTGGCCTACCGGGCATGGCGCTGGTGGCTGGCGACGGCGATCGTGTTCTTCGCCGTTGTCGTCGTCATCGGGGCGTGGGTGGCCGGCAGCCACGAGGTGCAGTCGGCGCTGAGCACCCCCGACGAGATCGAGCACCTGGTCAACCACGACTTCGCCTCGTACTACAGCGAAAATCCGGCCGGGTCGTTCGCGCTGCGGGTGTGGGTCAACAACTCCTGGGTGGCGGCGCAGTGCATCGGGTTCTCGATCCTGCTGGGCGTTCCGATCCCGTGGGTGCTGTTCCAGAACGCGGCGAATCTCGGCGTGATCGGCGGGTTGATGATGGACGCCGGTAAGGCCGACGTGTTGTTCGGGCTGCTGATCCCACACGGCCTGCTGGAGATGACCGCGGTCTTCCTGGCCGGCGCGGTCGGCATGCGGCTGGGCTGGACGGTCATCTCCCCGGGCGATCGCCCGCGCACGCAGGTGCTGGCCGAGCAGGGCCGCGCGGTGGTGGCGGCAGCGGTCGGGCTGGCCGGTGTGCTGCTGGTGTCGGGCCTGATCGAAGCGCTGGTGACGCCGTCGCCGCTGCCGACATTCGTGCGGATCGGCATCGGGGTGGCCGCCGAGGCGGCGTTTTTGGCCTACGTGGTGCACTTCGGGCGCAAGGCGGCCCGGGCCGGTGAGACCGGTGACGTCGAGGACGCCCCGGACGTCGTCCCGACGGGCTGATTCTCGCCGCGCGGGGCCGGGAAGCGGGGATTGGCGCGGCTACAACCGGCCGGTGGCCTTCATCGCCAGGTAGCTGTCGGCCAGCGCCGGCGCCAGGTCCTCCGGCAGGGCGTCGACCACCTCCACTCCGCTGTGCCGCAGCCGCGACGCGATGGCCCGCCGGTCGTTGCGGGCCCGCTCGGCAGCCGCCGCGTCGTAGACCTGCGCAGCGTCGGCGCGCCCGGCGGCGAGTTCGTCGACACGAGGATCGGACACCGCCGCCACGATCACCCGATGCTTGGCCGACAACTGCGGCAACACCGGCAGCAGTCCCTCGTCGAGGGCCGTCGCGTTCAGGTCGGTCAGTAACACCACCAGCGCGCGGCGGCGCACACGGCGCTGCACGGCGGCGACCATAGCTGTTGCGTCGGACTCGATCAGTGCCGGCTCCAGCGGCGCCATCGCCTCGACCAGTCGTGCCAGCAGTTCGGTGCGCGACGCCCCGAACACCGCCGCGCGGGTCACCCGGTCATGAGCCAGGAAGTCGACGTGGTCACCGGCGCGGGAGGCCAGTGCTCCCAGCAGCAGGGCGGCGTCCATCGACCAGTCCAGCCGGGGCCAGCCGCCCGGATCGCGCGCGGTCGGATCCACCCCGACCCGGCCCGCCGACGTGCGGCCGGTGTCGAGGACGATTACCACCCGCCGGTCCCGCTCGGGGCGCCACGTCCGCACGACGACGTCGGCCCGGCGGGCGGTGGCCCGCCAGTCGATCGAGCGGACGTCGTCGCCCACGACATACTCACGCAAGGAATCGAATTCGGTGCCCTGACCACGGATCAATACCGGGATGAGCCCGTCGATCTCGCGCAGCCGGGCCAGTCGCGACGGCAGGTGCTTGCGGGACAGGAACGGCGGCAGGATGCGCAGCTGTCCGGCCACCGGAAGCGAGCGCTGGCGGCCGGCCAGGCCCAGCGGTCCGATCGAACGGACGGTGACCAGTTCCGAGCGCTGGTCGCCACGACGGGTCGGGTGCAATCGGGTTGTCACAGAGACGGTTTCACGGCCTCTCACGACGATGTTGTGAGAACGGGGCTGCGCCGCGGCGCTGGGCGGCCAGGCGTCACGCAGCGCACCGCGCCAGCGGCGGGACCTGGTGTTGGTCACCTGAAGTACTGCGTCCACGGGCTGACCAAGCCGGGCGGTGGTGTCACCGGAACGCGTCATTGCCAGCGCACGCGGGCTGCCCGCCAGCGCCACGTCGAGTCCCGCGGCGGCCGTCAGTGCCAGCAGAAGGAGGACGAAAACCGCTGCGGGCCAGGGTGAGACGGCGATCGGCAGGACGCCGATCAGCGCGATCAGCCCGACACGGCCGGTGAGGACCACTAGCGCGGCACCGGCACCGCGGCCAGTATGCCGTCGAGCACTCCGTCGGGGGTGGCCCCCTCGAGTTCGGCTTCTGGACGCAGCGCGATCCGGTGGCGCAGCGTGGGCCGGGCCATTGCCTTGACGTCGTCGGGGGTGACGTAGCCACGCCCCGACAACCATGCCCACGACCGCGCTGTGCCCAGTAGCGCGGTGGCGCCGCGCGGTGACACCCCGAGCTGAAGGGCGGCGGAATTGCGTGTCGCACCCGCGATGTCGACGATATAGCCGAGCACCTCATCGGCGATCAGCACCTGCTTGACGGCTTCGCGACCCGCGGCCAGTTCGGCGGCTCCCGCCACCGGGCGGATCCCGCTCAGATCCCGCGGATCGAAGCCCTGTGCGTGCCGGTTGAGGATCGCGATCTCGTGATCGCGCGGCGGCAGCGGCACGTTGAGTTTGAGCAGGAATCGGTCCAGCTGGGCTTCCGGCAGCTGGTAGGTGCCTTCGTATTCGACTGGATTCTGGGTGGCCGCGACGATGAACGGATCAGGAAGTGGCCGCGGCTGGCCGTCGACGCTGACCTGACGCTCCTCCATGGCCTCCAGCAGGGCGGCCTGGGTCTTCGGTGGGGTTCGGTTGATCTCGTCGGCCAGCATCAGATTGGTGAATACCGGACCCTCCCGGAACACGAACTCCGCGGTGCGGGCGTCGTAGACCAGCGAGCCGGTGACATCGCCCGGCATCAGGTCGGGGGTGAACTGGACCCGCTTGAAGTCCAACGACAACGCTGCGGCGGTGGCCCGCACCAGCAGCGTCTTCGCCACGCCCGGAACGCCTTCGAGTAACACGTGGCCGCGGCACAGCAGTGCGATCACCAATCCGCTGACGACGGCGTCCTGGCCGACGACGGCCTTGGCGATTTCGCCGCGCAGGGCCAGCAGCGCGGCACGCGCCGCGTCGTGCGACACCGCGGGGGCCGGGGGTGGGGCGAAGTTCGTCACGAGGTGGTGACCTGCCTTTCGATGTCGTCGAGTGCCTGGGCCAGATGCAGCAGTTCGGAATCGGTGGCCGGCGCCGGACCGAACAACAGATGGTGCACCGCGTTCTCGTCGACGGTGCTGCGGTGTGCGACGCTCGCCGCGACCGCCGCGGGAGACGGGTTGGTAGCTAGGCCGAGTCGAGGCGCGAGGCGTTGCAGGGTCGCCGTCCGCAGCGCCTGGGCGGCCTGGCCGCGGGCCCGCCGTGACCGGTAGAGCCGGGCGCGGCCCTCGACGGTCTCCGAGGCCCGCACCACCACGGGCAGTCGCTCGGCGACCAGCGGCCCGAGCCGCCGACTCTGCCACACCGCCAGCAGGACGACGACGAGGCACAGCTGCCAGATGATCGGAGTCACCGCGTCGGGGATCAGGTCGGTGATCGTCGAGCCCGCTGATCCGTCGCCCTCGATCTGTTGTGGGGCGTACCAGATGAGCCGGGGTCGCTCGCCGGCCAGGTTCATGGCCAACGCGGCGTTGCCCTCTTTGAGCAGGCCGCCGTTGGTCAGGAAATCGGCGCTGCCCACGACGGTCACGGTCCGGTCGCCGGCCTGGCTGCGTACCAGCGCGCCGCCGTAGCACCGGGTCAGGGCGACGTCGCCGGCCTGGGCGTAGGTGTCGGTGGCGCCCAGCGCCACGGTGCCCGCCCGGTTGGCCTCGCGCAGATCGCAGTCGGGTTGGCGGTCCAAGATGCTTGCGCTGTCGATGCGGATGCCGGGTGCCAGTGCCTGGCGTACCCGGGCGGTGGGCTCCACCAGCAGCCGGTCGCCGGGCACGGCCGCCAGCCGGTTCAGCAGGTCATCGCCGCGGATCCGGTAGGTATCGGCGGCCAGCAGCAGCGTGTCCGGTCCGGCGGCCCGCTCCACCTCGCCGATGTTGCGGGCGACGACGACGTCGACGCCGTGATCGCGCAGGAGTGTGACCAGTGCGCGCGCGCCGTCGGCGTCGGTGGAGTCGGGGGCCATCCGGCCGCCGGGGCGCGGCGAGGTGAGCAAAGCACTGACCGCGGCCAGGACGGCGATCGCGACAAGGGCCAGGGCGATCCAGCGCCCAGTACGCCAGCGTTGCGCGGTCGAGGAACTCACTGCAGCGCAGACCAGGTCTCGGCGGCGCCGCCGGACGCGGGCGTCACGCCGGCTGTCGGGGCGGTGTGCCGGCGCAGCGCATCGTCGAGTTCGGCGATCGTGCGGTAGCCGGCTTCGGTACCGGGCTGCTCACCGTAGGTGACTTCGTTGAAAACCATTGCCGCGCATCGAAGTTGGTGAGCGAAAGAGGGCAGTGACTCGCCGGCGTCGCGGGCCAGCTCGGTGGCGGTGCGGCCGGGAACCGCGGTCAGGACACCCGTCTCCTCGAGATCGCGCGCGACCGCCCGCAGTCTGTGCCGAATAGCTACTGCCCAATTCTCCGCGGCCGCATAGCTTTCCGCGGTCAACCGGTGTTCGGCGGCGCTGAGTTCGCTGGCGCCGAACAGTGCGGAATCGCCGCGACTGGTGCGCATCGTGCGCCTGGCGATCCGAACTGCCACCACGAAGGCGACCAGCACCACGATGGCCAGCACGGCGATGGTCAGCCAGCCACCGGGAATCGACGAGCCCTTGAGGATCACCCGGTAGAGCAGTTCGTCGAGCCATTCGCTGAGCCGGTCGGTCAGCGACTCCTTGGGATAGATCGGTTTGGCCAGCTCACGCTGGGCCGCCTCGTGGGCGGCTTCACGGTCGATATCGATAACGGGCATGGTGATCCGGCGTCACCGCGGGGCGGTGAGCCACAGGTTGTCCGCCGTCATCGTGTCTGCCGGTCCGCCCACCGCGCCGGTTTGCAGCACGAGGTCGAATGCCTCCGCGCGGATCCGGGCGTCGGTGTACAGCAACACCACCACGCCGGCGGTGAACGGTGCGGTGATGATCTCGGCGACCGCTCCGCCGACGGCGGCCAGGGTGGTGGCCACGATGATGGGCCCGGTCGAAGTCGAGCCGACCAGCAGGATCTGCCCGACGAGGCTGAACGGAACGGCCACCGCTCCGGCGACCAGGCCCGCTACCAGCGAGGCCAGTAGCCGGATCCCCAGCACCCGCCAGAAGTGGTTGCGCACCAATGCGAATGACCGCTTGACCGCGGCTACCAAGGACTTGCGTTCCAGCACGATCGCCACCGGTGCGAACATCAGGGCGGTGAACAGGTAGAGCAGGGCGGGAATCAGGGCCAGTGCCAGTGCGATGCCGACGATCACCGCGGCCGTGGTGTTCGCGGCCGCTACGCCCACGACGATCCCGACGGCAACGCCGATCAGCACGACGGCGGCAATGACTTCCAACGCGCTGAAACCGATGAGTGCCCACACCCGCCCGCGCACCCGCTGCCAAGCTTCACCGACGCTGATGCCGGCACCGAACACCGCTCGTCCGACGACCACGGTGAGCATGCCCGACAGCACGATCCCGGCCAGCGCGGTGGCCAGACCGCTGGTCAGGTTTGACAGCGAGGAGCCGAGGATTGCCGCCGTCGAGTAGTCCTCGGTGCCGCGCAGCACGCCGAGGTTGCCGGTGGCGGCCAGCGGACCCACCTTGAGGATGAGCGCCAGCACCTGGGTGATGACGACGACGACCGTAGTCAGACCGAGCGTTGCTTTCACGTTCGCCCGGATGTAGCCGACGGCCCCGTTGAAGATGTCGCTGAGCGACAGCGGTCGCAGCGGGATGACGCCTGGCTTGATCACCATCGGTGGGCCGTAGCCGGGCGGTGCGTAGCCGGGTGGGGGGTAGCCGGGTGGGCCGTAGCCGGGCGGTGCGTAGCCGGGTGGGGGGTAGCCGGGCGGGCCGTAGCCGGGAGGTGCGTAGCCGGGTGGGCCGTATCCCGGCGGCGGGAATGGCTGCTGACCTGGCCATCCAGGCGGCGGTGCCGGTGCTCCGTTGGGTGGTGTGCTCACCCGAGCACGCCCCCGTCGTCGTTGCTCATGAACCCATCCTGTCGAGCGGACCGGCATTTCTCAACGTCCGCTGATTTCCGGTGCGTAGTGTTTGCGCCATGGCGGAGCTCAAAGGCCGGTTGCGGTCGGACCTGACCGAGGCGATGAAAGCCCAGGACAAATTGCGCACTGCGACGCTGCGGCTGCTGCTTGCCGCGATCCAGAGCGAGGAGGTCGCGGGAAAGCAGGCGCGTGAACTCTCCGACGACGAGGTACTCAAGGTCCTTGCCAGGGAGTCGAAGAAGCGCAGCGAATCCGCGGAGATCTACACCCAGAACGGTCGCGGTGAGCTGGCCGCCGAGGAGCACGCCGAGGCGCGCATCATCGACGAGTACCTGCCCACCCCGCTCACCGACGCCGAGGTCGCCGACGTGGCCGACACCGCGATCGCTCAGGTGGCCGAAGAGATCGGCGAGCGGCCGTCGGTGAAGCAGATGGGCCTGGTGATGAAGGCTGCTACGGCGATCGCCGCCGGCAAGGCCGACGGATCGCGACTGTCCGCGGCGGTCAAAGACCGGCTGTAACCCGTCCGCGTTTCGGTCGGCGACACACGGGTACCCGTCGGCTATGACGCGTTTCGGGTACGCGCTGACGACCGAACAGAGCGGACCGAAAGGCCTTCTGCGGTATGCAGTCTCGGCCGAGAACGCCGGGTTCGACTTCGAGGTCTCCTCCGACCACTTCTCGTCGTGGCTGACCTCTCAGGGCCACGCGCCGAACGCCTGGACTCTGCTCGGTGCCGTGGCGCAGGCCACCGAACCCTTGCTGGTGAAGCTCCGCGCCGCGGCAAATTGATTGTCCGAAACCTTGTTTGGCGGTGTCGGGGCGGGGTCCAGACCGCTTTGCGCCGCGCGCAGTGCCTGTGGGGGCGCCATCGGGATTCCCCTCTCATCGTGGTCGAGGCGTGATACCCGGCACCAACGGGTTGAAACTGGGGCGCACGGGCAATTCCGTCGACCATGGCCGAACCGACGTCTGACGAAGATGACCACGCCGACTACATCGACGACCATCAGGAAGAACGCCGAGCGGATCGGGCGGTTGAGCAGCTCAGTGACCACGAGGACATCCGCGACATCGCACCCGATGTGGCCGACGCGCCTGACCTCGAGCCGCCGGATTGACCTCTCCGGCCGCAGCTGGACCTCACAAGTGCGCGGCGGTCTGGCCGGGGCACAGGAGGCGTCGTGCTCACCCGGCTCAGCGTCGGGGCGGCGGACTGGGCAAAACCCGTCAGCGGGTTTAACAAACCCGTAATTGGGCATTTGTCACCGAGCGCCGTGGAACCACGCCGCGCTATTCACTTCGAAAGGCCCGCGTTGACTACACTTTATCCGGACGTGCAGGACTCGGTCCACGCACAGGTCGGTGTATATGCACCGCAACAGGATTCGCGGCTACTGATCGAGGCGATGACGCTCACCGGTGTGGCGGCGGGCCGCCGAGTGCTGGACCTGTGCACCGGCAGCGGCGTCGTGGCGATCGCGGCGGCCCGGCTCGGCGCGCGGGCCGTCACCGCACTGGACATCTGCCCCGAAGCAATCGCCTGCGTGCGGCGCAACGCGACCGATGCGGGCGTCGGGGTCAATGCTGTGGCGGGCACCTGGTCGACGGCGCTTGCCGCGGGACCCTACGACGTCGTGGTGTCGAATCCTCCTTACGTCCCAACACCTCCGGATGCCCATCTGGAGAACATTCCCGCCGCTGTCGGCCCTGTCGCGGCCTGGAACGCCGGTCTCGACGGCCGCCAGATCCTCAATCCGCTATGCGATTCGGCTCCGGAACTGCTCGACGAGGGCGGTACGCTGCTGGTCGTGCACTCCGAGTTCGCCGACACCGCCCAGTCGCTTCGCCGGCTGCGCAGCGGTGGCCTGCGCGCGGAAGTTGTTCTGAACCAGCTTATCCCGTTCGGACCGGTGCTCACCGCGCGGGCGCGATGGATGGAAAGCATCGGGATGCTGCCCGTCGGCCGGCGTCAAGAGGAACTTTTCGTCATCCGCGCGGATAAGCGGTGAGCGACCCCGAACCTCGGGTCGTCCGGATCGTTTCGGGCGGCCCGATGATGGTTCAGGGGCCGGTCCGAATCGAAATGCCCGACGGCGCCGTCGTCGAATCCGACCGGTTCATGGTCGCGATCTGTATGTGCCGGCGCAGCAAGACATATCCGCTGTGCGACACCAGCCACCGCCGCCGTCGGCATACCGACGAATCAGCTCAACGGCCTGCGTAACGACGTTTGCCCGCTCGTCCAGCACCGCATCAGGTGATCGCCGAGGCGGTCCTCGACCACGTCCAGTGCCCGAATGCCGAAGATCACGTCGCGTTCCAGAGCCGGCTCGCGCCGCACCAGGTCGCCCACCACATCGGAGCGCACCACCTGTTCGTGCACGGCGTCGGCTTCGACGTGTTCGCGGTAGAACCCCACACAGACGTCGGGAGCACCAAAACGCTCCAGCGCGTCGACCAGCCGGCGTGAACCGGGCGAGGAGGTGATCTCGGTGGAGGCGAAGTGCCCGATCGCCGCTCCGCGGTACTCGCGGTGCAGACCGAAGAACGACATCAGGTTGACCACCGCCAGCGTCTCGGCGGGCACCAGATCGATGTAGCCAAGGTAGCTGGAATCGAGCCCGGCAGCGACCATCAGGTCTGCGAACAACTGCTGGTGCACCTGATCGGCGCGGCCGCCGCCGAATTCGTCGAATTCGACGGCGACGAAGGCGGCCTTGGCCCGACCGGTCAGCCGGGGGATGGCCCAGGCGTGCGGGTCGCCCTCTTTGAGGTGATAGAGCGAGCGGTGCACGAAATACTCCTGCATCTGCTCCCAGGTGCCCTTGCTGCGCAGGTAATACGATGGCCCGGTCCCGTTCGTGGGTTCGACGGTCAAGTTCTCCATCTCCGCGGCAGCGGTGTCCTCGGGACTGATCTCGCCGACGTCACGCTGCACCGCGCCCAGGAAGGACTCTTCGAACTGCGCACGCAGGTGCAGCAGCCCCGGGTTCCATTCCCACCCGGGTTCGACACCGGCGAACCCGCGGTAGTGCAGTTCGTAGCAGACGTAGAGCGCCAGTTGGAGGTCGATGCCGTAGGGGTCCGAATCGTGGACGGACGCCTCGATGCGGTGAAGGTGGTTGCGCGGCGCCCGCTCGGCGAGGAGATCCAGCACGGCCATGGACAGCGGTCCCCGAGCCTCTGGGAGACGAGGTTCGAGAACAATCGGAGCAAGCACCACCTGAAGCTATTTCCCGAACGCGAGCGAGGCTAAACCCCGTGTGTCCCATCAGTCCCGGCGCTCGACGTTCGGTCCGCGGAGTCGAGTTGTACGGTGGCCCTGTTCCGACACCGAAGGATTCACCCTATGGAAGCTGACGTCATCGTCGTCGGGGCCGGCCTGGCCGGACTCGTCGCCACCCACGAGCTAACCAGTCGCGGTAAGCGGGTTGCGTTGGTCGACCAGGAGAACGAGGCGAACCTGGGTGGTCAGGCCTACTGGTCCTTCGGAGGGCTGTTCCTGGTCGACACCCCCGAGCAGCGCCGCCTGGGCGTCAAGGACTCTTTCGAACTCGCCTGGAGTGACTGGCGGGGCAGCGCCCAGTTCGACCGGATCGACGACGAGGACTCCTGGGCGGTGAAGTGGGCCCGGGCCTACGTCGAGTTCGCTGCTGGCGAAAAGCGCTCTTGGCTGCACGGGCATGGGATCACGTTCCTGCCTACCGTCGGCTGGGCCGAGCGCGGCGATCTGCGCAGCGACGGACACGGCAACTCGGTGCCGCGCTTCCACGTCGCGTGGGGCACCGGAACCGGTGTGGTCGAGCCATTCGTCGTCTCCGCGCTGGTGGCGGCCGACCGCGGACTGGTGACCTTCCACCATCGCCACCGGGTGGACGAGCTGGTTGTCAGCGACGGGGCGATCACCGGCGTGCGGGGCGCCATCCTGGCCCCCGACGATGCGCCGCGCGGCGCACCGTCCAATCGGGATCATTTGGGCGAGTTCGAATTTCGTGGTCAGGCCGTCATCGTTACGACCGGTGGCATCGGGGGCAACCACGACATCGTGCGGCGGCACTGGCCGGCGCGGATGGGAACTGCCCCCAAGCGGATGATCACCGGTGTGCCTGCCTATGTCGACGGCAGGATGCTCGACATCGCCGCCGAGTCCGGTGTTCGGCTTGTCAACCGGGACCGGATGTGGCACTACACCGAGGGCGTGCAGAACTGGGATCCGATCTGGCCGGCCCACGCGATCCGGATCCTGCCCGGACCGTCGTCGATGTGGTTCGACGCGCTCGGCCGTCGGCTCCCGGCGCCCTACCTGCCCGGCTACGACACCCTGGGGACATTGCGTTATCTGCGGACCACGCCCGAGATCGCCGGCTACGACCACAGCTGGTTCGTCCTCACGCAGAAGATCATCGAGCGCGAGTTCGCCCTGTCGGGCTCCGAGCAGAATCCTGACATCACCGGTAAGGACCGCGGCGCGTTCCTCAAGGAGCGGCTGCTGAGCAAGGGCGCGCCAGGACCGGTCGAGGCGTTCAAGACCCACGGCGCGGACTTCGTGGTCGCCGACGGACTCGAGGAGCTGGTGGCCAAGATGAATGCCCTCACCGACGAGCCGCTGCTCGATGCGGGGCTGATCCGGTCGCAGATCGAGTCCCGCGATCTGCAGATGGCTAACCCCTACGCGAAAGACGCGCAGGTGCAGGGCATCCGCAACTCGCGGCGCTACATCGGCGATCGGATCGGACGCACCGCCGCGCCGCACCGCATCCTCGATCCGGCGGCAGGCCCGCTGATCGGGGTTAAGCTGCACGTCCTGACCCGCAAGACGCTGGGTGGCATCCAGACCGACCTGTCGTCTCGGGCTCTAGGCCGCGACGGCACGCCGATCGACGGCCTGTACGCCGCCGGCGAGGTCGCGGGCTTCGGCGGTGGGGGAGTGCACGGCTACAACGCGCTGGAGGGCACATTCCTGGGCGGGTGCCTGTTCTCCGGCCGTGCCGCGGGACGGGCGGCAGCGGCGGCCCTGTAGGCCGCGGCGCCCTTCTGGCCATGTTGCTGGGTGCCCGATAGTTAGCGTGGGTAACGATAGGTATCGGTTCTAGCCCAGGCCGGATAGTATGGCTCCATCAGGAAGGGGCTGATATGAGCCTTCGACACACGTCGGTCCGCGCCGCCGCGGCCACGTCGCTGTGCGTCGGGGCGTTGTTTGCCGCGGGGGGAACCGCGACTGCCGCGCCGAGTACCAACCCGGCTGCGCCGGCGTCGGACACGTCCGACCTGCAGACGTTTCTCGACAGTTTGACGCGCAGCTACAACGACACCATCGGCCGATCGGTCGATGAGGCGCGCGATTCCGCCACCGAACAGACCCAGGCCAACATCGCCACGGCCGTCGCCGTTCCGATCGCCAATGGTGGTGTCGGAGTCGCGTCGGCGGCCACCGGTGGCGTCGCCTCGGCACTGTCGTACCTGTTCATCCAGAACCTCGGCGGTTTCGGTTCATCCGGCGCGTCCGCGTTGTCAGCGGCCGCGGTGCCCGCCGCTTCGGTGGGGCTGCCATCGCTGTCCGCGCCCGCGGCGCTCGGTCCGCCGTCCCTGCCGCCGCCGCCCGCGCTGCCACCGCCACCGTGGATCCCGTTCCTGCCCGGCTCGCCGCCGCTGCCGCCGCCACCGGCGCTGCCCGCACCACCATTCTGAAATCGAGGCACCTGCCCGCAACTGTGGGCAGGTGCCTCGCGTTCACAGGCTCAGCGCGTGTTCAGGGACCCAGGTGCCGTGAATCGTGTGCAGACGCAGCGGCAGCTTGTACCCGCCGAGCGGGCCGGCCTGCACGTTCTGCGCGTCGTAGACGAGCAGATCGCTGTGGCGCTGGCTGACCCGATTCACAAGTGCCAGAAGGTAACCCACGCCTTCAGGTGCCTCAGGAGACGCTGGGACGAACTCGACCTCGTGCGCGGTATCGCCCTCGGGCAGGACGTGCACCGAGAACTTCTTCTCGTCGAAGTCGTAATGCCCGACTCCGTTTAGCCTCGACACCAGCGGCGCGTACTTCGTGATGTCTTCGGGGCTGGCAGAGTCCTGCAAGGCGGCCTCGACGGCCTCGTACGGAACACCCGAATTCATCACCGTGACGAACCCGTGGTGATGCTCCGACATCTCCCTTCGGGCGTCGATTTGCGGCATCTCACACAGGATGCCGGAAATGGCTTCCGTGGTGAATGGAGTCGCCGTGTCGCTGTGGTCGATGCGCCAGCGGGTCAACCGTGTGGCGAGATCCAGCGGTTCGAACATGTTGCCCTGGGTGTCGGGGAAGAAGAACGGGAAGGGCCCCTTGCGCCCCGCAGTCAGGTCGACCACAGTGACATCGCCGTCGTCATAGGCGTTGAGAAAGTGGCCGGCCGCCGCGGTGGGGATCTCGATCCAGCGCATCTCCTCGCCGCGGCCGTAGCGCGGCATCACGCCGACGTAGGTTCCTTTGGTGGGATCCCACTGCCAATGGTCACCGCCGGCCTTCAACCGTTCCAGGTCGACCGCGGCTGGGGAGATGGGGATGACAACGTGCCCACGGGTGACGCGGAAGTCGTGGATGTAGGCGGCGTGGGGTGCCTCGAACCAGGCTTCGTGTTTGACGTGCCCGCTGGGATCGATGACGTAGTAGGCGATGTCGCGGGTGGCCTCACCCTTGGCCTCGTAGCCGAACAGGAACATCTCTCCGGTGTCCGGATCGAAGCTCGGGTGGGCAGTGCAGGTCTTGCTGGTCATCGCGCCGTGGAAGTCCCACTGCCCGATGGTCTCTAGGGTGTCGGGGTCGATCTCCCACGGCAGACCGTCCTCTTTGAGCATCAGCAGCTTGCCGGCATGCCACACGGCGTGGGTGTTGGCCGTGGAACGGACGCGGCCGCGCACGCTGGGGTCGGCGGTGTAGACGTTGCGGTACCGGCCGAACAGGGCCTGGCGGGCGGCGCGTTCCAGTCGGAACTTCTCGGTCCGCACATAGCGCGACTTGAAGTCGGCGTGACCGTTCTGGAAATGGAACATCGTCGCCATGCCGTCGCCGTTGAGGCCGATTTCGTCGCGGAACATCGGAGGGTGGGCCCAGTCGTAGGCGGCCCGGTAGTAGCGACCGTTGAGGTCGGCCGGGATCTGGCCGAACGACTCCAACTCGTAGACATCGGCTTCGATGCGGCTGGGCGCGTTGTCTCCCTGGAACAGCGGGATGTCCGGAAAGGACGTGCCGGGCCGCAGGTTCAGTGACGTGTTCATGGTCGTCCTCGGATGCAGTTCGGGCGCCGGCGGGTGTCGGCGGTATTGCGGTTCATTGCCATTGCAGCCAGTCGCGTAGGGGATCTCTTGCGGTGCCGCCACAGGGTTCGGTGTTCGTTTTGCGGTGAGAACGCAGAAAGCAGGTTCGCAGCGGGACGGCGCGCAGGCGGACGGGCCCTAAGATGGCGCTGCAGGCGAGGTCGGTTTGGAGGTGTGTGGTGCCCGTCCGACACACATGGATCCGCGATCTTGCGCCCCCGCCCCGATTCTCGCTCGAACCTGCGTGTTCGGCCGCGACCGTCGCGGCGGCGGAGGCAGAACTCGGTGCCGGTCCGGTCGCCTGGACCGTCGACATCAGCGCCCGGATCGCCGCCGCCAACGAAGGCGGAAGCCTCGGGCACGCAGCGTCCCTCGCCCAGAGCGACGAGCGGGCCAACTGCGAGGCTTGCGTGCTTGCCCTGCTGCGGGGTCTCTACGCGGGTGTTGGCCCTTCAGCCCTGGTCATCCCCGCCGAGGTTTGGGAATCCAACCAGCGGGCGCTGCGACGCGGGATGCCGTTTGCGACGTTGTTGCAGAACGCCTGGCACGCCCACAGCCACCTGCAGCAGGAACTGCTGAACATGCTGGTCAACGACACCGTCGCGGCGACCTCCCCGGAAGGAACCCTGCGAATGGCTGCGGACGTCAATCAGACGATGACCGCCTACTTCGACGCTTTGTGGAAGAAGTCCACCGAGGAGTGGGACTACCACCAGCGCGACTGGGAACAGCATGCCGCACTTGCCAAGCGGGAGGCCGTCCTGTCCATCATCGACGGGACCGCAGACGTCGACGAGGTCGAGGGAGTTGTGGGGCTCAAGCTCACCTCCCACCACGTCGCGATCGTCGTCGGAACCGACGAAACTCAGGCGTCGGCGTCGGCCCTGACTGCCCGATTACGGCGCGCGCTGACCGACGCGGCCAAGACGCTCGCCGCTCAGATCACCGTCGTCGAGATGGATAACGGAATGCTCGGAGCGTGGCTGAGCTTGCCCACCGCGCCCTCGGACCGGTTTCTGATGACGGTCCGCGAGCTGTTGGTGGACCTGCCTGCCGCCTGGTGCGCTGTGGGGCCAACAATTGCCGGCGCCAAGGGTTTTCGGCGCAGCTACTTGGTGGCGGCACGGTTGGGGCGCCATGCACAATCGCACCCGCGCGACGGCAACACCGTGCTGGGCCTGGACTCGGTGCGGGCTGCGAGCCTTCTGGTCGATGACCTGGAGTTCGCCGGCTGGTTCGTTCGCGACACCCTGGGCGGTTTGGTCGGCGTAAGTCCCAAGGACCAAGATCTACGCGAAACTCTGTTGCAGTACCTCTCCAGCGGGCGAAGTCCGCGTCTGGTGGCCGAGAAGATGCACGTTGCCCCAAACACCGTCGCCTACCGCGTCAAGCGGGCAGAGCAGCTGTTGGCGCGGGACAGCGGAGACCAACCACTCGACGTGATGCTGGCACTGTCGCTGGCTAGCGACCTGCCCGAACTCCTGGCCGAATAACGACAGAAGGCCCCGACCCGGAAACCGGATCAGAGCCCTCTGTCTGCTCACTCAAGTCGGGGTGGCGGGATTCGAACCCACGACCTCTTCGTCCCGAACGAAGCGCGCTACCAAGCTGCGCCACACCCCGCGTGGAGCCACGACAGCGTATCGCACGTGACCCTCGAGAAGCCAAACGGCTAGTCGGAGGCCGATTCGCCAAACTCGCGGCGCACCGCGGGAAGCAATGGCGATGTCGGTGGCGTTGTGCAGACTAGCGGCAGATCGAACATGCCGAGCACGAAGGGTGGAGCGGATGATGACCGCTTTGGGGGCCGTGGTCTACGGAGGGTTCTTTCTGCTGGCGGCGTTGTGGCTGGTGGTGACCGGCGACTACGACACCGCTGACTCCGATGCAGACTTCGACACCGTGGGTGCCGACGCGGCCGCGCCGGATCAGACCCAGGTGCAGGATCGCTCGAACTCGGCGAGCGCGCCGGAGTACTCGCTCGGCTCCAGCTTGTGAGCCGATAGCCAGTCGGCATCGAAGTAGGTATCGGCATAGCGGTCGCCGCTGTCGGCGATCAACGTGACCACTGAGCCGCTGACGCCGGCAGCCACCATCTCGGCCAACAGGCCGAAGGCGCCCCAGATGTTGGTCCCCGTCGACGGCCCGACCCGTCGTCCCAAGACTCGCGAAACATGGTGTGCCGCAGCGATAGAGGCCGCGTCCGGAACGCACTCCATCCGGTCGACTACCTCCGGCAGGAACGACGGCTCCACCCGAGGGCGACCGATCCCCTCGATCCGTGAGGGCATGCCGGTGACCACGTCGGAGCGGCGCTGCGCGTAGGACGGGAAGAACGCCGAGTTCTCCGGATCGACGACGCACAGTTTGGTGTCGTGCCGCCGATAGCGGATGTAGCGCCCGATTGTGGCGCTGGTGCCGCCGGTGCCTGCCCCGACCACGACCCAGGTGGGAATCGGGTGCCGCTCGTCGCGCATCTGCTCGTAGATCGACTCGGCGATGTTGTTGTTGCCCCGCCAGTCGGTGGCGCGTTCGGCGTTGGTGAACTGGTCCAGGTAGTGCCCGCCGGTCTCGGCGGCGATCCGCTGCGCCTCGGCGTAGACCTCGTCGGACCGGTCGACGAAATGGCACCGGCCGCCCTTGGCCTCGATCAACCGGACCTTCGACGTGCTGGTCGAAGCGGGCACCACCGCAACGAACGGCAGACCCAACAGCGCGGCGAAGTAGGCCTCTGACACCGCCGTCGAGCCGGACGACGCCTCGACGACGGTGGTGTGCTCACCGATCCAGCCGTTGCACAGCCCGTAGAGAAACAACGAGCGGGCCAGCCGGTGCTTGAGGCTGCCGGTGATGTGGGTCGACTCGTCCTTGAGATACAACGCGACATCCACCCCGTCGCACCACGACGAGGGCAACGGGTAGCGCAGCAGATGGGTGTCGGCACTGCGTCGCGCGTCCGCCTCGATCAGACGGATGGCTCCGTCGACCCAATCCCGCGGATGGCTGTGGGCGGCGACGATCACCGCACGGACGCGGTCGGGGAGGACCGCACCGCGGTCCGGCTCTCGTCGCGCCCGCCGGTCGGTGCGGCCACCAGCGTCAGCAGGGTGGCCTCCGGGCGGCAGCAGAACCGGAACGGCGAGTACGGCGAGGTGCCGATCCCCGCCGACACATGCAGCGCGGTCTCCGCCCCCCACCGAGACGCGCCCTTGGCCCGCGAACGGTCCAGATCGCAGTTGGTGACGATCGCGCCGTAGAACGGCAGGCACAGCTGCCCACCGTGGGTGTGGCCGGCCATCACCAGCTGGTAGCCGTCGGCGGCGAACCGGTCCAGGACGCGGGTGTACGGGGCGTGGGTGACGCCGAGGGTGAGGTTGGCGCTCCGGTTGGCGGGCCCGGCGATGGTGTCGTACCGGTCGCGCGCCAGGTGCGCGTCGTCCACGCCGGCGGCCGCGATGGTCAGCCCGGCCACCTCGAAGTCGCGGCGGGTGTGGGTCAGATCCAGCCAGCCGCGTTCGGTGAACGCCGCCCGCAGGTCCTGCCAGGGCAGCGGCTTGCCGTGAATGCGGTGGTCGCTGTCGGTGAGGTACTTGGCCGGGTTCTTCAGCTTGGGCGCGAAGTAGTCGTTGCTGCCGAAGACGAACACACCGGGCACCGAGAGCAGGTCGCCGACCGCCTGGACCACCGCCGGTACCGCCTTGGGGTGCGAGAGATTGTCACCGGTGTTGACCACCAGGTCGGGCTCCCAGCGCGACAGCTCCCGCAGCCAGGCCTGCTTGTGCCGTTGGGCGGGACGCATGTGGATGTCGCTGAGATGCAGCACCCGCAGCGGCGTGGAGCCCGGCGTCAGCACGGGCATGGTGACCTCGCGCACGACGAAGGCGTTGCGTTCGACCACCGTGGCGTAGCCGATCGCCAGCGCGGCCGAACCCGCGGCCGCTACTGCGGAGGATTTCACTGCTGACGGCACAGCCATACCGGCAAGAATACTGCTACCGCCTGGTTACGGGCCCGCCGAGCTGGCTGTGAAAAACGCGACGTCACATCCGCCTCACGGTGGTGGCGGCGCCAGAAGGGGCACCGTGATCGGCGGCAGGCCGGGGATCTCCACCACGGTTTGGCCGAACGGCGCGCCGTCCAGGCCCGGGATCGGCGGGGGAAGGCCCGCCGGAGGTGGTGGTGGAGGCGGCGGGATTCCGTTGCTGATCTGGATCGTGACGATCGAACCGGGGATGGTCTGCCCGCCGGGGGAGGTGCCGACCACTGTGCCGTAGGGCGAGGCGCTGTTGACCGGGGTGGGCTGGTCGGCGACCTGGAACCCGGCCTCCTTGAGGCGATCCCGCGCCATGTCCTGGGTCAGCCCGGTGACGCTGGGCACCCGCGAACCCGGGCCGCCGTCGACATATCGCGGATCGGTGGGCGGCAGCGCCACGTCACCGAAGGCCTCGGCCATCGGCTTCATCGCGGTGAACCAGGTCTTGGCGGGCTCGTTGCCGCCGTAGAGGTTTCCATCGCCGCACTGGCGCAGCGGCCACGAGCACAGATCCGACGGCGTCGGGGAATCGTCATAGATGTAGGCGGCCGCCGCGTAGCGGTTGGTGTAGCCCAGGAAACCCGAGGACCGATGCGCCTCGGTGGTGCCGGTCTTGCCTGACATCGGCAGGGTCCAGCCGACCGAGCTGGCCGAGCCGGCCGCGGTGCCGCTGACGTCGTCCTTACTCAGGGCGTTGGACAGGGTGTTGGCCAGCCCCTCGGGCACTACCTGGTCACAGGCCTCGGTGGTCACCGACACCTCGTTGCCGTTGCGGTCGTAGAGCTTGTCGATCGGGTTGGGTGGGCACCACACGCCGCCGGACGCCAGCGTCGCCGCGACGTTGGACAGCTCGAGCGGGTTGACTTCGATCGGACCCAGGGTGAAGGACCCGAGATTCTGCCGCTTGATGAAATCGGCCAGGCTCTCGTTGGTGCCGGGCTCGTAGGGGCGGGCAGTGCCCGGCTCGGCGTAGGAACGCAGGCCCAGCTTGACCGCCATGTCGACGGTCCGCTGCACCCCGACCTGCGAGATCAGCTTGGCGAAGGCGGTGTTGGGCGAGGTGGCCAACGCGTCGGTGACGCTCATCGAGCCGCGATAGTTGCCGGCGTTCTGCACGCACCAGGTGTCTTTGGGACAACCCTTGGCGCCGCCACTGCCCAGTCCCTTGGCCTCGAATCGGACCGGGGCGTCGAGATTGGCGCTGATGCCCATCCCCATGTCGAGGGCGGCGGCGGTGGTGAAGATCTTGAAGATCGACCCCGCGCCGTCCCCGACCAGGGAGAACGGCTGCGGCTGCATGGTCTCCCCGAGCGCCGAGTCGAGGCCGTAGGTGCGGTTGCTGACCATCGCGGTCACCGGGTGCGCGCTCTTGCCTGGCATCACCACGCTCATCACGCTGGCGATGCCCTGGATGTCGGGCGCGGCCAGCGAGTCGACGGCCTGCTTGACCGAGTTCTGCACGTCCGGATCCAGGGTCGTCTTGATCAGGTAGCCGCCCTTGGCGAGCTGCTCCTTGCTGATGCCGGCGCGGGCCAGATATTCCTGTACGTAGTCGCAGAAGAACGCGCGATCGCCGGCGGCGATGCAGCCTCGTGGCAACTCGTTGGGCTGCGGCAGGATGCCCAGCGGCTCCTGCTTGGCGGCGCGCAGCTCGTCGGCCTTGTCCGGCAGGTTGTCGATCATGGTGTCGAGCACCAGGTTGCGCCGGGCCAGCGCGCCGTCGGGGTTGGTGTACGGGTTGAGTGCGCTCGTGGACTGCACCAACCCGGCCAGCAGCGCGGCCTGCTGCCAGTTCAGCTGCGAGGCGTCGACCCCGAAATAGGTCTGCGCCGCGTCCTGGATGCCGAAGGCGCCGTTGCCGAAGCTGACCAGGTTCAGGTAGCGGGTGAGGATCTCGGGCTTGGTGAACGTCTTGTCCAGGGTGAGCGCCATGCGGATCTCGCGCAGCTTGCGCGCGGGGGTGGTCTCCACCGCCGCGCGCTTCTCGGCGTCGGTCTGCGCGATCACCAACAGCTGATAGTTCTTCACGTACTGCTGCTCGATCGTCGATCCACCGCGGGTGTCCATATCGCCGGAGGCGTAGCCCGCCAGACCTGTCAGCGTGCCCTTCCAGTCGACACCGTTATGTTCGGCAAACCGTTTGTCCTCGATCGAAACGATTGCCAGTTTCATCGTGTCGGCGATTTTGTCGCTGGGGACCTCGAAGCGGCGCTGCGAGTACAGCCACGCAATGGTGTTGCCCTTGGCGTCGACCATCGTCGTCACGGCAGGCACTTCGCCCTCGACCAGCTGCGCCGATCCGTTGGCTACGACGTCCGAGGCGCGGTTGGAAATCAACCCGATGCCACCCACCACGGGAAACAGCAGTGCCGCGAGCAACACGCTGGCCAATAGGCAGCACCAGGCCAGCTTGATGATGGTGGCGCCGGCCGGCGGGCGATCCGACATGGGTTACAGAGTAACTAGGGGTTCCGGGGCCTTGCGGTGCGTACCGGGCCGGGCCAATATGGCCGTGGCAATTGACGGACAAGTCAGAAAGCCCAGTTCATGATCGGTCGGCACGATCGTCCCAAAAAACATGAGATCCAACTGTTGCGCAAAAGATACCTGACCACCTAACTTAAACAGACAGTGCGATTCAGGTAACACTCCCGATCGCAATGTGGCGTAGATCGCATAAGGTCTGCACCCGAACATTTGTAAGCCGCGGTGTGCGGCCGGACGAAGGGGATCGCCGGTGTCAAGTATTCGGCCCGCTGCCTGTAAGCCAAGCGCAGCGCCTCTGAACGGTTTGTGCGACAAAGCTGACGGGGAGGCCCGGATTGCGTGGGTATCCCGGGCTTTGTGCCGGTCAACCGACCCTGACGAGCTATTCGTCCGGGGTGCGGCGCAGCGCAAGGCAGCCGTGATCTGCCGGCACTGTCCGGTCATGGCCGAATGCGGTGCCGACGCCCTGGACAACCGCGTGGAGTTCGGGGTGTGGGGCGGCATGACCGAGCGTCAGCGGCGCGCCCTGCTCAAGCAGCACCCCGAAGTGGTGTCCTGGGCCGAATTCTTCGCCGCGCAGCGCAAGCACCGTAGCGTCAGCTAACTTCGGACCAAACGTCCGGACTCAACGTCCGGACCCAGCCTCCGGACCGAGCCGCCGCATGTCGCCGGCGGTTACCGTCCCGTTTCCCCGGTGATCTGATCGGCAATCGCCTGCAGTGCGTCCAGATCGGACACGTCAAAGGGCAGCGAAGGCACCCCGACCACCGCCACATGTGGGTTGGCCCCGGTGAACCGCGACAGCAGCCGGATCTCGCGCTTGGCGGTCTGCGCCCGATCGGCGTGGATCCGCAGCACGGCCGCCGTCAACTGATCACCGTTGTCCGACCCCGCTGCCAATGCCTCGGCACCGTCGACGGCGCGCTCGACACTCAACGCGCACAACGTCGGGTGGGTGCGGTTGAGGATGAGCCCGGCCAGCGGCATACCCTCCGCGGAGAGCCGGTCGACGAAGAACGACGCCTCGCGCAGCGCGTCGGGCTCGGCGGCCGAGACCACGACGAACTGGGTGCCCCGCCGCTTGAGCAACTCGTAGGTGCGGTCGGCCTTCTCCCGGAACCCGCCGAATGTCGAGTCCAGTGACTGCACGAAAGCCGAAGCGTCGGAGAGCATCTGCGAGCCCAGGATCGTCGACATCGCCTTCATGGCCAGGCCGACCACGCCGGTCACCAGACGTCCGATACCGCGGCCCGGGGCCAGCAGCAGGCGCCACAGCCGGCCGTCCATGAAGCTGCCCAACCGTTTCGGGGCGTCCAGGAAATCGAGCGCATTGCGCGACGGCGGGGTGTCCACCACCACCAGATCCCAGCGGTCCTGGCCGAGTAGCTGGCCGAGCTTCTCCATGGCCATGTACTCCTGCGTGCCGGCCAGTGACGTGGCGACCGTCTGGTAGAACTGGTTGTCCAGAATCGCTTGTGCGCGTTCGGTTCCCGAATGCTCGATGACCATCTCGTCGAATGTGCGACGCATGTCCAGCATCATCGCGTGCAGCTCACCGGACACCTCGGGTGCCAGCGGCACCCGCTGCGGAGAGTTGCCGAGTTCCTTGATACCCAGCGCCTGGGCCAGTCGTTTGGCGGGGTCGATCGTCAACACCACCACGTGGCGGCCGTACTCGGCGGCGCGCAGCGCCATCGCCGCCGCGGTGGTGGTCTTCCCGACGCCGCCGGCGCCGCAGCACACCACGACCCGGTTGGACTTGTCGGCCAGGATCGACTTCATGTCGAGGGCTGGAGGTGCGCCGCTCATTTATCGGACTCCTTGCTCTGCAAGCGTTTCGGCCAACTCGTACAGGCTGCCCAGATCCACGCCGTCGGCGATGGTCGGCAACTCCAGCCGTGAGACGTGCAGACCCTCGAGTTGTTCGGCGCTTTCGGTGCGGGCGCGGATCCGGCTGGCGTGCTCGATGGCCTCGGTCAGCAGCCCGGCGAAGTCGGCGTCCTCGAGGGTGATGCCGGCCCGGGTCAGACCGGCGCGGACCGCGTCGGCGTCGATGTCGCCTTCGGCGGCCTTGGCCAGGTCGTCGGGGGCCAGGAACGGCGGGATGTTGCGGTTGACGATCACGCTGCCGATCGGCAGGCCGAGCTCTTCGAGTTCCTCGATGGCTTCGATGGTCTCCTGGATGGGCAACGCTTCCAGCAAGGTGACCAGGTGGATCGCCGTCTGCTCGGAGTGCAGCAGCTTGACGACCCCCTCGGCCTGCGAATGCACCGGCCCGCCCTTGGCGAGGTCGGAAACCGCCTTGGTGACGTCGAGGAATCGGGCTATCCGCCCGGTAGGCGGCGAGTCGACGACGACCGCGTCGTAGGCGGGGCGCTTGTCGCGGCCCACCCGCACCACCGATTCCTTGATCTTGCCGGTCAACAACACGTCGCGAAGGCCCGGCGCGATCGTCGTCGCGAACTCGATCGCCCCGATCCGGCGCATGGCCCGGCCGGCCAGCCCCAGGTTGTAGAACATGTCGAGGTACTCCAGGAACGCCGCCTCGATGTCGATCGCCAGCGCGTTGACGTGCCCGCCGCCGTCGGCGGTGGCGATCTTGGACTCCTCATAGGGCAGCGGCGGCACATCGAAAAGCTGCGCAATGCCTTGGCGCCCTTCGACTTCCACGAGCAGGACCCTGCGGCCCCCGGCGGCCAGCGTTAGCGCCAGGGCGGCCGCGACGGTCGTCTTACCGGTGCCCCCCTTGCCGGTCACGAAATGCAGCCGGGCCTTCGTGAGGCGAGAAGGCCAGCCGACAGGAGCGCCGTCGCTCGGTGTGGTCACCATCCATGCATGCTAGCCAAGCGGTTGCACCAACCTGGGTGAAAGGTGTGAGCGATAAGCTTCGGCCATGAGCGAACCGACGACATGGGAGTACGCCACCGTGCCCCTGCTGACCCACGCGACCAAGCAGATTCTCGACCAGTGGGGTGCCGACGGCTGGGAACTCGTCGCGGTGCTGCCGGGCCCCACCGGTGAGCAGCACGTCGCCTATCTGAAGCGGCCCAAGTGAGTGGGGCAACCGCCCGCCTCGCTGAGTTGGGGCTGACGCTTCCCGAGGTCGTGGCGCCGCTGGCGGCCTATGTCCCGGCCGTGCGCACCGGCAACCTGGTCTACACCGCCGGTCAGCTGCCGATGCAGGCCGGCACCCTGCCGGTGAGCGGCAAGGTTGGCGCCGAGGTCACCCCGGAAGACGCCAAGGCCGCCGCGCGGGTGTGCGCACTCAACGCCCTGGCCGCCGTCGACAGTGTGGTCGGTATCGACAACGTGACCCGGGTGGTCAAGGTCGTCGGATTCGTCGCCTCCGCCCCCGGATTCACCGGACAGCCCGGCGTCATCAACGGCGCCTCGGAACTGCTCGGTGAGGTCTTCGGCGAGGCCGGCGCTCACGCCCGTTCGGCCGTCGGGGTGTCCGAACTGCCGCTCGACGCGCCGGTCGAGGTGGAACTGATCGTCGAGGTCGCGTGAGCGCGTGACCCATCCCGCGTACGGGGTGTTGAGGCCGGTCGTGGAGACGGACACGGTCGTGGCCTCCGTCTTGCTGTGTGACAACCCGGGCATCATGACGCTGGACGGCACCAACACCTGGGTATTGCGCCACCCCGGCAGCGACGAGATCGTCGTCATCGATCCCGGGCCCGACGACGACGAACACATCAGCCGGCTGGCCGGCCTCGGCAGGATCTCGCTGGTGCTGATCAGCCACAAGCACGAGGACCACACCGGCGGCATCGACAAGATCGTCGACGCCTCCGGGGCGGTGGTGCGCTCGGTGGGCAGCGGCTTCCTGCGCGGGCTGGGTGGCCCGCTGGCCGACGGCGAGGTCATCGACGCTGCGGGGCTGCGCATCACCGTGATGGCCACCCCCGGCCACACCGCTGACTCACTGTCGTTTGTGGTGGGTGACGCGGTGCTCACCGCCGACACCGTGCTGGGCCGCGGGACCACCGTCATCGACGACGAGGACGGCAACCTGAGCGACTACCTGGAATCGTTGCGCCGGTTGCAGGGGCTTGGCCCGCGCCGGGTGCTACCCGGGCATGGGCCCGAGCTCGACGATCTCGCTGCGGTAAGTGCCATGTACCTGGCCCACCGCGAGGAGCGCCTCGATCAGGTGCGCCAAGCCCTGCGGGTGATCGGCGAAGACGCCACTGCCCGGCAGGTCGTCGAGCACGTCTACACCGATGTCGACGAGAAACTGTGGGACGCCGCCGAGAAGTCGGTGCGCGCCCAGCTGGACTACCTGCGGGCGTGACTTCGGCGCGGAAACCGCCGCTGAGCGAACGCAACCGCGCCGGAATCGGCGCGGTTAGCGGGCTCTAGCGCGCTCGCCGTGCCAATCTTTCGCTGTCGCTGATCAACACGCTCTTGCCTTCCAGGCGGATCCAGCCGCGGTGAGCGAAGTCGGCCAGCGCCTTGTTCACCGTCTCGCGGGAGGCGCCCACCAGCTGGGCGATCTCTTCCTGGGTGAGGTCGTGGGTGACGCGCAGGGCGCCGCCCTCCTGGGTCCCGAACCGCTGCGCCAGCTGGAGCAGCTGCTTGGCGACCCGGCCGGGAACGTCGGTGAAGATCAGGTCGGCAAGGTTGTTGTTGGTGCGGCGCAGCCGGCGGGCCAACACGCGCAGCAGCTGCTCGGCGATCTCGGGGCGGTCGGCGATCCAGGCCCGCAGCGCGTCGCGGTCCATCGAGACCGCGCGCACCTCGGTGATGGTGGTAGCGCTGGACGTGCGGGGGCCCGGGTCGAAGATCGACAGCTCACCGAACATGTCGGACGGTCCCATGATGGTCAGCAGGTTCTCGCGTCCATCCGGGGAGCGGCGGCCGATCTTCACCTTGCCGGAGATGATGATGTACAGCCGGTCACCGGGCTCGCCCTCGGCGAACACCGTATGCCCTCGCGGGAAATCAACCGGCTGTAGTTGCTTGGTCAGCGCGGAAACAGCGCTGGGCTCAACTCCCTGGAAGATTCCGGCCCTCGCCAGGATCTCGTCCACGTTGCCCCTCTTTAAACTCTTCGATGATGTGAAATACGCAGGCCAGCTCTGTCGCTTAGCGAGTTCAGTGTAGAGGCAGCCGGTCTTGCGACGAGCCAACGCTACACACGATTGGCGTATTGAGTCCGGTGAACTTGCGGATTCGGCGTGGCGTGCGCGTACGACCGGGTGGGCAAACCGGGCTCATCGGCGCCCAGTCGGGAGTGCCCGTCCGGCCGTCGATGGGGGATTCCAGCCGCCGCTGGCGGCGCCTTTGCCGCCGCCTTGGCCGCTTTGGCCGCCCGCTCCAGATACTCGGTGACGTCGTCCTCGGCGGTGCGGTCGGTCTGCAGTGCTTCCTCGACTCGTTGCAAGCCGAACGTCGAAAGCATCAACAACCCTGGAACACACACCGCGAGCAACCAGGTCACGGGGAAAGTAAACACGGGCAAGGTCTCAGCGGGATTACGGTTTGTCACCGGTCCGTCCGCAGCCTGACGGACCCCGTCAGTACCCTTGGCTTCGTGACTACGGACGGCACGTCGACCAGGCGCAAGACGGCCGGCAAGCCTGCCAAGAAGCCCGCTTCGGCCGAGGCGGCGGTCAAGCCCGCAGCCACCAAGTGGGACACCGAAACCCACCTCGGCCTGGTGCGCCGCGCTCGCCGGATGAATCGGGAGCTGGCGACGGCGTTTCCCCACGTCTATTGCGAACTCGACTTCACCAATCCGTTGGAGCTGACGGTCGCCACCATCCTGTCGGCGCAGTCCACGGACAAGCGGGTCAACCTGACCACCCCGGCGCTGTTCACCAAGTACCGAACCGCTCGCGACTACGCCCAGGCCGACCGCACCGAACTCGAGGAGCTGATCCGGCCCACCGGCTTCTACCGCAACAAGACCAGCTCCCTGATCCGGCTCGGTCAGGAACTCGTCGAACGCTTCGACGGGCAGGTGCCCAAGACGATGGACGAATTGGTCACCCTGCCCGGTGTCGGGCGCAAGACCGCCAACGTCATCCTCGGCAACGCCTTCGACATCCCGGGCATCACCGTCGACACCCACTTCGGCCGGCTGGTTCGGCGCTGGCGCTGGACCGCCGAGGAAGACCCGGTGAAGGTCGAGCACGCGATCGGCGAGTTGATCGAGCGCAGCGAGTGGACGTTACTGAGCCACCGTGTCATCTTTCATGGCCGCCGCGTCTGCCACGCCCGCAAGCCGGCATGCGGCGTCTGCGTGCTGGCCAAGGACTGCCCGTCGTTCGGCCTCGGCCCCACCGACCCGCTGATCGCCGCGCCGCTGGTGAAGGGCCCCGAGACCGAGCATCTGCTCGCCCTGGCCGGGCTCTGACCCCTCGGCCCGGCACTACGCACTTATGACGACCTCGACCCGCTGGACCCTGCTGGTGCTCGCCGTGATCGCCGCCTTGGTGGCGGCGCTGGTGGCCGCACTCGACGACCCGCCGGCCGGCCCGACCGGTGATCCGAGCACCCAGGTGTCCCGCACGCACCGCGACGCCGACACTCCCGAAGCGCTGGCCGGTCCGCGCCAGCGCGCCGATCTGCCGCCGTGCCCCACCGGCGCGGACAATCCCGGCCCGGCCACGTTGCGCGGGATCGTGGTCGAGTGCGCCGCCGACGGCTCGAGCGTCGACGTGGCCCGGGCGCTGGCCGGCCGCCCGGTGGTGCTGAATCTGTGGGCCTACTGGTGCGGGCCGTGCGCCGAGGAATTGCCGGCCATGGCCGAATACCAGCGCAGAGCCGGCGAAACGGTGGCGGTGGTGACCGTTCACCAGGACGAGAACGAGACCGCGGCGCTGCTGCGGCTCGCCGAGCTGGGGGTGCGGCTGCCGACGCTGCAGGACGGTCAGCGTAAGGTCGCCGCCGCCCTCGGCGTGCCCAATGTGATGCCCGCAACGGTGGTGCTCCGCGCGGACGGTAGCGTTGCGAAAATCCTGCCGCAGGCGTTCGCCAGTGCCGACGAGATCGCCGCAGCGGTGAAGAATGCTTTGCAGTGACAACGAATGAGAGAGACGCGCCGGTGACCTCTGGGGGTACCTCCCGCTCACAGAGCCCGGTGACGCTCAACCCGCATCGCCGGCCGTCCTGGCTGGCGCCGCTGGTGGAAAACGTCGACCGGGTGCCGCAGGCCTACCGCCTTCGGGTGCCCCCCGAACTCGTCGCGGCGGTCAGTGGAGCCGGTGAGGCCGCACGCAGCGGCCGCGACGCCGCGGTGCTGGTGCTGTTTTCCGGACCAGACTCCGCCCGCTCGCCCGGCCCGCTGCCCGACGACGCCGACCTGCTGCTGACGGTGCGGGCCGGCACCCTGCGCCACCATGCCGGTCAGGCCGCCTTCCCCGGCGGTGCCGTCGATCCCGGCGACACCGGCCCGGTCGACACCGCGCTGCGGGAAGCTCAGGAGGAGACCGGCATCGACCCGGGCCGCCTGCACCCGCTGGCGACTCTGGAGCGAATCTTCATCCCGCCGTCCGGCTTTCATGTCGTGCCGGTGTTGGCGTATTCGCCCGACCCCGGGCCGGTGACCGTTGTCGACGCGGCCGAAACCGCCGTCGTCGCACGGGTTCCGGTGCGGGCCTTCGTCAATCCGGAGAACCGGCTGATGGTGTACCGCACCGGCGCGGGAGTCCGCTACGCCGGCCCTGCCTTCCTGCTCAACGAGATGCTGGTGTGGGGCTTCACCGGCCATGTCATCTCGGCGATGCTGGACGTGGCGGGCTGGTCCCAGCCGTGGAACACCGAGGACGTCCGGGAGTTGGACGAGGCGATGGCGCTCGTCGGAAGCAGTGAGGAGCCGCTGTGACGAGTTCGCAATGGCTGGACATCGCCGTAGTGGCCGTGGCGTTCGTCGCGGCGATCTCCGGCTGGCGGTCCGGCGCACTCGGCTCGCTGATGTCCTTCGTCGGTGTGGTGCTGGGCGCGATCGCCGGCGTGATGCTGGCCCCGCACATCGTCAGCCACATCACCTCGCCGCGGACCAAGCTGTTCGCCGCCCTGTTCCTGATCCTGGCGCTGGTGGTGATCGGTGAGGTGGCCGGCGTGGTGCTCGGCCGCGCGGTGCGCGGTGCGATCCGCAACCGCGGGGTGCGCTCGGTCGACTCGGTGATCGGCGTCGCGTTGCAACTGGTCGTGGTGATGGTGGCGGCCTGGCTGCTGGCGAGCCCGCTGACCTCCTCGGACCAGCCGAATCTCGCCGCCGCCACCCGCGGCTCGAAAGTGCTTGCCGAAGTGGACAAGTACGCCCCGGAGTGGCTCAAGTCGGTGCCCAAGCGGATGTCGGCACTGCTGCGGACGTCGGGCCTGCCCGAGGTGCTGCAGCCCTTCGGCCGCACCCCGATCCAGGCCGTCGACGCCCCCGACGCCTCGCTGGCCGACAGCATTGCCGTCGCCAACGCCCGCCCCAGCGTGGTGAAGATCCGCGGCGTCGCGCCCGGCTGCCAGAAGGTGTTGGAGGGCACCGGATTCGTCATCGCCCCCAACCGGGTGATGTCCAACGCGCACGTGGTCGCCGGATCCGACAGCGTCACCGTGGAGGCCGACGGCCAGACCTACGACGCGACGGTGGTCTCCTATGACCCCAACGCCGACATCTCGATCCTGGACGTGCCGAACCTGCCGCAGCGCCCGCTGGTGTTCGCCGAACAACCGGCCAAGTCGGGCACCGACGCCGTCGTGCTCGGCTACCCCGGTGGTGGCGAATTCGCGGCGACCCCGGCGCGGGTACGGGAGACCATCGAGCTGAGCGGACCCGACATCTACCGGACCACCACCGTCAATCGCGAGGTGTACACCATCAGAGGTACTGTGCGACAAGGTAATTCGGGTGGTCCGATGATCAACCGTGCTGGCCAGGTGCTTGGTGTGGTGTTCGGTGCCGCGGTCGACGACAACGACACCGGATTCGTGCTGACGGCCAACGAGGTGTCGCGTCAGCTGGCCAAGATCGGCAACACCGACAAGGTGCCCACCGGCGCCTGTGTCACTTAGCCGGACCGTGCACCTGGTCGAGGAACCGGCGCAGGTGCTCGTTGACCTCGGCCGGCGCCTCCTCGTGCGCGTAGTGCCCGACCTCGGCGACCGAGACGAACCGTCCGCGTGGGGCGTAGTGCTGGGTGCGGTGTACGGCGGCCGCGAGCACGTAGGGGTCGGCATCGCCGCGCAGGTGCAGCAGGGGGACGTCGAGCTGGCGGTTCATCGCCTTCATAAAGCGCCAACCCTCGCTGCGTAACTGGCTGCGGACGGCCCAGCGCTGGTATTCCAGCGCCGAGTGCGCGGCCGACGGAATCTGAATGGCCCGGCGCATGTGCGAGATGGTCTCGGAGAAGTCCTCGGAGGCAAGCCATTTGCCCGAGGCCCGGCTGCGTACGATGCGCTCGAGCAGTTCGGCGTTGTGCCGGGTGAGCGCGTGCTCGGGCCACATTGGCAGCTGGTAGCGCAGCAGGCTGGGCAGCAGGGCGCGGCTCTGGTCGCGGCGGGTCAGCGCCGACGCGCGCAGTGCCGCCGGGTGCGGCGAACTAACCAGAGCGACGGCCCGCACCATCCGTGAGTGCAGCATCGAGGTCGCCCAGCACACCAGCCCGCCGTCGGCATGCCCGACCAGCGTCGCCGAGCCGTGGCCCAGCGCCCGGATCAGACCGGCGGTGTCGCCGGCCAGGGTCCAGCCGTCGTAGCCGCGTGGCGGCTTGTCGCTGCCGCCGTAGCCGCGCAGGTCCACCGCGACCACTCGCGCTCCGGACAGCCCACGCAATTGGTGGCGCCACGACCACCAGAACGATCCGAAGCCGTGCAGCAGGATGACCAGCGGGCGGGACGTGCCGGGGGTGGGGGGCTGGGTGTCGTCGTGCTGGTCGCCGTTGTTCGACTCGACACAGTGGAACCGGATGCCGTTGGCGTGGACGTCGAGGTGACGCCACGGGCCCGCGATGCGGGCGACCGATGGATCCGGTTGCGCCATCACCAGCCGGAGGGGTCGGTGGGCGGTGTGGTGCTGCCGTTCGTCGTCGCGACCGCCTTGCCGGGTGTCTTGTCATGCCCCGGCGTCAGCGCGTCCCTGGTCTCCCGGACGGATTCGATGGTCTGCTGCGGCCCGCGGATCCGGCGGACCTTGAGATACCCCAGGAAGGCGAACACCGCGGTGGTGAGCAACATCAACCCGAACACGATGAGGAAGGCGACCCATCGCCACAACCAGGTGTCGAGCAGTTCGGCGAGGAAGAAGAACAGGAAGAACGTGGAGTAGAACAGCACCACCAGCGCGAGGATGAAGAAGACGCTGCCGGTCAGGCCCTTCTTGACGTCGCGGGTGATCTCCGCCTTGGCCAGCTCGACCTCGGCGCGCACCAAGGTGGACACCTGGGCGGTGGCATCCTTGACCAGGTCGCCGATGGAGGGATTGGCAGGGACCGCGTTCGGGTCCACCAGCGGGATCGAGGTGACGGTGGTGGGCACCCCGTTCTTGCGATCGCCATTGCTCACGGCTGTCCTCCAACTGTTCGCTGTCGTCGCGGTTCATGTTGCCATGCCCGGCTCGCGGCGGGATACCCAGTGAGCTGTTACGCAAGTTACGGGTGTGATCAGGCTAGACTGCGTTGTCGGGGTGGACTGTTGATGGAGGTTGCCAGTGACGACCGCGCACCGTGTGCGGCTGACGGCGGGGGCTGCGGTTCTGGCCCTCGGCGGGCTGCTGGCCGGCCCGGCTTCGTATGCCGGTGCCGACGGCAAGGTGCCGCTCGGTGGCGGGGCGGGCATCGTCGTCAACGGCGACACCTACTGCACCCTGACCGCCATCGGCAATGACAACACCGGCGCGCTGATCGGATTCACCTCCGCGCACTGTGGCGGGCCGGGTGCGCAGGTCTCCTCCGAGGAGCGACCCGATGATGGCGTGGTTGGCACGATGGTCGCCGGCAACGACAACCTCGACTACGCGGTGATCCGCTTCGACCCCGCCAAGGTCGATCCCGTCTCCAACTACAAGGGCTTCGTCATCGACGGCATCGGCGCGGACCCGGTCTTCGGTCAGATCGCCTGCAAGCTCGGCCGCACCACCGGCTACTCGTGCGGCGTCACGTGGGGGCCGGGACAGGATCCGGGCACCATCGTCAACCAGGTCTGCGGCCAGCCCGGCGATTCCGGCGCCCCGGTGACGGTGGACAACAAACTGGTCGGCATGATCCACGGCGCGTTCAGCGAGGACCTGCCGACATGCGTCGTGAAGTTCATCCCGCTGCACACCCCGGCGGTGACGATGTCGATCAACGCGATCCTGGGTGACATCGCCGCGAAGAACCGGCCCGGCACCGGCTTCGTTCCGACCGCGTCAGTGGCGCCGGGCCCCGCTTAGCTGATTGGCGGTTTCAGGCCTTACTGGCCCGAATCGCCTCGAACACCGTCGGGTCCACCAACGTCGAGGTGTCACCGAGTTCGCGCCCTTCGGCCACGTCGCGCAACAGCCGCCGCATGATCTTGCCGCTGCGGGTCTTGGGAAGCTCGGGCACGACGTGGATCTCGCGCGGCTTGGCGATCGGCGAGATCTCGCGGGCCACCTCGGCGCGCAACTCATCGACCATCTGCTCGCGGGGTGTCTCGGCGTGGTGGGCCTTGAGGATGACGAACGCACAGATCGCCTGACCGGTGTGATCGTCGGTGGCACCGACGACGGCGGCTTCGGCGACACCGGAATGTCCGACCAGTGCCGACTCCACCTCGGCCGTCGAGATGCGGTGGCCCGACACGTTCATCACGTCGTCGATGCGGCCGAGCACCCACACTTCACCGTCGCTGCCGTAGCGCGCGCCGTCGCCGGCGAAATACCAACCCTGTTCGGCGAAGCGCGACCAGTAGGTCTCCTTGAAACGCTCCGGATCGCCCCAGATACCGCGCAGCATCGACGGCCAGGGCTTGTCCAGCACCAGATAGCCGGTGACGTGTTCACCGTGATCAGGGCTGGGCTGCAAGTCATTTCCGTCGTCGTCGACGATCTTGGCGGAGATGCCCGGCAGCGGGCGCATGGCTGAGCCCGGCTTGCAGGTGGTCACGCCGGGCAGCGGGGAGATCATCGCCGCACCCGTCTCGGTCTGCCACCAGGTGTCGACGATCGGGGCGGCATCGCCGCCGAAGACCAGGCGGTACCAGCGCCACGCCTCCGGGTTGATCGGCTCGCCCACCGACCCAAGCAGCCGCAGGCTGGACAGATCATGGGCGAACGCGATCTCGCGACCCCACTTCATGAACGTGCGGATCAACGTCGGCGCGGTGTAATAGATTGTCACACCGTACTTTTCGATGACCTGGAAGTGGCGGTGCTCGTCGGGCGACGCCGGGGTGCCCTCGTAGACCACCTGGGTCGCGCCGTTGGACAGCGGCCCGTAGACGATGTAGGTGTGCCCGGTGACCCAGCCGATATCGGCTGTGCACCAATAGACATCGGTCTCCGCCTTGATGTCGAAGACGTAGTGGTGGGTGTAGGAGGCCTGGGTCAGGTAACCCCCGGAGGTGTGCATGATGCCCTTGGGCTTACCGGTGGTGCCGGAGGTGTAGAGCAGGAACAGCGGATGCTCGGAGTCGAACGCCTCCGGCGTGTGTTCGGTGGAGGCCTTGGCCACCACCTCGTCCCACCACTGGTCGCGGCCATCGGTCCAATCGATGTCGATGCCGGTGCGGCGGACCACCAGCACGTGCTTTACAGGGCCATTTTCGGCGGCCGTGAGCCCTTGTACCGCCTCGTCGACGGCGTCCTTGAGCGACACCGCATTTCCGCGCCGGTACTGGCCGTCGGTGGTGATCACCATCTTGGCCTCGGCGTCCTCGACGCGGGCCCGCAGCGCCGAGGCCGAGAACCCGGCGAAGACCACGCTGTGCATGACGCCCAGGCGCGCGCAGGCCAGCATCGCCACGATGGCCTCGGGAACCATCGGCATGTAGATGGCCACCCGGTCGCCGGCGACCAGGCCGAGTTCGGTCAGGGCATTGGCGGCCTGGCACACCTCGTCCTTGAGCTGGGCGTAGGTGAGCACCCGGGAGTCCCCGACCGGCTCGCCCTCCCAGTGGATGGCGACCCGGTCACCGTTGCCGGCCTCGACGTGCCGGTCGACGCAGTTGTAGGCGACGTTGAGCTTGCCGCCGACGAACCACTTGGCGAACGGCGCCTGCGACCAGTCCAGGACCTCACTGAAAGGGGTCGCCCAGGACAGCCGGTTGGCCTGCTCGGCCCAGAACGCCAGCCGGTCGGCCTCCGCCCGCTCGTAGAGTTCGGCGGTGGCGTTGGCGTTGGCGGCGAATTCGGCCAACGGTGGATAGCCTGACGGAACTTCGGTGTGCGCCTCGGTCATGTTTGTGAGCGTAGTCACCGAACGTTGCATCGGCGTTGGCGCCTCACAATCGTCGGCGGACGGTTCCTGCCGCGCGCCGAACGGCAGCTCAGCATCGGATAGCGTGACCGAACGTGAGTAATCTCCTGGCCCCGCTGCTCGAACTGCCCGGGGTGGCCGACGGCGCGGAGTCTGCGCGCGAGGCGCTGGCCAAGGCACACCGGCACCGCACGAACCTGCGCAACTGGCCGGTGACCGCCGCCGAGTCGGCGATCCGCGGGGCGAGGTCATCCTCGGCGCTCGACGGCGGCGCCGTGCAACTCGACGCCTCCGGTGCCGAACCCAACGATCCGGTCCTGGCGGGTGCATTGCGCGTCGGCCAGGCGCTCGAGGGCGGAACCACCAACCTCGTCGGGGTGTGGCGGCGGGCCCCACTGCAGGCGCTGGCGCGACTGCATGCGCTGGCCGCCGCCGACCTGATCGGGGAGGACGAACTGGGCCGGCCGCGTCAGGTTCCGGAGGTGGCGGCTCGGCTGGATCTGGTGACCCGGCTGGTGACCGGTGGAAGCTCCGCGCCCGCACCGGTGCTGGCCGCCGTCGCCCACGGCGAGTTGTTGACGCTGGCCCCCTTCGGCGCTGCCGACGGTGTGGTGGCCCGCGCGGTCTCGCGCCTCGTCACGATGGCCAGTGGGCTCGACCCGCACGGGCTCGGAGTGCCCGAGGTGTACTGGATGCGCCGCGCCGACGACTACCGGGCGAGCGCGAGGGCGTTCGCCACCGGGGAGCCGGAGGCGGTGGGGGCGTGGCTGTTGATGTGCTGTCAGGCCTTGGAAGACGGTGCGCGCGAAGCGTTGTCGATCGCCGAGGCCGCGGCGAAGTAACGCCCGCTGGACGCCGAAAGCGGGCGGCGATCCGAAAGATTCGGCTCGCCGCCCGCTAGCACGGTGACCCGGTTACCAAGCGTGCGAGGTGGGCTGCGTGGGTTGGCCTCGGCGGTCTTGCGCTGCGCTACTGACTTAGCCCCACCCAAGGGGCTGAGGTGTCTGTCCGCTCTTCGCAATTACGCAGGCCCGCAACACTTTTGCCATTATCGCGGCGTGCTCCGCGTGGGTGCCAGGAACCGTGCTGGGCCGCTTGACTCGGGAGATAGTGCCTTCTCTTCCGGCGCTATCTTGGCCTTGCCAGGCGTCCGTGCTTCCTTTGTACTCCGTGACCCCCGTCACAGCAAGGGTCTTGTCGGCAACGAATTGGGCGCGAGTCGGACGCTAGAAGGACAACCTTCGGATTACCGAGTAGGTGAGCGCACCTGCTGCCAGCGCGCTGAGCCCGAGTGCGGCAGTCGTGGCCACCGCCGCGCTCGATGGGGTTGAAATCCGGTCACGCAACGGCACCGGACGCGAGAAGGTCAGCACCGGCCAGTCCTGCGCGGCCGCCTCCTTGCGCAACGCACGGTCGGGGTTGACCACGTGGGGATGTCCGACCGCGCGCAGCATCGGCAGATCCGTGACCGAGTCGGAGTAGGCGTAGCAATGTTCCAGCGGATAGCCCTCCAGCGCGGCGAGCTCGCGGATCGCCGCCGCCTTGGCGTCGCCATAGCAGTAGAAGGCAACCTCGCCGGTGTATCTGCCCTCCTGTGCGACCATCCGGGTTCCCATGGCATGGGTGGCGCCGAGCGCGCGGGCGATCGGGGCGACGATTTCCTCGCCCGACGCGGACACGATCACCACGTCGCGACCGCACAGTCGATGGTCGGCGATCAGGTCGGCCGCCTCGGCGAAGACCAGCGGGTCGACGATGTCGTGCAGCGTCTCGTTGACGATCGCCCGCACCTGTTCGACGTCCCAGCCGGCGCACATCGCGGTGACGTAGGAGCGCATCCGGTCCATCTGATCGTGGTCGGCGCCGGACATGAGGAACAGGAATTGGGCGTAGCTGGACTTGAGGACGGCCCGACGATTCAGGAGGCCCTGATCGAAGAAGGGTTTGCTGAAAGCGAGCGTGCTTGACTTGGCGATGACTGTCTTGTCGAGGTCGAAGAACGCCGCGGTGCGCGATGGGCCCGGCGGGCCCGGGCGGGGTCTGGGATCGATTAGCTGGCTAGCACCCGAGGCGGGGACGGTCACACCGACCAGGATAGGTGTGACCCCGTCTCGAGACCGCCGCCGGCGACAAAGTGGCAGGCCAAGCCAGGTGTCATACCCAGCATTTTCACAGCGAATACATGGTTTCAAAGTGGCCGCAACCCTTGCGCGGGCCCGCTTTCTCGTGTGTATAGTAAGCCTTACTCGGCTTATGCCGGGTGTATATCAGCCCGACCCCCCGGGGCTGATATACGACGACCTCCGCCTCCTCCCCCCCTGGCGGGGGTCGTCTTTTTTCTGCAGCAAGAATCCAACAGTGATCCCGGCAAACGTAGAAAATGTTGCCGGGATCGCTGTTGTGCGTCAGGTGCCGCGCCGCGTCATCCCCAGAATCGGGTTCGTCCACAGCCGGGGTCACCCTGCCTGGCGCGGATGGCCCGGCCGCCGCACGGTGGGGGAGTGAGTAGCAACCCGGCCGTCGTCATCACCCTCATCGGGGACAGTGAACTGCGCGAACAGGCTGAGCGAGTGGCTGCCGCGGTGGGGGTGCGCCCCGTGCCGTGCGCCGAGCCGCCGAGCCGCAAGGCCTGGATGGCCGCCGCGGCCGTGATCCTCGACGAGGACGCCGCCCGCAGCCTCGAGAGCGACGAGCTGCCCCGCCGCGCGGGAGTCATCCTGGTTGCGTCCGGTGAACCGCAATCCGCAACCTGGTCGATCGCGATGGCCATTGGCGCGCAACGAGTTTGCGTACTTCCCGCGCAAGACGCCGAGCTGGTGCGGGCTCTGTCCGACGCCGCCGAAACCAGCCATGACGGGTCACGGACCGGGGCGGTGGTCGCCGTCACCGGCGGCCGCGGCGGCGGCGGTGCCTCCACGTTCGCCGTCGCGTTGGCGCAGGCCGCCACCGCGGCGCTGCTGGTCGATCTCGATCCCTGGAGCGGCGGCATCGACCTGGTGGCCGGCAGCGAATCGGAGCCTGGGCTGCGTTGGCCGGACCTGAACCTGCAGGGCGGCCGATTGGCGTGGACCGCGGTGCGGGACGCGCTGCCGAACCGGCACGGGGTCAGCGTGTTGTCGGGCGCGCGGCACTGTCACGAACTGGACGGCGCGGCGGTCGAGGCCGTCCTCGACGCAGGCCGCCGCGGCGGGGTGGTAGTGATCTGCGACCTGCCTCGGCGAACCACGGCAGCAGCCGCCGCCGCGCTGGACCGAGCCGACCTCGTCGTGCTGATCACCACTTGTGACGTGCGCGGGGTGGCGGCCGCCGCCGCCATGGCGCCGGTGTTGCGCTCGGCCAACCCCAACGTGGGTTTGGTGGTGCGCGGCCCGGCTCCGGGTGGGCTTCGGGCGGCCGAGGTGGCCGAGGTCACCGACCTTGCGCTCTTGGCGGCCATGCGTCCCGAGCCGTTGCTGGCCGAACGACTCGAACGCGGCGGCCTGCGGCTGCGGCGCCGTTCCCCGCTGGGCGTGGCGGCCCGCACCGTGCTCGAGATGCTGCCCGCGAGCGGCCGGGCACGTGCCGCATGAGTGACTCCCTGATCGAGCGGGTGCGGGAGCGGTTGGCCGCCGAGTCGTCTTCGCTGCGGCCGGCCGCGGTGGCGGCGGCGATCCGAGCGGAATCCGGCGGAGTGCTCGGTGACACCGAGGTGCTGACGAACCTGCACGTGCTGCAGACGGAGTTGACCGGCGCCGGTCTGCTGGAGCCGCTGCTGCGTGCGCCCGGCACCACCGACGTGCTGGTGACCGCCCCCGACGCGGTATGGGTGGACGACGGCGACGGATTGCGGCGCACCGCGGTGCGCTTCGCCGACGAGGCCTCGATACGGCGGCTGGCGCAGCGCCTCGCGGTGGCCGCCGGTCGCCGGCTTGACGACGCGCAACCGTGGGTCGACGGCCAGCTGACCGGGCTGGGCACCGGCGAGTTCTCCGTCCGTCTGCATGCGGTGCTGCCGCCGGTGGCCGCCGGGGGCACCTGCCTGTCGCTGCGGGTGCTGCGGCCGGCCACCCAGGATCTGGCCGCCCTGGCCGCGGCCGGTGCGATCGCACCCGACGCCGGGCGGCTGCTGGAGGAGATCATCGACGGCCGGCTGGCCTTCCTGGTCTCCGGTGGAACCGGTGCGGGCAAGACCACCCTGCTGGCTGCCGCTCTGGGGGCAGTGCCCGGCACCGAGCGGATCGTGTGTGTCGAGGATGCCGCAGAACTGGCGCCGGCCCATCCGCACCTGGTGCGGCTGGTGGCGCGCGGCGCGAATGTCGAGGGGGCCGGTGAAGTGACGATGCGTCAGCTCGTCCGCCAGGCGCTGCGCATGCGGCCCGATCGGATCGTGGTCGGGGAGGTGCGCGGCGCCGAGGTGGTGGATCTGCTGACCGCGTTGAACACCGGCCATGACGGGGGTGCCGGGACCGTACACGCCAACAGCCCGGCCGAAGTGCCCGCCCGGCTGGAGGCATTGGCGGCGCTTGGTGGGCTCGACCGGACTGCGCTGCACAGCCAGCTGGCGGCCGCGCTCCAGGTCGTCGTGCATGTCGGGCGTGGGCGCGACGGCCGGCGCCGGCTCAGCGAGATCGCCGTGCTGTCTCGCGGGGACTCCGGGTGGGTGCACGCCGTTCCCGTCTGGCACGCCGACCGCGGCTGGGAGCGCGGCGAAGCGCAGTTGCGCGATCTGCTCACCCGGCGGCGGCCGTCATGAGTGGCATCCCGCTGGCGGCTGCCCTCCTGGCGGCTGCGGTGTTGGTCGCGCCGCCACCGCCGCGGTGGCGGCTGGTGCCGGTGGTTCCGCGCGTCGGTAGGAGTTTCCCGGTGCCGGTGGCCGCGACCTTGTTGGCCGCGGTGTTCCTGCCGCCGCCGGCGCTGCTGAGCCTGGCGGTGTTGGCGATGACGTTGGGCCTGCACCGGCGCAGGCGGTTCCGCGACGACCGCCGCCGCCGGGACGGTCACGCCCTGGCGGCAGCACTGGAGACGCTGGTCGGTGAGCTGCGGGTGGGTGCGCACCCGGTGCGCGCGTTCGGCGTCGCCGCCGGTGACTCCACCGGGGAGGTCGGCAGCACCCTGCGCGCGGTCGCGGCCCGGGCCCGGCTCGGTGCTGACGTCGCAGGCGGCCTGCGCGCCATGACCGCCACATCGACGGTGCCCGCGCAGTGGGAACGCCTCGCGGTGTGCTGGCAGCTGGCCAGTGAGCACGGCCTGGCGATGGCGGCGCTGATGCGGGCTGCCCAGCGTGACATCGTCGAACGGCAGCGATTCACCGCCCGGGTGCAGGCCGGCCTGGCGGGTGCGCGAGCCACGGCCGTCATCCTGGCGGGGCTGCCGCTGCTCGGTGTGCTGCTCGGCGAGCTCATCGACGCCCATCCCGTCCGATTCCTCTTTGGTGGCGGGGCCGGCGGTGTGCTGCTCGTGGTGGGCGTGGCCCTGGTCTGCCTGGGGCTGCTGTGGGCCGATCGCATCACCGATCGGCTGGTGGCGTGAGCACCGCGGCGCTGTTCCTCGCCGCCGCGCTGCTGGTGAGTCCAGCCCCACTGGTGACCCGCCGCCGGACCGGTCTGGTCAGGGTCCACCGGTTACGGGCTCGACCCGGTGGCCACCGTGACGACCCGTTGGCGACCGCCTCCGCGCTCGACGTGTTCGCGGTGTGTCTGTCCGCCGGCATGTCGGTGTCGGCGGCCGCCGCCGCTACGGCGCCGTCGGCCCCGACCGGCGTCGGCACTGCCCTGCGGCGGGCGGCCGATCTTTTGGCCCTCGGCGCCGACGCGGACACCGCATGGTCGGCACCAACCGGCTCCGGCGACAGCGGTGGCGACGACGGCGGCGAGGCACTGCGCCGGTTGGCTCGGCGATCGGCGTCTTCCGGTAGTGCATTGGCTCGAGCCGTGGCCGAACTCGCCGAAGAATCGCGCCAGGGCGCCGCCCATGCCGCGGCCGCGGGGGCCGAACGTGCCTCGGTGCTCATCGCAGGGCCGCTGGGCCTGTGCTTTCTGCCCGCGTTCGTCTGTCTGGGCATCGTGCCCGTCGTCGCCGGATTGGCCGGCGACGTGTTCACCTCGGGAATGCTGTGAGAGAAGGGGAATGTCGTGTCCATCAAGTCCATCAACTTATTTCGGGAGCTGAAGGCCAGGCTTGTCGTGGCGGTGGTCGACGACGCGGGAATGTCGACGGTCGAATATGCCATCGGAACCATTGCCGCGGCCGCGTTCGGCGCGATCCTCTACAGCGTGGTCACCGGCGACTCGATCGTCGGTGCGTTGACCAACATCATCAATCGCGCGCTCAACACCAACGTCTAGCCGGTGCGGCGGGGTTTGCCACCGTCGAGGCGGCGCTGGCGATCGCCGCGCTGGTGGTGGTGCTGGTGGTGTGCGCCGCGGGTCTCACAGCGATGGCGATGCAGGTGCGCTGTATCGACGCCGCGCGGGAGGCGGCGCGGCTGGCGGCACGGGGTGACGAGCCGGGTGCGCTCGCCGCGGCCCGCCTTGTCGGACCAGAGGATGCGGCGGTGTCGGTGCGGCGCGACGGGCAGTTCGTGGTGGCCACGGTCCGCGGCCGATCCCACTTGCTGCCCGGCGTCGTCATCACCGCCGATGCCGTCGCCGCCATCGAACCCGGCCGATGACACCGGGGCGGCCACCGTACTGGCGGCGGTGTTGATCACCGTCCTGGTCGCCGTCACCGTCGCCGGTGTGCAGATCGGCGGAGCTGTGGTGGCGCGTCACCGCGCCCAGGCGGCCGCCGATCTCGCCGCCCTGGCGGCGGCCGTCTGGCTGCCCGGCGGTACCGCGGCGGCATGCCGGGAAGCGGCCGGGGTCACGCACGCCATGGGCGCAGCGCTGGGTGCATGCGACGTCGAGGAGCTCGATGTCGTGGTGACGGTCGACGTCGCGACGGGCCGCCTGCTCGGCGGGGTCGCGAAAGCCAGGGCGCGCGCCGGACCGGCTGACGATGCCGGCTAGGGCGTCGCTCCGGCGTGTCCGGCCTCGGCCAGTTCAGCCGCGGTCGGCAGCCGAACGGCGATCAGCCCGGCGAACACCCCGGTGTCGACCTCGACACGGTTGACTGTCACATGCATCGGCACCCAGCCGCCGTCGGTGCGAGGCAGCCGCAACACCCGGCTGGTGCTCCCGGTCTCGAACTCCTCGGTCATCGGCAGCAGGACGTCGCGATCATCCGGGTGGAACCGGACGCTCTGGCGCCAGTCGAAGTGTGGGCAGGGTTCGTCGAGCCACTTCAACAGCCGCCACGTGCTCAGGTCGACCAGCGCACGGTGCGCCCCGGGCGGGGTGAGGCCGTCGAGGATGCGTTTGGCCAGATGTTCGGGCAGCGGCGGATTCTCGGTGATATCGCAGCGCAGGTTCATCGCCCGGGCAATCACGTGCTGTGTCCCGTCGTCGACGATCTCGACGGCCGTGCGCACCGTGAACCCCGCTCTGATCGGATTACCGTCAGGATCGGTGAAATCCCATGTGGTGCAATATGTCCGGCCCGGTGCGGCGTCGATCATCAGCGCAAGCACCTTGGCCTCGTCGCGAGTGAAGCTGCGCGCGGGCAGATCTTCGGCGAAGGCGCGGCCGTGGGTCGGCTCCAGCGTGGGATCCATGCCCGCATTGGTCAGCGACTCGGCGGTCTCGGTCGCGATGCCCAACGTCATGTCCCACTTCAGCGGACCTGGCAGCGGACGCTCGGGCGGCTGGGCGTCGGCAGCACCGATCCACACGTGAACCCCGTGCATCCGGCCGTCCGGCATCCGGACCGGCTCGGTGCGAATCACCCGATCGCTCTTGGGCGTGATGCTGGCCAGGCTCTGAGCGCTCGCCACCGTCTCGGCGATCGCGGTCTGGATCGCCGACAGGTATGGGTTGCGTCGCAACAGGATGCGCAGCGGCACGAGATTCTTCATCTGACGGCCCTGCGCGACGACCACCGGCTCGGTACCGAGTGTTTCTACCAGTAGCCAGTCGTGGTCCATGCGCGGCAGTTTAACGGCGAAAGTTTCGGCCGACCTTGAGGCGTGAGCGGGTGGAATCCGCAGGTCGGAGTGAACGAATTCGCCTGGACTGCCATCGTGATGTCCAATTTCTTGCGAGCCACTGGTGCGGTTGGGTATTTTTCGCCTACGCCCGACCCGTCGGGATTGTTAGGGACCGAGTTGTCCGGCCGTTCGTCTCCGGCAGTGCAGTCGGCTGCCAGCACGCCTCCAGCAGCGCGGGGCACCTGATCGATACGCCGGCTGGCGTGCTCGCAGATCGTAGGAGTCGACCGTTCGAGGGGTCGGTCGGCGCAGGATCAGTCGAGTCCGCCGGCCAACGCAGTGAGAACGAGGTTGAGAACACCGATCGCTCCGGACTTGTCCAGGGGGTCATTCCCGTTGCCGCACTTGGGTGACTGCACGCACGACGGGCAGCCAAGTGGGCACTCGCACGCTTCGATCGCCGCCGCGGTGGCGCCGAGCCACATTTCGGCCTGCCGGTAGCCGCGTTCGGCGAACCCTGCTCCGCCGGGGTGGCCGTCGTAGACGAACACTGTGGGCAGGCTGTCCTCGCCCACGGCGGTGGACAGCCCGCCGATGTCGCCGCGGTCGCAGCTGGCCACCAGCGGTAGCAGTCCGATCGCCGCGTGCTCGGCGGCGTGCAGTGAGCCGGGTATGCGCCGCAGGTCTATTCCGCTGTCGGACAGTGCTTCCGGGGTGATCGTGTACATCGTCGCGGTGGTCGACAGACATTGTTCGGGCAGGTCTAGCTCGACGAAGTCGATCACCTCCCCGGACAGCCGCCGCCGCAGGTAGCCGATGACGCGGTGGGTCACCGTCACCGGGACGAGGCCGAGCGTCACGGCGCCGTAGTGGGCGCGTTCACCGGCTCCGGTCACGGTGATGTCGGTGATCTCCCTGGCGAAGGTGGCGTAGCCGGGGTCTTCGGCGTGTACGAACGCCACGCGGTCCTCGAGGCTGAGCGAGTCGACGACGTAGCTGTCGCCCTGATGCAGGTACACCGCCCCGGGATGGACCGTGGCCGGTGCCTGTCCGGCGCCGGAGCTGCCGAGCATCCGTCCGGTGCCGGCTTCGACTATCGCCACCGTTCCGCCGGCCGAACCGCGGATGTCCACCGCCGGATGGGGATCGAGACCGGCGGCGGGGAAGTACTTGCCGCCGCGGCGTCGCAGCAGTCCGTCCTCGACCAGCTCGGCCGCGACAGGCTCGACCTCCCAGCGCCGGACCTCCGCCTCGTCCAGCGGCAGTTCGGTTGCCGCGCAGAGCAATTGCGGGCCGACAACGTAGGGGTTGGCCGGATCGATGACGACGCGCTCCACCGGCTTGTCCAGCAGGGCCGCCGGATGGTGGACCAGGTAGGTGTCCAGGGGATCGTCACGGGCGATGAGCACCACCAGTGCACCCTGGCCCCGCCGTCCCGATCGGCCGGCCTGCTGCCAGAACGAGGCGACCGTCCCGGGAAAGCCGGCGAGCAACACCGCGTCCAGCCCGGCGATGTCGATACCCAGCTCCAAGGCGTTCGTGGTGGCCAAGCCGCGCAACTCCCCGTCGGCGATGGCACGCTCAAGCGCACGGCGGTCCTCGGCGAGGTAGCCTGCCCGATAGGAGGCGACGGTGTCGCGCAGCTGGGGGGCGATCTCCTCTAGTCGCGCCTGCGCTCCCAGCGCCGTCAACTCCGCACCGCGCCTTGACCGCACGAACGTCAGGGTGCGTGCGCCTTCGGCGACCAGGTCGGCCATCATCCGGGCCGCCTCCGCACCCGCGGACCGCCGGACCGGGGCGCCGTTCTCGCCGAGTAGATCGGTGCGCAGCGCCGGCTCCCACAGCGCCACCGTGCGCGCCCCCTGCGGCGAACCGTCCTCGGTGACGGACTGCACGGTCTGCCCGATCAGTTCGGTGGCGGTGGCGCCCGGTGCCGCGGTGGTCGCACTGGCGAAGATCACCGTGGGCAGTGGCCCGGCCCCCTCCCGCGACGACGCCGGTGCGTACCGCTCACACAATCGCAGCAGCCTGCGCAGCACCATGGCCACGTTCGAGCCGAAAATGCCTCGGTAGTAATGACATTCGTCGACCACGATATAGCGCAGGCCGCGCAGGAAGACCGACCACCTGGCGTGGTTGCGTAGCAGCGACAGGTGGATCATGTCGGGATTGGAGAACAGCCACCGCGACCGTTCGCGGGCGAATCTGCGCACCTCGGTCGGAGTGTCGCCGTCATAAGAGGTCGGTGCCACATCGCCGAGGGCGGCTACGGCCGCGGTCAGTGAATGCGCGGTGCGCAGCTGGTCGTGGCCGAGCGCTTTCGTCGGCGACAGATATAGCGCCCGTGCCCGCGGGTCGCGGGCCAGGGCATCCATGATCGGCAGTTGGAACGCCAGCGACTTACCGGACGCCGTGCCGGTGCTGATGACGACGTGGTGCCCGTCGTGCGCCAGATCGGCGGCACGCAGCTGATGCGACCACGGCCGGGCGATGCCGTGATCAACGAACGCGCGGAGCACATCTGGGTGCGCCCAACCGGGCCAGTCCGCGCTCTGCGCCTGCCGTGCCGGGAGCTCGGCGACGTGACGCAGCGCATCGGGCGAGGATTCGGCGCCGGCCACCGCTGCCGTAAGCAGCTCGCTGCCGAAACTCACCATCGAAATCGTGCCTTTCCTTATAACTAAGGGCTACTTGCGGCCACTGCGACGTGCTTTCGGGCGCATGTCTACAGGCCTGTATCGAATTGTTCATCAGTTGGTAGCACCGAGACTGTCCTAAGCGCTCTGGACGTGATTGGATAAGGGCGGTCGCAGCTTCTGTGTTCGTGTTCCAACACTCGCAGGATCGACGTTGCGATCGCGGTTCCTGCGAGGGTCTGTAGGTCGGGTGAGTTCCGACGACTCCACGAAGGATGGCGGTCGGAACGGGCCCGGTCTGCCGAAAAACTCGGTCGACCGCTCCCGGTAGGAAGAGAAGGAAAGTACGAAAGATGCCACAGGGAACTGTGAAGTGGTTCAACGCCGAGAAGGGTTTCGGGTTCATCGCTCCCGAGGACGGCTCTGCCGACGTGTTTGTCCACTACACGGAAATTCAGGGGTCCGGCTTCCGCACCCTTGAGGAGAACCAGAGGGTCGAGTTCGAGGTCGGCCAGAGCCCCAAGGGGCCGCAGGCCACAGGCGTCCGCGCAGTCTGATCCACAACGCCAACAGGAATCACCCCCGAGCGTCCCGGTGACGGGTACCGCCGGGGGTGCTTTCGTTTCGGGGCCCGGTTTGCCGGCCCCGTGGTGTTTGTGTACTGCCATTACGGCTCGGCGGCGCCACGGCGGTCGCTGACTGGCTTACTGTCGAATCGTGAGCCAGCTGTCCTTCTTCTCGGCTGAGTCGGTGCCCCCTGCGGTCGCCGACCTGACCGGGCTGCTTGCAGCGGCCGGACAGGTGGCGATGGTCGGCGGTGGCGCCCGGCTGTCGGTGGTCGTCGACGACCTGTGGCGGGCTCGCGCGCTGGCCGCGATGATCGACGACGCCGGACTCGACGCCGAGATTACCCGCACCGACGAAGAGACCCCGCTGGTCCGGACCGCCGTCGACGTGCGCCTAGTCGGTCTGGCGGCCGACTGGACGCGCGGTGCCGTGAAGACCGTGCCCCCGCAGTGGCTGCCCGGACCGCGCGAGCTGCGGGCGTGGACACTGGCCGCCGGCGTGCCCGAGGCCGACCGTTATCTGCTCGGGCTGGACCCGCACGCACCCGACACCCATTCCCCGCTGGCGTCGGCGCTGATGCGGGTCGGGATGGCACCCACTCTGATCGGCACCCGGGGCGCCCGCCCGGCCCTGCGAATAAGTGGTCGCCGACGGCTATCGCGCCTGGTAGAGAATGTGGGGGAACCGCCTGATGGCATGGAGGCGTTGTCAGCGTGGCCGCGGGTCTGAGAGATTTCGTGGAGGGGGCCGGTTTGCGTTGATCGGTCCAGAGTGCGAAATTGTCAGGTGCGCGCGGGTTGGGGGTACCTGTGGGCAAGACAGAAGTGGAGCGTAAGCGCAGTTGGCTGACGACAGATCCGGCGCAAGTGGTGATGGCAGGGGCGGCGGCAACGTCCGGCGGCTCGTCATCGTCGAGTCGCCCACCAAGGCGCGCAAAATCGCCGGCTACCTGGGCTCCAACTACATCGTCGAGTCGTCCCGCGGGCACATCCGTGACCTGCCGCGAAACGCCGCCGACGTACCGGCCAAGTACAAATCCGAGCCCTGGGCTCGCCTCGGGGTCAACGTCGAGCACAATTTCGAGCCGCTCTACATCATCAGCCCGGACAAAAAGGGCACCGTTTCGGAGCTGAAGGGCCTGCTGCAGGATGTAGACGAGCTCTACCTCGCCACCGACGGTGACCGCGAGGGTGAGGCTATCGCCTGGCACCTGCTGGAAACGCTCAAGCCCCGCATACCGGTCAAACGGATGGTCTTCCACGAGATCACCGAACCGGCCATCCGCGCGGCCGCCGAAAATCCCCGTGACCTGGACAACGACCTCGTCGACGCGCAGGAGACCCGCCGCATCCTCGACCGGCTCTACGGCTACGAGGTCAGCCCCGTGCTGTGGAAGAAGGTCGCCCCGAAGCTTTCGGCCGGCCGCGTGCAGTCGGTGGCCACCCGCATCATCGTGCAACGCGAACGCGACCGCATGGCGTTCCGCAGCGCCTCCTACTGGGACGTGATCGCCGAGCTCGACGCCAGCGTGTCCGATCCGAACGCCGCGCCGCCGAAGTTCACCGCCCGCCTGGTCAACGTCGACGGCAAGCGCGTGGCCACCGGCCGCGACTTCGACTCACTCGGGGTGCTCCGCAAGCCGGACGAGGTGACGGTGCTCGACGAGGCCGGGGCCGGCTCGCTGGCCGCGGGCCTACGGGGCTCCAGCCTCTCCGTGGCGTCCGTGGAGGAGAAGCCCTACACCCGCAAGCCGTATCCGCCGTTCATGACCTCCACGTTGCAGCAGGAGGCCGGACGCAAGCTGCGGTTCTCGTCCGAACGGACGATGAGCGTCGCGCAGCGGTTGTACGAGAACGGCTACATCACCTATATGCGTACCGACTCGACGACCCTGTCGCAGTCGGCCATTGACGCCGCCCGCAACCAGGCCCGCCAGCTCTACGGCGACGAGTACGTCCACCCGTCGGCCCGCCAGTACACCCGCAAGGTCAAGAACGCCCAGGAGGCCCACGAGGCCATCCGTCCCGCGGGTGACACCTTCGCCACCCCGGGAGCGCTGCACCGCGAACTCGACACCGACGAGTTCCGGCTCTACGAGCTGATCTGGCAGCGCACCGTGGCCTCGCAGATGGCCGACGCGCGGGGCACCACGTTGAGCCTGCGGATCAACGGAGTCGCCGCCGGCACACGCGAGGTGGTGTTCAGCGCCAGCGGCCGCACCATCACCTTCCCCGGCTTCCTCAAGGCCTATGTGGAGACCGTCGATGAACTCGCCGGCGGTGAGGCCGACGACGCAGAGAGCCGGCTGCCGCAGCTGCGGCAGGGCCAGCGTGTTGACGCGACTGGGTTGACTGCCGACGGGCACACCACCAACCCGCCCGCCCGCTACACCGAGGCCTCACTGATCAAGGCGCTCGAAGAACTCGGAATCGGCCGTCCCTCAACGTATTCCTCGATCATCAAGACCATCCAGGATCGCGGCTACGTGTACAAGAAGGGCAGTGCGTTGGTGCCGTCGTGGGTGGCGTTCGCCGTCACCGGACTGCTCGAGCAGCACTTCAGCCGACTGGTGGACTACGACTTCACCGCCGCCATGGAGGACGAACTCGACGAGATCGCCTCCGGTAACGAGCGGCGCACCAACTGGCTGTCCAACTTCTATTTCGGCGGCGAGCACGGGGTGGCCGACTCGATCGCCCGCGCCGGCGGACTGAAGAAGCTGGTGGGTGTCAACCTCGAAGGCATCGACGCGCGAGAAGTCAACTCCATCAAGCTTTTCGACGACGCGGAGGGTCGTCCCGTCGTGGTGCGGGTCGGCAAGAACGGGCCGTACCTGGAGCGGATGATCACCGGCGACGACGGTGAGCCCACCCCGCAGCGGGCCAACCTCAGTGACGAGATCACGCCCGACGAGCTGACGTTGGAGATGGCCGAGACCCTCTTCGCGACACCACAGGAGGGCCGCTCGCTCGGGGTTGACCCGGACACCGGCCACGAGATCGTCGCCAAGGACGGTCGGTACGGGCCGTATGTCACCGAGGTGCTGCCCCCGCCGCCGGACGACGACCCCGGTGTGACTGCCAAGAAGGGCAAGAAGCCGACCGGCCCCAAGCCGCGCACCGGTTCACTGTTCCGGTCGATGGATCTGCAGACCATCACCCTCGACGACGCGCTCAAACTGTTGTCGCTGCCGCGAGTCGTCGGCGTGGATCCCGTCAATGGCGAGGAGATCACCGCGCAGAACGGTCGCTACGGTCCGTATCTCAAGCGCGGCACCGATTCTCGATCGCTGGCCACCGAGAGCCAGATCTTCGACATCACCCTCGATGAGGCGTTGAAGATCTATGCCGAGCCCAAACGCCGTGGCCGTCAAGGGGCTTCGACGCCACCGCTGCGGGAATTGGGCACCGACGCGGCCTCGGGCAAGCCGATGGTGATCAAGGACGGCCGCTTCGGCCCGTACGTCACCGACGGTGAGACCAATGCCAGCCTGCGCAAGGGCGACGACGTGCTGACGATCAGCGACGAGCGGGCTTCGGAGCTGCTGGCCGAACGCCGCGCCCGCGGGCCGGTGAAGAAGGTCGCCAAGAAGACCGCGAAGGCCCCCGCGAAGAAGGCTGCGCCGCGCAAGAAGGCCCCCGCGAAGAAGGCCTAGCCGGGCTGGCTCTACCGCGTTGCGGTCTCGCGGGCCGTGCCGGGTGACACCAGGTTCATCGGGCGAGCCAGTTGGGTGGGTGCGGTGCGGCCCCGCAGTTCGACGATCTCGCCGACATTCCAGCACAGCGCCTCGGCGTCCAGTGCCGCGCTGACCGCGATCGCTGAGGCGAGCACATGGCCGCCCTCGAGCTTGGCCAGTTCGGTCAGTCGGGCCGCCTCGTTGACCGGGTCTCCGATGACGGTGTATTCGAACCGGGCCTGGGCGCCTATGTGTCCGGCGATGGCCCGGCCCGCGGACACCCCGATGCCGAAGTCGGTCTGCCCGAGCACGCTGACCAGCTCGTCGTGCAGTTCCCGCGAGGCGGCCAGCGCCGCTCCGGAGGCGTCGGGGTGTTCGATCGGCGCTCCGAAGATGCACAGCGCGGCATCGCCCTGGAATTTGTTGACGAAGCCGCCGTGCTTCTTGACGGTGTCGACGACCACCCGAAAGAACTCGTTGAGCAGGCTGACGACTTCGCTAGGCGGTCGGGTGGCCGCCAGCTGGGTGGAGCCGACCAGGTCGACGAACAGGACCGCGACGTCGCGTTCTTGACCGCCGAGTTCGGTGCCGCGTTCCAGGGCGCGGCGGGCGACGTCCTCTCCGACGTAGCGGCCGAACAGGTCGCGCAACCGCTGCCGCTCGGACAGGTCGCGAACCATGTCGTTGAAGCCCGCTTGCAACAGGCCCAGCTCGCTGGCGTCGTAGATCTGCATGTGGGCGTTGTAGTTGCCGCGCTGGACCTCGCCGAGCGCCCAGCGCAGCTGGCGCAGCGGGTCGGCGATCGACATCGCCGCCAGCACGTTGCCGGCCAAGCCGATCACCAGCGCGGCGATCGCCATCAGCAGGATTGGGGTGAACAGCGCGTCGGCCGAGGCTTGTAGCAGGGAGAACTTGCTTGCCACGATCGAGAGCACGATGGCCAGTAGCGGCACTCCGGTGGACAGCAGCCAGGTCAGCACCAGGCGCTGGGTGACACCGGGCCGGTGGAATCTCTCAGGGACCCCGCCGCGCAACGCGGCGACGGCCACCGGGCGCAACACCCGCTCGGACTGCAGGTACCCGATGATCGCGGTTGCGGTGGCGCCGAGCAGGGTGGACACCGCCAGCACGGGTGCGGCGTGGCTGGCCACCGGCCAGCTGGCGGCGATGAACACCGCCGCTCCCAGCACCCAGTTGGTCATGCTGATCACCGAGCGGTAGACGGGCATCCGCAGCGCCCGCAATCGGGCCGCTTCGGTGACGGCCGGGTCGTCGTCGGCCAGCAGCGCGTCTCGACGTTGCCAGCGAAACACCGGCACCAGCAGCTTGAGGCTGACAAACGCGCCGACGCCGAACGAGATGAACAGGTAGCTGAGGAAGATGACTAGGTTGAGGGTGGGCAGGTCCTGGAGCATGATGCGGTCCGACGGCGGTAGCCCGAACCGCAGGAAGCCGAGCACTAGCAGAGCACCGATGATGTCGGCCTGCAGCATGCCCAGGGAAAACACCGGCCAGGGCGTCCGTGCGACCCAGCGGACGAATCCGCTGATTCGCCCCGGACTGAACTGTGCGGTGCTCACCAGCCCACCGTATCGGTACAGCGCGACGGATCTGCACCTTCACAACGCACCGCGGAACGGCTGTGTCGTTGCTGAGCACTAGTGTTTATCGGTGATGTCCGGAGTTTTCGCTCGCCTGGTCGGCCAAAGTGCCGTGGAAGCGGAGTTGGTCGGTGCCGCGCGCGCCGCCCGCGGTGATTCCGCTCACGACATCGCCGCGACCGGGACCATGACACACGCCTGGCTGATCACCGGGCCCCCTGGTTCCGGCCGCTCGGTGGCCGCGCTGTGTTTCGCCGCGGCGCTGCAGTGCACCGCCGACGACACGCCGGGGTGCGGCCGGTGCCGATCGTGCACCACCACCATGGCCGGCACCCACGGCGACGTGCGGCGCATCATCCCCGAAGGGCTGTCCATCGGTGTCGACGAGATGCGGGCAATCGTGCAGATCGCCTCGCGACGGCCCAGCACCGGACGCTGGCAGATCGTCGTGATCGAGGACGCTGACCGTCTCACTGAAGGTGCGGCGAACGCGCTGCTGAAGGTGGTGGAAGAGCCGCCGCCGTCGACGGTGTTCCTGCTGTGTGCCCCGTCGGTGGATCCCGAGGACATCGCGATCACACTGCGGTCGCGGTGCCGGCACGTGGCGCTGGTGACACCGCCCACGGCGGCCATCGCCCAGGTGCTGATGGACAACGACGGGCTGTCGGCCGAGGAGGCGCAGTGGGCGGCGTCGGTCAGCGGCGGTCACGTGGGCCGCGCGCGGCGCCTGGCCACCGATGCCGATGCCAGGGAACGCCGGTCCCGGGCACTGCGACTCGCCCGCGATGCGGCCACCCCGTCGCGGGCGTACGCGGCCGCCGAGGAACTGGTGACCACCGCCGAGGCGGAGGCCAAGGCGCTCAACGTCGGGCGCGACGAGGCCGAGTCCGACGAACTGCGCACCGCATTGGGTGCCGGCGGAACCGGTAAGGGCACCGCGGGCGCGCTGCGGGGCGCCACCGGGGCGATCCGCGACCTGGAGCGGCGGCAGAAGTCACGCCAGACCCGGGCTTCCCGCGACGCGCTGGATCGCGCGCTGATCGACCTCGCGACGTACTTCCGGGACGCGCTGGTGGTGGCCAACGGCGCCGGCTCGGTGGTGGTGCCGAACCATCCCGACATGGCCGAGAAGGTGGCGGCACTGGCGGCGCACGCTCCGCCCGATCAGCTGCTGCGGTGTATCGAGGCGGTCCTCGAGTGCCGCGATGCGCTGGCCATGAACGTCAAACCCAAGTTCGCCGTCGATGCGATGGTGGCCACCGTGGGTCAGGCATTGCGTTCGGACCTGTAGACTCATCCATCGGCACTCGGCAGGATGCTCTTCCCGTAAGCGCTCATTTGTCGGAGCCACGCCGCCTTAGCTCAGTCGGTAGAGCGATTCACTCGTAATGAATAGGTCGGGGGTTCGATTCCCCCAGGCGGCTCTCATTTCCATCGCGCGACTGGCCACTTGTTGCACGCAGTCGGGCCCAATGCGTGTCGCACGTGGCCACTCGGCCGGTCGTGCGAACTACTTTGGTGCTGGCGACCCCCGGCGCCATGGACCTAGTTCCTGGGCGCCAGGTAGCCGACCGGCCCGGACGCCAGGCACAACGACAGCGCCGCGGTCGAGGCCCGCACCCTGATTGCGTCGCCAGCGCCCGGCAGCCGCACATAGACGCGGTTCAGGCCGGGATGCACCGGCACCTTGATCTCGGGGCCCTCGCTCAGCGCCATGATCATCGACCCCTCGCTGTTGGCCAGGTAGTTGATCTCGACAGTCCAGTCCGCGGGCAGCAGCGGCCCGTCCAGCGGCATCCGCACCGGTGCGTCGGGCTGCACGAAATAACCACATCCCGCCACCGGCCCCACCATGATGGTGCGCACCCAGGTCACGTTGGCGTCCACCAGCCGCCCGCTGGTGTCGAGCATTCGCAATTGCGTTGTGGAGCCGCTGAATTCAGGGCGATCATGGATGAGCGCGAACATGTGGCTGGCCAGGTTCTCCGGATAGGCGACGCGCTGCAACACCAGCGGGTCAACCTCCTGGTCCAGCAGCGGCGCCGACGAAGCGGCACGGGCTTGGGCCAGCCCGCGAAGCGCGTTCTGCAGGTAGGGCTGGGCCGGGTTGTCCCGCCAGCTGGCTAGGAACGTGGCGGTCGAATACAGACTGCTCACCCCGAATGCGACGGCCACCCCGGCCACCACCGCGGTGCGGGGACGGGATGCGTCGAGCCAACCAGCCCCGGCCCGGTTGGGGGCGCAGAACGCCACAGCGGCCAGCAGCGCCAGCACCACCACCAGGTCGGGGAAATACCGCAGGGTCTGCGCCAACTCCAGCGCAGTGAACTTCGACGAACGCATCAGATAGATCGGGATCTGGCAGGCCACCGCGTAACCGGCCGCGACCACCCACACCGCGGCGATGCGCCGCTTTCGCAGAAGCGACACCGTCACCGCGGCGGCCAGCACCACCCAACCCAGGAGCATCACCGTCGGGGGAGGCACCCCCCACGGCGAGGCCGGCGCCCAGCGCTGCCACTGCCATGGGCCACCGGCCAGCCCCGGCACGATCCCGTGGGTGACCGACCGGCGCAACAGATCCCATGTCATGGCCAGATCCGAACTCCAGCGCTGCTGGTCCACCACCGCCAGATACACCCCGACCCACGCCGCCGTCAGCGCCAGGGCGCCCACCCACAGCCGGGCACCGGCGCGCCACACAGTGCGGAGTGGCCGCGGTTCACCCTGCACATGCCACAGCAGCGTGACGATCGCGAAGGCGACGAACGGGATCACGGCGGACTTCTCGAAGAACAGCAGACCACCGAAATAGACCGCCACGGCGCTAGCGGCATACCGCTGATTACCGGTGCGCACCAACAGGATCGCGTCGGCGCACACCCACGCCATGGCGGCCAGCATCGGCAGCGAGTTCAGCGCCGCGGCCCACCACGCGAAGCCCGGCACACCCAGCGGGGTGAACAACGCGAAGCTCAGCGGGACCAGCAGCACCGGGCGCCAGCCCAGGATCACGTGCAGGGCGCGCACCAGCGACAGCGACGCCAGCAGTTGCAGGATCACCAGGCTCGCCGCCGGCCACGCCCACACCAGTGGCGCGAGCCGGGTGATCACCCCGGCGACCAGGAACGCGCCGGGCATCACGTGGCCGTCGTGATCGTCGAACAGATACGACACCGAGAACAGCCCCTGAGTGCCCGCCCGGCCGACGAGGATCAGGTCGTCCCAGTAGAAGTAGCCGCCGAACGCCAGGACCGCACGCACCACCAACTGGATCGCTACGAGCACCAGCGCGGCTGCCGCCACCGGTGGCACGCGGGCCACTCGGGTCGGTACTGACATCGCGTCGATGGTACGGGGCGCCGAACCCCGCAGGTTCAGTGCTCCGGGACCCGGGCGCTGTCCAATGCCACCGCGCGGGCCAGCCGCGCGTACTTCAGTTCCAGCTCCTTGAACCGCAGATAGGTGCTCATGGTGGTGAAGACGAACGCGATGATCAGCGCGTACATCAGCAGGTCAGCGCCGCGGCGCACACCCAGCCAGTTGGCCAGCACCGTGGTGTCGTCGGGGCGCAGGATCGCGTAGACGGCGGCGAGCACGAACAGCACATACCCGACCTTGACCCAGGCCTTCGCCTTGGCATTGGTCCGCGAGCGCAACAGGTACACCAGCAGTGCGATCACTGCCGCGATCAGCAGCACCTGGATCCAGTTCATCGGCGCATCCTTCCTCGCAGGAACCCGTCGAAGACGATGTTCACTCCGTTGAGCAGGGGTTGGCCCTTGGACACCGAGTATTCGGTGTAGAGGATCTCGACGGGTTCTTCGGTCACCCGCCAACCGTTCTCGTCGATCAGCTTGATGAACTCGCTGGCGTGGCTCATCCCGTTCATCGTCAGGTTGAGGTTGTCAGCGACGGTCCGGTTGAACACCCGCAGCCCGTTGTGGGCGTCGGTGAGGTGCAAGCGGTGGCTGCTCGGGCTCAGCCATGCGGCGGTGCGCAGGATCAGCCGCTTCAACGGCGGGGTGTGGCTGACCGTGGTTCCGGCGAAGCGGGTGCCGATCACGATGTCGACGTCACCGGCGCAGAGCCGGTCGATCATGGCGACGACGTCCTTGACCCGGTGCTGCCCGTCGGCGTCGAAGGTGACGAACACCTCGGCTCCGGGCTGGCGGCGGGCGTACTCCACCCCGGTCTGGATGGCGGCGCCCTGGCCGAGGTTCACCGGGTGGCGCACGACGTGCGCGCCGGCGCGCAGCGCGATGTCGGCGGTGTCGTCGCGGCTGCCGTCGTCGACGCACACCACGTGGTCGAAGGTCTGGCGCAGGTCGGCGATGACGTCGCCGATGACCTTCGCTTCGTTGAACGCCGGAACGATGATCCAGGCGCTGGGGTAGGGCGTGTCGATGTCCACAAAGTACACGCTGTTCCCGGGCGTTTCAGTGCGCGGCGCGGGCCAACGCGCCCAGGTGGACGGCGATCCCGACCACCGGCCCGCACAACAGCGCGACCACGGTCCGGTCGGTCAGATCCAGCGGCAGGGTCAGCAGGGCCGCCGAGGCCACCGTGGCGCCCACCCAGCCGATCGAATATGCCCGATGCAGCGCCGCGGCCACCGTCGCCGCCCCCGTCAGCGTGAGCAGCGCGATGGCCACCGCGCCCGCGGTCAGCCAGGCCAGCAGCGACCCGCTGGGTGCGTACTCGTCGCTGAACGCCACCCGGATCAGCCACGGCCCGACCAGTCCGGCGGCCAGCACGCCGATGGTGCCGAGGCCGACCACGACGGCCGCGGGGGCGATAAGGGCCTTGAGCCGGTGGCCGCGGTGGTCGACGAAGTGGGCGATCAGGTTGCCCTGCATCGCCGTCAGCGGGACCAGCAGTGGCGCCCGGGTCAGCGTCACCGCCAGGATCACCACGCCGCCGGCCGCACCGAGCTCCCCGGAGGTCGCCTTGAGCAGCACCGGAAAACCCATCACCAGGACCGCGCTGGCGCCGGCCGCGGCGATGGAGTGTCCCGCCCCACGCAGGAACGTGCGGGTGCCGCCGGGCGTACGCAACCGAGCCGCGAACCGGGCGGTCGGTGAAACAGCAAGCAGTGCAAGCCATCCCACCGCACCGGCGACGGTCGCCCAGAGGAAGCCGTTGAGGCCCCAGCCGACCGCGAATGCCGCTGCGGCGACCGCCACCCGCATGACGGCGTCGGTGACCATCAGTGCGCCGTAGGGTCCCCAGCTGCCGGTGCCGGCCAGTAGACCCAGCAGGGTGGCGTGGATGCAGAACCCGGCGAGCCCGACGCTGAGCAGCGCCACCGACAGGGCACGGGAGTCGGTGAAGACGTGCTGGGCCCACAGCGGCGACGTGCCCGCCATCGCCAGGGCGGCCATCACCCCGACCGCCGTCGCCACCCGCATTGGGTTGGTGCGCGGCCCGTCGGCCAGCTCGACGTAACCCGCCGCGCGAACCTCGCGGGTAGCCTCCTGCAGCAGCCCGTACGCGGCGCCGCCGACCAGGCCGAAGGCGCCCCAGAACACTCCGAAGACGGAGAAGCCCGCGGGGTCGAGAGCGCGGGCGGCCAGGTAGAGCACCGCATAGCCGCAGACCGCCGACACCGCGGTGGCCGCCCCCACCCGTGCCACGCTGCCGCGGGTGATCGCCCCCGTCGTACCGACCGGGTGGGCGCCGGTGGCGCTCACCGCGTCGAAGGAGGCGCCCGCGTCGGTCACAGCGGTGGGACCTCGGTGGAGTAAAGCCAGGCGTTCCACAGTGGGCGCAGCGAGACATCGGCATAGTTGGCGGCCAGGCCGGTGAAGTCGTCGGTCACCACGGTGCTGTGCCGGTAACGCGCGGTCCAATCCCGCAGCAGCGCAAAGAATTTCTCGTCGCCGATGGTGTGGCGCAGCACGTGCAGGGTGAGCGCGCCGCGTTTGTAGACGCGGTCGTCGAACATATCGCGCGGCCCGGGGTCGGCCAGTAGCAGGTTGTGCGGCGAGTTGGCCAGTTTGGTGTGGTAGTGCAGCGCCCACTGCTGGGCGGTCTGCCCGCCAGCCTGCTCGGACCACAACCACTCGGCGTAGCAGGCGAATCCCTCGTGCAGCCAGATATCGCGCCAGCGCCGCACGGTGACGCTGTTGCCGAACCACTGGTGGGCCAACTCGTGTGCGATCAGCCGCTCGGAGCGGCGCCTGCCGTCGCAGTGGTTGGCGCCGAAGATCGAAATGCCCTGAGCTTCAAGCGGAATCTCGAGATCATCGTCGGTGACCACTACGGTGTAGCCGTTGGACAGCGGGTAGGGCCCGAACAGCTTTACGAACAGCTTCATCATTTGCGGCTGCCGGCCGAAGTCGTGGTCGAAGTTGGCGCGCAACCGATCCGGTAACACCGCCTGCATCGGCACCGGCGTCTTGGGCAGCTTGGTGGTGCCGTACATGCCGATCTGCAGCGTGACCAGATACGTCGACGTGGGCTCGGGCTGTTCGTAGGTCCACACCGTGTGCGCGGCACGCACCCGCCGCGACACCAGTTCGCCGTTGGCCACGGCGCGATACGGACTGTCGGTGCTGATCTGGATGCGGTAGCTGGCCTTCGAGCTTGGATGGTCGTCGCACGGGAACCACGACGCCGCGCCGTTGGGCTGACCGGCGACCAGCACGCCGTTGGACAACTCCTCGAAACCGACTTCGCCCCACAGGCTTCGGATCGGACGCGGGGAGCCGCCGTAGCGCACGCTGATCGACATCGCCGCTCCGGCCGGCAGCGCCGCCGGCAGCGTGATGTGCAGCTTGCCGGCAGATGTCCGAAAGTGCGACGGACGCCGGCCGTTGACCGCCACCTTGGTCACCGACAGCGCGTCGGACAGGTCGAGGGTGAACGTTTGCAACGAAGCCAGCGTCACCGCGGTGATCGTCGCCGTGCCGGTCAGCCGGTTGATCGCCACCTTGTACTCGAGGTCGAGGTCATAGCGCGACACCCGGTAGCCGAAGTTGCCGTTGCGCGGCAGGTACGGGTCGATGACCGGTGGCTCGCCCTTCTTGGCGGCCTTCTTGGTGGGACGTTTCACGCGGCGTTGCCCTCGGCTTTGCCACTGGCGTCGTCGCGCGACTTCTTGCGCGAAACAATCCACGGCGCAATGGGATTGCCTTGCCAGCGGGTCGATGCCGGCACCTCGTCGCCACGCATGACCAACGAGGCGGGCCCGACGGTCGCGCCGGCCCCGAGCCGGGCGGCCGGCAGCGCCACGCAGTGCGGTCCCAGGGTGGCGCCGTCGTCGAGCACGACGGTATCCATTCGCATGATCCGGTCGTGGAAGAGATGGGTCTGCACCACGCACCCGCGGTTGACGGTGCTGGCGCGCCGCAGCGTCACCAGGTCCGCTTCGGGCAGCCAGTAGGTCTCGCACCAGACGCCGCGGCCGATCTTGGCGCCCAGCGCGCGCAGCCACAGGTTCATCACCGGGGTGCCGCTGGCCGCCCGGGCGAACCACGGGGCTGCCACGGTCTCGACGAACGTGTCCGATACTTCATTGCGCCACACGAACGACGACCACAGCGGATGTTCGCCGACGCGGATGCGGCCCACCACAAGCCATTTCGCGGCCACCGCGATGCCGCCGGCGATCGCGCCGGCCACCAGCAGCAGCACACCGCCGGCCAGGGCAGCCCAGCCGTACCCGAAGTTCAGCGCCAGCGCCTGCACGGCGGCCAGCATCGCGACGCCGATCGCGAAGGTCACGATCACCGGGAGCAGGCGGCAGGTTTCGACGGCGGAACGCATCGCCTTCAACCGCATCGGCGGGTTGTAGGTCAGCGACGCATCGGCGGAATCGGCGTGCCGGCGCAACCGGATCGGCGGGCTGCCCAACCACGACGAGCCGGCCTTGGCCTTGTGCGGCGCGGCCGAGAGCACCGCGACCAGACCGTCGTCGGGCACCCGGCGGCCGGGCTGGGTGATCCCGGAGTTGCCCAGGAACGCCCGCTTGCCGACGGTGGCCTTGGCCACGTGGATCCAGCCGCCGCCGAGTTCATAGGACGCCACCATGGTGTCATCGGCCAGGAACGCGCCGTCTTCGACGACGGTGAATTTCGGGGTCAGTAGCGCGGTGGAGATCTCGGTGTTGCGGCCGATCTTGGCGCCCAGCAGTCGCAGCCACCACGGGGTGAGCAGGCTGGCGTAGATCGGGAACAGGTAGTTGCGGGCGGCGTCCATCAGCCGTTCGGTGGCCCACAGCTGCCAGCCGATGCGGCTGCGCACCGGGTGATAGCCCTCGCGCAGCCCGAGCGACAACAGGCGCACCCCGAACACGGTCAGTACCGCGTAGAACCCCAGCGCCGCCAGCGCGGCCACCGGGATCCACGGCGCGGCGGCGGCCAGCGCCGACGACAGCGTCGCGGTGTGCCGGGCCGGCCAAACCAGGACGCCCAGGCCGACGGCGAGCGACACCAGCGGTATCGCGCCCAGCAGCACCGAGGTCAGGCCGTAGATGGCCACCCAGTGCGTGGCGGGCGGCGGCCGGTGTTCGGGCCAGGGGTGGCGCGCCTTGCCGGATTTCACCGCGGGGGAGCCCTTCCAGTACTGGCCGTTCTTGACCTTGCCGACCACCCCGGAACCCGGCGCGACGTCGGCGTTCTTGCCGATGACGGCGCCGGGGAACAAGGTCGTGCGCGCTCCGATGGTCGCGTCGTTGCCGACGGTGATCGGGCCGACGTGGAACAGGTCGCCGTCGATCCAGTGCCCGGTCAGGTCGACCTCCGGCTCGATGGACACCCGGTGCCCGAGTTGCAGCATCCCGGTCACCGGCGGCGCGGAGTGCAGATCCACGCCTTTGCCGACCTTGTTACCCAGCGCCCGCGCGTAGTACACCAGCCAGGGCGCGCCGGCCATGTTTTCCGCGCCGCTGGCGTCGGCCAGCCGTTCGGCCAGCCATACCCGCAGATGCTCGGGCCCGCCGCGGCGATAGGTGCCCTGCTGCAGGCCGGACAGCAGCGCCCGCGCCCCCAGCACGGCGATGCCCATCCGCCCCAGCGGTGTGATGAACAGGATGAACGCCACCGCCACCAGCCACCAGCTCACCGGCGCCAGCCATGGCAGCGGGTGCACGGCCGCGGCCACGTTGTTGATCAGTGCCAGCCAGGTCACCCACTGCAGGCCGGTCAGTGTCGCCAGCGGGACCGACAAGAGCACCTGGGCGGCCTGGGTGGATACCGGGGTGGGGGTCACGTGGCGCGGGGTGACCGCGATCGGCGGGGCGAACTCGTCGAGGAACTCGGCCAGCGAGCCCAGCCTCGGGTGGTCGTAGAGCTGGGCGACGGTCAGCTGCGGGTAGCGCTGCCGCAGTGCGGCCACCAGCTGCGCGGCCGACAGCGAGCCGCCGCCGAGGGCGAAGAAGTCGGCTTCCGGCCCGTCGACCACCGCGCCGAGGACATCGCGCCACAGCCCGGCCAGCCAGCCCATGGTGCCGCCGAGGTCGGGCTCGGACTCCTGGTATCCCGGCGGTGGCCAGGGCAGGGCGTTGCGGTCGACCTTGCCCGAGGTGCGGGTGGGCAGCTCGTCGAGCAGAACCAGGCGCGGAACCAGCGCGGCGGGCAGCGCCTGGGCCAGGTGGGCGCGGGCGGCAGCGAGGTCGAAGGTCGCAGTGTCGGTGCCGGGCGGGAGGGAGATGTAGCCGACGAGCATCGGGGTGCCGCTGGCAGTGCGGCGTACCGCTGCGGCGGCGCCGCTGACGCCGGGCAGGTGCACCAGCGCCGAATCCACCTCGCCGAGTTCGATGCGCCGGCCGCCGACCTTGACCTGATCGTCGGCGCGGCCCTGGAAGTAGAGGCCGTCGGCCTCCAGCCGCACCAGGTCGCCGCTGCGGTAGGCCCGGGCCCACCCCAACGATTCCATCGGCGCGTACTTCTCGGCGTCTTTCTCCGGGTCCAGATAGCGGGCTAGCCCGACCCCGCCGATGACCAGTTCGCCGACTTGACCGAGGGCCACCGGCGCGCCCTCGGCGTTGACCACCGCCAGGTCCCAACCCGGCAGCGGCCGGCCGATGCTGACCGCGGAGCGGCCGTCGAGGCGGGCGGCGCTGGCGACCACCGTCGCCTCGGTCGGGCCGTAGGTGTTCCATACCTCGCGGCCGTCGACGGCCAGACGCTCGGCCAGCTCCGGCGGGCAGGCCTCGCCGCCGAAGATCAGCAGCCGGACCGCCTCGAGGGCCTCGGCCGGCCACAGCGACGCCAGGGTGGGCACCGTCGAGACCGCGGTGATGTCCCGCGACACCAGCCACGGGCCGAGGTCCATGCCGCTGCGCACAAGCGCGCGAGGAGCCGGCACCAGGCAGGCGCCGTAGCGCCAGGCCAGCCACATCTCCTCGCACGAGGCGTCGAACGCCACCGACAGGCCGGCCAATACGCGGTCACCAGGGCCAAGTGGGTTGTCCTGCAGAAACATTCGGGCTTCGGCGTCGACAAACGCCGCGGCGTTGCGGTGGGTCACGGCGACCCCCTTTGGTGTCCCCGTCGAACCCGAAGTGAAGATGATCCACGCGTCGTCGCGGCCCAGCGGAGCGGTGGCGCGCCAGCCGCGGGACGAACCCGGCCCGCGCACCAGCCCGGCGTCGGTGATGATGCCCACCACCTCGGCTTCGCCGAACACCAGCTGGGCCCGTTCGTCGGGATCGTCGGCGTCGACGGGAACGTAGGCCGCCCCGGCGGCCAGGGTTGACAGGATCGCCACGTATAGGGCATAGCTGCCCGACGGCATCCGGATCCCGATGCGGTCGCCGCGCCCGATTCCCCGCGCGGCCAGCCAGTCGACACTCTCCTCGATGTCGGCGATCAGCTCGGCATAGGTGAGCTGCACCGTGCCGTCGTCGATAGCCGCGGCATCCGGGTAACGGTTGGCGGTGTCGTACAGGATGTCGATCAGCGTGCGCGGCGGCGGAGCCTGCTCGGAGAGCAGGTATTGAGGGGGAATTTCCGGCGTCGTCACGACTGTGGATCCTAGGCGTCGTCGTCGACATCGCAGCGGCGGACGCGACGGGGGACGGGCGATCGGCGCGCTCCGGTTTGGCGCGCCGTGCGCGGACCTGACAGACTGCGGGCAAGAGGGGAGTATTCCTTCGCCGCGGTGTCGTCACCACGTCGGCCGTCATCGGCCGTCCGGTGCCGCGGGCCGCGCGTCGTATGCGGCGGAAGAGACCTCGGACGTTTTGTGACGCCCGGAGGTCAGTTGTGAACGTGTCCCAGCTCGAATGGCTGATCACCCTCGGTGTGACCGTGGCCATCCTGCTGTTCGACGTGATCGTCATCGCCCGCCGGCCACACGAACCGACGACGCGTGAATGCGCGATCTATCTGTCGTTCTACGTGGGCCTGGCCATCGCCTTCGGCATCTGGGTGTGGAACTTCCACGGCAGCCAGTTCGGGCTGGAGTTCTTCGCGGGCTGGCTCACCGAGTACAGCCTGTCGGTGGACAACCTGTTCATCTTCATCATCATCATGGCCAGCTTCAACGTGCCCAAGGTGTACCAGCAGCAGGCGCTGTTGGTCGGCATCGTGCTCGCGCTGATCTTCCGCGGCATCTTCATCGCGCTGGGAGCCGTTGCGATCACCAAGTTTTCGTGGATCTTCTACATCTTTGGCGCGTTCCTCGTGGTCACCGCGGTCAAGCTGGTGCGTGACACCGACCACGAAGACGACGCCGAGAACGCCGTGGTGCGCTTCGCCCGGACCTACCTCAACACCACCGACAGGTGGGATGGGCTCAAGCTGTACATCAAGGACGGCGGCAAGCGCCTGATGACCCCGATGTTCCTGGTCGTCGTCGCCCTGGGCACCACCGATCTGCTGTTCGCGCTCGACTCGATTCCGGCGATCTACGGGCTGACCAGTGAGCCGTATCTGGTGTTCACCGCCAACCTGTTCGCGCTGATGGGCTTGCGCCAGCTGTACTTCCTGCTGGGCGACCTGCTGAACCGACTGGTGTACCTCTCGCAGGGCTTGGCGTTCATCCTGTTCTTCATCGGCGTGAAGCTCGTGCTGCACGCGTTGCACGAGAACACCGTGCCGTTCATCAACGGCGGTCAGCACGTCGAGGTCCCGGAGATTCCGACCCTGCTGAGCCTGGCGGTCATCATCCTGACGTTGTTCCTGACGATGGTGGCCAGCCTGCTCAAAACTCGGACCACCAACAAGGGTTGAGGTTCTTTTTGCCTCCGGGTGAGTGCAACCGTTGTCGGCAGCGGCCGGTGCCCCTAACGTGGCGTACATGCCGCAGACAGATGCACCCACCAGCCAGGCGTTGCGCGTGTTCGTCGCCGACACCGGGGGTGGCTGGACGGAGCTGACCGGCGGCGGCCATCCGGTGGTGCGGCTGCGTGCCCCGGATCTGCAGGAGGCGCGTCGGCGCCGCCGCCGGTTGCCCGCCGACGTCCCGGTGATCCTCGACGTCTCGGTCTCGGTGGCCGACGACGCCCGCACGGCGCTGGCAGCGATCTCCGCTGACTCCGACGATGTCGACCACACCGATGCGACCGTGCGTTACGCCGGCACAGTCGACGGGTTGGCCGGGCTGGTCGCCGACCTGTACGTCGCCGGTGTCGCCGACGGGGTCACCCTCATCCCAGCCGGCACAGCCGGCGAACTCGGGCCCCGCGCCCAGGCGACGCTGAGCCGCATCCAGGACCGGCTGCGGATCCCCGCGGCGTAGCGCGGCTACAGACACCGCGGCGTAGCGCGGCTACCGCCCGGTCGCCTCGGCGGCGCTGGCCAGCAATGCGGTCACCTTCTCCAGGACCGGTGTCGCCGCGGTCAGCGCTGCGCGTTCGTCGGGGTCGAGTTGTCGCAGCACGGCGGCCAGGACGTCGACGCCGGTTTCGTCGTAGCGCTGCAACTGCTGCAAGGCGAAGGCCGACACGCCGATCGACACCGATCTTAAGTCGTCCGGAACGGGCGTGGTTTCCAGGAGTCCTTGCGCCACCATCGTTTTCACCAGGTTGCTGATGGTGGAGCGAGCCATGTACAGCCGCAGGGCAAGTGCTCCTGACGTCAACGGCCCCTCGGCGGCAAGCAAGCGCAGGACCTCGACATGGGCCTCCGGGATGTCCGGCAGGTCGCCCGCCGCGCGGGTCGCGTGCAGTTGTGCCCGGCGCAGCGGACCCAGAAGGCGGAGCAGTCGGACGACATCGGCGGTCACGAGACGATCATCACTTCCAGAAAGGTTTGACACAAAACTAGTTTTGTAGAAAAACTATTGGCATGACGACGAACGCATTCGCCCCCACGCCCGATCAGGATCTCAGCGGTTTGGTCGGCCACCGCTTCATGTACCGCTACGAGACGGGGGTGGTCTACGAGTTCTACATCAAGGACGCCCAGACCGCCGACTACCGGATCCATACCGGTCCGCTGGCCGGCCGCTGGGTCAAGGACCAGGCGATCGATCTCGTGCAACTCGACGACGACATCTACAAGGTGTCCTGGACCGAACCCACCGGCACCTCGGTCGCGCTCAACGTGATGCCCGGGAAGCGGCGGATCCACGGCACCGTGTTCTTCCCGCACTGGGTCGAGCTGGACTTCGCCAAGACCGTGCTGTACCAGAACGACCACCTCGATCAGATGCGGGCGTATCGCGACGCCGGACCGACGTACCCGATCCTCTTCATGGCCGAGTTCGCCTACATCACCTATTTCGACTGCCCCGGGATCGGCGACGAGACGGTGATCTCCGTGGCCCCGTCGGAGCTCCCGGCCGGATACATCGACCAGACCAACTGACTGTCGAGCCGCCGCGTCCTACTCTGGTGAGCGGACCAGGGAGGCGAGTTCGATGATCGAACTACTCGAGGACATGCCGGCGGGTGTGACAGGGTTCCGGGTGTCGGGACGGCTCGGTGGCGACGAATTGCGCCGGCTGCGACCGACCTTCGACGAGCTGCTTGCCTCCGGTCGGGACATCCGGATCGTCGAGGTCATCGACTCCGACTATGCGGGGTTCGGCCCCGGCGGGTTGACCGAGGATCTCAAGATGGGTTTCGGCACCGTTTATCCGCATCACGCGGCGTTCAAGCGGATCGCCATCGTCACCGACAAGGAGTGGATCGCCCACACGCTGCACGCGCTGTCGTGGCTGGTGCCGGGTGAGGCCGCGGTGTTCGGGCTCGACGACCTGGATCGGGCCAAGAGCTGGGCCGCAGGCTAGCGAGGACCTGCTCAAGTCTCGATCTGGCCGCTGAGCGGGAAGATCAGCCACCCGAAGTGCACAGCGAGGCCACCGTTACAGCGAGCGCAGCCGGCGCACCCGGTCGGCCATCACCCGGACCGAGACATCCGCGGTGGGAGCCAGCGCCTCGAACGCATGCGGGCAGCCCGGGTGCACATGCAGATCGGTCGGCACACCGGCTGCCGAAAGCCTTGTCGCATAAGCGATGTCCTCGTCGCGGAAGATGTCGAGATCACCGATGTCGAGGTAGGTCGGTGGCAGTCCGGCCAGGTCCTGGGCCCGTGCCGGCGCGGCGTAGACCGGCACGTCGGCACCGCCGGCCTGATCGCCGAGCAGCGCGCCCCAGCCGGTGAGGTTGTCCTCGTAGGTCCAGGTCAGGGTTTCCGGTGCCAACTGCGGATCGGGCGTGGTGGTGCGGTCGTCGAGCATCGGGTAGATCAGCAATTGCAGTGCCAGCGCAGGCCCGCCGCGATCACGGGCGAGCAGGCTCACCCCGGCGGCCAGCCCGCCGCCCGCGCTGTCACCGGCGACCGCCAACCGGGCGGGGTCGACGCCGAGCTGCTCGGCGTTCTCAGCCAGCCACACCAGGGCGGCGTAGCAGTCCTCGACCGGGGTGGGATGCGGATATTCCGGCGCCACACGGTAATCCACGGTCAGCATGGGCACGCCGGAGGCGGCGACGTAGCTGCGCAGGCCCACGTCGTAGGCCGGTGCGGTCTCGGCCATGCTGTAGATCATGCCGCCGCCGTGCAGGTAGAGCACCGCGCTGCCGGGCACTCCCGACGACGGGACATACCAGGCCAGATCCAGCTCGGCCCCGTCGGCCGTGGTCAGCGTGTGGCGGTGTCGCTCGACGCCGCCGACCACCGGACGGTTGTCGGCCAGCACGCGGAAGAAGGGCACCGCACGCTCGCGGCGGGTCGCGACGTCGCCGACCGCGGGTGGCTCGAGCGCGGCGGCGGTCGCGAGCAACGGCTGCAGGAGGCTTTGGACTTGGGGATCCATCGGAAGGGCCACGCTTATCGACATTAGGCGCTGTCCTGCCACCTCTGCCGGACCGCCCGCAGTCCGTCGTCGGTCAGCCGGCCGGGAAGCCGCAGCCGGGCCATGCCGCCGTCGGGGTGGATGTCCAGGCGTGCCTCGGTTACCGGCCGCTGGTCACCGAGCATGAAGCGATGCCGGGTGTCGGGCTGCAATGTCGTGAGGGGCAGCAGTTCGAACCAGTCACCAGAGTCCGCGCGGCCCAACAGTCGCGCTGCGCCAGGGGCGTTTCCGACGAAGTACGAGGTGTCCAACTCGGCCGCGGTCAGCACGCCTTCACCGGCGAGCAGGACCTGCACCCAGTCGTTGCCGTCGTCGCGGCGTCGGGAGGTCTCCCACCCCTCGCCCATGGTGCGGGCGGTCCCGGGCAGCAGCAGGTTGTTGGGCGAGCTGTAGAACATGTTCGAACACGCGCTGACTCGCGCACCGTTCTCCAGCGCCGCGAGGTCCAGCGGGATCCCCTCGGTGAAGCGCGGGTTGAGCAGACCTTCACCGTGCACCCGCAGCCTGGCCACGCCGCCGTCCGGGTAGATCGACAGCCGCACGTGGGTCCAACGCCGAGAAGACTTGACCGGGAACGGGTTTCGGGTATCACCGTTGATGTTGCTGCGCTCGACGATGGTGGTCCAGTCGGTGTCGCGCACCAGGTCCTCGGCGCCCGGGTAGCCCTCGGCGAAGGTCGCTTCCACCGAGATCTGCGGGGGATAGTTGCCGGTGAACCACGCGGTGTCCACCACCACACCGCGCACGATCGCCGGCGTCGCCAGCCGGACGATCGCCTGGTCGCAGTCGTCGGGGCCGACACCGCGTCGGCGGCGGGTCTCCCACCCGTCGTAGATCTGGCCCTTGTGTCCGAAGGTGGCCGGGCGGAACTCCGCCGGCTTCGGATTGATCAGGTTCTCCCGCTCGGCAAACAGGTCGTCGTTCGCCCACACCACAGCCCCGCCCGCGGGACGGGCCGCCAGATCCGGCAGCGAGAGGAAGTGGGGCTGGGCCTTTGGTGCGTTCTGAGTCGGGCCGATCACGTTACGAGCCTAGGTGCCCGCGCCTGGTTCGGCTCGGCCCGGTTGTCTGGCCCGGTTGTCTGGCCCGGTTGTCTGGCCCAGTTGTCAGGCCCAGTTGTCGTAGCCGCCCTCGGGGCCGAGCATGCGCTCGAGGCGGCTGCGGTTGATCCTGGCCAGCTCGTTGCGGACCACTTTGCGCTCGGTTTCCGGGTCGTGGTGCATCCGGTCCTGGACCGCGGCGATGACCGACTTCGCGCACGCCCCGGGCGGCAGACCACCGACGTGCATGACGAAGTCGAAGCCGAAGCGGTCGGTGTACTCCTGGACCGCCGCGTTCAGCTCCGCCATCACCTCGGGGGCCTCGTCCCACACCGAGCACTGCTCGGCCTGCGACCGGGTGCTGCGCGGACGGCTGCCAACGTGGGGGTAGGCCTGCAGGATGTCGTCGATAGAGGTCTCCGACAGCGAGAACAACAGCGCATCGGCGCGCCGGAACAGAGCGTTGTGGTCGGCGTACGGGCGACCGCGCGCGAGATCGCGGGCCAGCGTCACACTGTTGCAGCACTCGTAGAGCGCATGCACAGCCTTGCGATCCGGCAGCTCGTTGAAAGCCTGCAGACCGATGCCCTGGTGCATCAACACCCCGTCATCATCGGAAACCCAGAGCACAACTGGGTTACCGGATGTTACGGGCAGGCTAAATCCGCACCCGGATCCTCACCCGGACCCTCACCAGGGCCCTGCAGCGGGCCGAGCCGGGCGCTCTCAGTGCTCGCCGGCGGCGAACCGCTCTCGCGAACGCTCCACCTCGGCCTCAGCCTCGGCCCGCCCGACGAAGTCCGCGGCCTTGACGTACTTGCCCGGCTCGAGGTCCTTGTAGTGCACGAAGAAGTGCCTGATCGACTCGAGCTCGAAGCTCGACACGTCGCCGATGTCGGTGATGTGATCCCAGCGCGGGTCGCCCGCCGGGACGCAGAGCACCTTGTCGTCACCGCCGGCCTCGTCGACCATCTTGAACATGCCCACCGGGCGGGCCTCGACGATTACACCGGGGAACACCGACTGCGGAAGTAGCACCAGCGCGTCCAGCGGATCGCCGTCCTCGCCGAGGGTGTCCTCGATGAAGCCGTAGTCGGCCGGGTAGGCCATCGGGGTGTAGAGGTAGCGATCCAGCCGTACCCGGCCGGTTTCGTGGTCGACCTCGTACTTGTTGCGCTGGCCCTTGGGGATCTCGATGGTGACGTCGAACTCCACCGCGCGACTCCTATTCCGCTGGTTGTGGTCGCCCTTCGGCGACGGCGCCTAACACTAACGTCAGCCACAGCCTGCGCGTCAGGGTGGTTGTGCTTGGGCAACAATGGTGAGAACGCAGTTGCAACGATGCGCGGAAGCAGGCAGGAGATCCATGAGGCCCACCCGGTGGCGGCGTTCCACCCATGTGGTGCTGGCCGTGGCGGTGATCGCGCTGGTCGCCTTGGTGGTCGCGGCGGCAGCGTTGCTGACCAGCGGCGGGGACACGAAAACGGCGCGGGGACCGGCCCCGCGGCCGCCGGCCACCGCCGACCCCGCCGTGGTGCCCGTATCGGCTTCAGCGCCGGTGCCCACGGCGGCCGGTCTTGCCGCGGCGCTGGCCGGTCCGGTCGCCGACCCCAACCTCGGCAACGTCACCGGCCGGGTCACCGATGCGGCAACCGGTGAGCAGCTGTGGCAGCAGCGCTCCGGTATGCCGATGCTGCCCGCTTCCACCAACAAGACGCTGACCACCGGGGCCGCGCTGCTCACCCTCGACCGAGACGAGCGTGTCACCACCACCGTCGTCGCGGCCGACCAGACCCGCCAGCCCGGTGTCGTCGTGCTCGTCGGCGGCGGTGACCCGATCCTGTCGGCGGCCCCTCCGGGCCAGGACACCTGGTATCGGGGAGCGGCCCGAATCAGCGACCTGGCCGATCAGGTCCGCAAGAGCGGAATCACCGTGACAGCGGTCCAGGTGGACGGCTCGCTGTTCAGCGGGCCGGATTTCGCGCCGGGCTGGGACCCGGCCGACATCGACGGCGGCGATATCGCGCCGATCCAGTCGGTGATGCTCGACGCAGGTCGCACCCAGCCGACGACCGTCGACTCGGCGCGGTCCACCACCCCCGCGCTGGACGCGGGCCGGGCACTGGCGACCGCACTGGGGGTCGACCCTGCCACCGTCACGTTCGCCGCCGTCCCGCCGACCGGGCGGCAGCTGGCGGCGGTGCAGTCCGCCCCACTGATCGAGCGCCTGCGACAGATGATGAATGCTTCGGACAACGTCATGGCCGAGTCGATCGCCCGGGAAGTGGCCAGGGCCGCCGGTCGGCCACAGAGTTTCGTCGGCGCGGTCGACGCGATCAGCGCCAAACTGGCCGGTGCCGGCATCGACATGACCGGCGCGACCCTGTTCGACTCCAGCGGGCTCTCGGTGCTGGACCGGTTGACCGCCACGACGCTCGACGAGGTGGTCGGTGCGGCGGCCGGACCCGACCAGCCGGCCATGCGCCCGCTGCTGGACCTGCTGCCCATCGCCGGCGGCAGCGGCACGTTGTCCGACCGGTTCCTCGCCGGCGACGCCACGACGTCGTCAGCGGGCTGGCTGCGCGCCAAGACCGGGTCGCTGACCGCGATCAACTCCCTGGCCGGCGTCGTCACCGATGCCAGCGGCCGTGTACTGACGTTCGCGTTCATCTCCAACGACGCGGGCCCGATGGGCCGCGTCGCCCTCGACACGCTCGCCGGCACCCTGCGCACCTGCGGATGTGGTGCGTGAGCGACTCCTCGCAACTGACCGTCGGGCACGCCGTCGACTGGGCGTTCGCCGGCAACGTCGGCGCCTGGCTGACCCGGCCGGGACCGCCGACCACCGACTACACCCGTCGCCAGGCGATCGACGAGCTGGCGTCCGCCTCTCGCGCCGCGGAGGGGCCGGTGCGGGAGGTCACCCGGATGGGCGGCGACGCACCCGTGCCCGACGCGCGCATCGTCGACCGGCAGGGCTGGGTCCGGGCCGCCGCGGAGTCGATGCGGGTGATGACCGGCGGTACCGAGACCGCGAGCAACCCGATCACCGGGCGGGTCACCGGCGCCCAGACGGGCGCGGTCTTGGCGTTTGTCTCCTCGGGCATCCTCGGCCAGTACGACCCCTTCGCCGGCGCCGACGGGGCCGGCGGCCATCTGCTGCTGGTCTATCCGAACGTCATCGCCGTCGAACGGCAGTTGCGGGTGACACCCGCCGATTTCCGGTTGTGGGTATGCCTGCACGAGACCACCCATCGGGTGCAGTTCACTGCGAATCCTTGGCTTTCCCAACACATGTCGCAGGCGCTCGGGGCGCTGACCTCCGACGCGGGTGATGACGTGGGACAGGCGGTGTCGCGGCTGGCCGATTACGTCAGGAAGCGCCGCCGCGGCGGGGACGGTGATCCGAACGAGGCCGGCATCCTCGGGTTCATGCGGGCGGTGCAGTCCGAACCGCAACGCGCAGCACTGGATCAGCTGCTGGTGCTGGGCACCCTGCTCGAAGGCCACGCCGACCACGTGATGGACGCCGTTGGCCCGGCCATCGTGCCCTCGGTGCAGACGATTCGCCGCCGGTTCGACGAGCGGCGCCAGCGCCGACAACCACCGCTGCAGCGGTTGCTGCGAGCGCTGCTCGGCGTGGACGCCAAGCTCAGTCAGTACACCCGTGGCAAGGCGTTCGTCGACCACGTAGTGGACCGCGTCGGCATGGACCGGTTCAACGCGGTGTGGTCCAGCGCGCAGACGCTGCCGTTGCCCGACGAGATCGAAGATCCGCAGCGGTGGATCGACCGGGTGCTGTAGCCCGCCTGCGGGCGGTGCTGGCCGGTTTCGCCACCGACTGGCTGCCCGACGCCACCGCCTGGTGTGTGGCGTTGTCCGGTGGGCCGGACTCGCTGGCCCTCACCGCGGCGGCCGCGGCCACGTTGCCCACTACCGCCCTGATCGTCGACCACGGTCTGCAGCCAGGCTCCGCCGCGGTGGCCGAGACCGCCCGCCACCAGGCCGAACAGCTTGGCTGCGTGGCGGCCCGGGTGCTGTGCGTGCAGGTGGGATCCGAGGGCGGTCCCGAAGCCGCCGCCCGCACCGCGCGGTACGCCGCGCTGGGCGCCGCGCGCGGCGAGGCGCCGGTGCTGCTCGGCCACACCCTCGACGACCAGGCCGAGACGGTACTGCTCGGGCTGGGCCGCGGGTCCGGGCCGCGCTCGATCGCCGGGATGCGGGCCGGCGACCCGCCATGGTTCCGTCCGCTGCTCGGGCAGCGCCGCAGCGAGACACATCAGGCCTGCGTCGAACTGGGTCTGGTGCCCTGGGACGACCCGCACAATCGGGACGCCCGGTTCACCCGGGTCCGGCTGCGTACCGAGGTGCTACCGCTGCTGGAGGACGTCCTCGGTGGCGGTGTCGCCGAGGCGTTGGCCCGCACCGCCGCAGCGCTGCGCGAGGATACCGACGCCCTGGACCTGCTGGCCGAACGCCAACTGGACCCCGACGACGCCGAGACGCTGGCGGTGGCCGCGCTGGCCGGATTGCCCGCCGCGGTGCGCCGGCGGGTGATCCGGGGCTGGTTGCTGCGGGGCGGAGCGGTGAACCTCACCGACAAGCAACTGCGCGCCGTGGACGAACTTGTCACCGGCTGGCGGGGGCAGGGCGGGGTGGCGGTCGGCTCTCGGCTGCGGCAGCAGCGGCTGTTCGCTGCACGCCGTGCCGGCAGGTTGATGACGTACACCCAGCCCGTGTGATTGGTCGTTGAGCCCGGCTCGTGGCACAGTGTGCTCGTGTCGGCGCACGAGCTGTACCCCGGGGACATCAAATCGGTCCTGTTGTCCGAAGACCAGATTCAGGCTCGCACCGCGGAACTGGCGGCGCTGGTGGCCAGGGATTACGGCGACTCGCTCGGCGGTCAGGACCTGCTGCTGGTGACCGTCCTCAAGGGCGCGGTCATGTTCGTCACCGATCTGGCCCGCGCCCTTCCGGTGCCGACCCAGCTCGAGTTCATGGCGGTCAGCTCCTATGGCTCCTCCACGTCGTCCTCCGGTGTGGTCCGCATCCTCAAGGACCTCGATCGCGACATCCACGACCGCGACGTGCTCATCGTCGAGGACATCGTCGACTCCGGCCTGACACTGTCCTGGCTGCTGCGCAACCTGGCGACGCGCCATCCTCGCTCCCTGCGGGTGTGCACGCTGCTGCGCAAACCCGACGCCGTGCGCGCCGACGTCGAGATCGCCTACGTGGGTTTCGACATCCCCAACGAATTCGTCGTGGGCTACGGCTTGGACTACGCGGAGCGCTACCGCGACCTGCCGTTCATCGGCACTTTGGATCCCAAGGTCTACCAGCACTGAACCGTCGTCGCAGCGGCTAGGTCAGCTCCCAGACCGCCGTCACCGAGAAGCTGACGGTCTGCTGACCCGGCTGCAGCGGGACCTCGCTGGCCATCGCTCCGCGCGGCGTCTGCATCGGGACCGGCTGCGGGGGAGGTGTACCGCCGGGCGCCTCCGAAATCGAGATCACCTTGCCCAGCGACAATCCGGACAGCTCGGCGTACTGCGCGGCACGCTGCTTGGCGTCGTTGAACGCCCGCGCCCGCGCGTCGCTGACCAGTTTGGAGTCGTCCTCGATCGAGTAGCTCACCGAGTTGATCCGGGTGGCGTCGCCACCGGCATTGATGACATTGGCCAATACCTGCGAGGCGGTGTCGAGCTTGCGGATCTTGATCTGGATCGAGTTGCTGGCGCGATAGCCGTTGATCGCAGAGTTGTCGGCGTACTGCGGCTGCAGGCTGACTTGCGTGGTGCTGATGTCCTTGCTGTCGATTCCGCTGGCGTTGAGGGCGTTGAGCACCGCCTTCTGCCGGTCGTTGGTCTGGTTCATCGCCGTCGTGACATCCGCGGCGACGGCCTCGATGCCGACGTCGGCGGTCAACGTGTCGGGCACGCCCTGCACCTCGCCCGCCCCGACGACGGTCACCTCGCGCGGATTGGCGCCCACCGGAGCGGCGGTCGAGTCACATCCGGACAGCAAGGCGGCGGCCACGCCCGCGGCGGCCAACGCAACAACGACACGGCGACGTCCCGGAATCGGCATGGCTGACACCGTAGCGTGCGGCAGGTAGTTCACCGGCCATCTCGCGGCTACCGCGTAACCTCCTCGGCGGCCGTCGCTGTCGGCACGGCAGGCGAAAGGAGTCCAGTGATGTCGGGGAGGCGCCCCGCCCGGTCCAAACCCGACCGCATCATCGATGCCGCGCTCAAGGTATTCGCCCAGCGCGGTCTTACCGAGGCGACCCTGCAGGCCATCGCCGACACGGCGGACGTCTCGGTTGGCCTGGTGCAGTACCACTTCGGTTCCAAGGATGGTCTGGTGGCGGCCGTGGACGCGCACGCGATGGAGCTCATCAGGGCCGCGATGGCGCAGCCCCTGTCTGAGGAACCGACGGAGGCCGTGCTGGAACTGGGCCGCCGGGTTACCGGCCTGCTGGCCGAGCAACGCACCGTGGTCGACTACCTCGCTCGTTTGCTGGCTAATGGCACCGCGTCCGGCGTAGCATTTTTTGATGCGACGATGGCGATCGTCGGTGCGCACTGGCGGCAGATGGCGGACAAGGGTGTCACGCGGCCGGATCTGGATCTGGTCTGGGCGGCGCTCAATCCGACGGTATTGGTGTTCGGTGTCGTCATCCTGCGCCGCCATATCGACCGCTACCTGCCCGAATCATTCTGTGCCCCGGCACAGCTGGCGCGGTGGCAGGATTCGGTGAACATGCTGCTGCGCTTCGGTCAGTTCGCCGACTAGCGCGCCGCTCCCGATATCGGTCCCGTCAGCGGCGAACCCAATTCAGCCATAAACCAGCTACCATACAAATATATTGTAAAGTGCGTCACTGTGGTTGCTGACATGTCGTTACCCGGTGAAGACCTGAACCCGAAACGGGTCGCGCAGGCCCTGGCTGATTTGGGGGCAGAGAGCCGGGCTGTGGTGTCGCGCGCCCACGACGAGGCCTATTGCTATGGCAGCGACGTCATTGGCACCGCTCACCTGCTGATGGGACTGATGACCGACACCTCGCACTGGGTCGTGGCAGCCCTCCGGGATCGCGACATCAGCGCCGCCACAGTCCGCGAACAATTCGAACAGGCCACCGGCGCCCGGCAACGGGCCGCGCCCCGACACATCCACCTGACCTTCAGCCCGCACGCCAAGGCGGGGCTTATCGCCGCGTCCGAACAGGCGCGGGCCGCCGGATCATTGCCGGTGGACCCTTGTCACCTCTGGACGGTCCTCTGTCGCGTCGAGGGCGCGCTGGCGCGGACCATCCTGGTCGGGCTCGACCAGCTCGAGTATGTGCTTGCCCTGTGCACCCACGGTGGCACGGCCACCGACGTTCTTTAGCTTCGGCTCTGGTCGGTGCGCTCGCCGATGGCTTTGAGGATCGCCTTGCCGGCCCGCTCCAGTAGGTCGCAGATGCGGTCGGGGCGGATGTGCAGTTGGGCGTCGCGCAGGGTGAATCAGTCGGTATGCCGGTCCACTCGGCCCTCGGGGCCGGCGCTGGTCGACCGGGTCGATGCCCATCGTGTAGGCGTGTTCAACGGCCGCCCCGTCATGTCGCCTCCACCGTGCCCAGGAATTCCAACAGAATCCGGTTCACCTCGTCGGGACGCTCCTGTTGCACCCAGTGTCCGGCGCCTTCGATCCACGCCTCGGTGTACGGGCCGGCGACCACCTCATGGGCGCGGGCCGGATTCATCGTCGACCCGATCGGGTCGGCGGTGCCACCGACGAACAGTGCGGGCACTTGGATCCGCGCCTCGGCGAGCTGCGGCGTCGTCGCCCAGTTGCGGTCGTAGTTGCGATACCAGTTCAGCGCGCCGGTGAATCCCGTCCTGCTGAATTCGCGCACATAGTGGTCGAACTCGTCGGTGCTGATCCAGTCCGGCGGCGCGTCCGGCCCGGTCAGTCCGGTGAACATCTCGCGCATCGTCGCCGTGACGTCAGCGCTCATCTCGGCGTCGGCGACGCCGAGTTCCTGGAAGCGCAACATGTAGAAGTCCTCGCCGAACTTTTCCCGCCACCGCGTGGTAGGGCGCGAGCGCGCACGCGGGATGGGCGGGACGGACAGGCCCGCGACAGCGCGGACCCGGTCCGGGTGCAGCAGCGCAGTGTGCCAGACCACCATCGCGCCCCAGTCATGCCCGACGAACACGGCTTGCCCGACCCCGATGTCGTCGAGCAGGCCGACCAGATCGGCCGTGAGCAGGTGGATGTCGTAGGCCTCGACCGCCGCCGGGCGCGACGAGCCGCCGTAGCCGCGCTGATCGGGCGCCAGGACGTGGTAGCCGGCCTGGGCGAGAACGGGAATCTGATGCCGCCACGAGTAGGCCAGCTCGGGAAAGCCGTGGGCCAGCACCACCACCGGGGCGCCGCGCTCACCGGCTTCGAGCACCCGCAACCGCACGCCGTTGACCTCAACGAACCGTTCGGTCGAAGCGATCACCCTGCCAGCCAAGCACAGCCCGAGCCCCGCGTTAAAGGGTGGTTCGGCTTCTGGCGAACAACGACCAAACCCTGACGGAAACCCTGGGGGCACTTGCCGACGTTGGTCTAGCGGTAGCCTGAACTATCCCAGCTGCGCATATCGGAAGGACCGGGCCGCAAAGGCCGATGCTTGATGAACCGGAAAAACGTGATCCGCACACTGACGGTCGTTGCCGTGGTGCTGCTGCTCGGCTGGTCGTTCTTCTACTTCAGTGACGACACCCGAGGCTTCAAACCCGTCGACACCTCGGTGGCGATGGCGCAGATCAATGGTGACAACGTCAACAGTGCGCAGATCGACGACCGCGAACAGCAGGTCCGTCTGGAGCTCAAGAACGGCAACAGCGACACCGAGGACTCCAACAAGGTCATCGCCAAGTACCCCACCGGGTACGCCGTCGACCTGTTCAACGCGCTGACGGCCAAGAAGGTCAAGACCAACACCACCGTCAACCAGGGCAGCATCCTGGGCTCGCTGCTGGTCTACATGCTTCCGCTGCTGCTGCTCGTCGGCCTGTTCGTGCTGTTTTCCCGCATGCAGACCGGTGGCCGGATGGGCTTCGGCTTCGGCAAGTCGAAGGCCAAACAGCTCTCCAAGGACATGCCCAAGACGACTTTCGCCGACGTAGCCGGCGTCGACGAGGCGGTCGAAGAGCTCTACGAGATCAAGGACTTCCTGCAGAACCCGTCGCGTTACCAGGCGCTGGGCGCCAAGATTCCCAAGGGCGTGCTGCTCTACGGGCCGCCCGGCACCGGCAAGACGCTGCTGGCCCGCGCCGTGGCCGGCGAGGCCGGGGTCCCGTTCTTCACCATCTCCGGTTCGGACTTCGTCGAGATGTTCGTCGGCGTCGGTGCCTCCCGGGTGCGTGACCTGTTCGAGCAGGCCAAGCAGAACAGCCCCTGCATCATCTTCGTCGACGAGATCGACGCTGTCGGCCGCCAGCGCGGTGCCGGCCTGGGCGGCGGCCACGACGAACGCGAGCAGACGCTCAACCAGTTGCTCGTCGAGATGGACGGCTTCGGCGAACGGCAGGGTGTCATTCTCATCGCGGCCACCAACCGGCCCGACATCCTCGATCCGGCGCTGCTGCGCCCCGGCCGCTTCGACCGCCAGATCCCGGTCACCAGCCCCGACCTGGCCGGCCGCAAGGCCGTGCTGCGGGTGCACTCGGCGGGCAAGCCGATGGCCCCCGACGCCGATCTCGACGGTCTGGCCAAGCGCACCGTCGGCATGTCCGGTGCCGACCTGGCCAACGTCATCAACGAGGCCGCGCTGCTCACCGCCCGCGAGAACGGCACCGTCATTACCGGTGCAGCCATGGAAGAGGCCGTCGACCGGGTGATCGGCGGCCCGCGCCGCAAGGGCCGCGTCATCAGCGAGCTGGAGAAGAAGATCACCGCCTACCACGAAGGCGGTCACACGCTGGCGGCGTGGGCGATGCCCGACATCGAGCCGATTTACAAGGTCACGATCCTGGCGCGCGGACGTACCGGCGGCCATGCCGTCTCGGTGCCCGAGGACGACAAGGGTCTGATGACCCGCTCGGAGATGATCTCCCGGCTGGTGTTCGCCATGGGCGGGCGCGCCGCCGAGGAACTGGTGTTCCGCGAGCCCACTACCGGCGCGGTCTCCGACATCGACCAGGCCACCAAGATCGCCCGGGCGATGGTCACCGAATACGGCATGAGCTCCAAGCTCGGCGCCGTCAAGTACGGCACCGAGCACGGCGACCCGTTCCTGGGCCGCACCATGGGCACCCAGTCCGACTACAGCCACGAGGTCGCCCGCGACATCGATGACGAGGTCCGCAAGCTCATCGAGGCGGCGCACACCGAGGCCTGGACGATTCTCACCGAGTACCGCGACGTGCTCGACATCCTCGCCGGTGAGCTGCTGGAGAAGGAAACGCTGCACCGCAAGGAGTTGGAAGCGATCTTCGGTGGGGTGAAGAAGCGGCCGCGGTTGACGGTGTTCGACGACTTCGGCGGCCGTATCCCCTCGGACAAGCCCCCGATCAAGACCCCGGGCGAGCTGGCCATCGAGCGCGGCGAGCCGTGGCCCAAACCGATGCCCGAGCCGGCCTTCAAGAAGGCGATCGCCCAAGCGTCAGCGGCGGCGCAGGGCCAGCAGCCGGGCAGCGGCAACGGCAACGGTTCGCACACCGGTGCCCACGCGGCCCAGCCCGGTGCCAACCAGCCCGATTACGGGGCGCCGGCCGGCTGGCACGCGCCCGGCTGGCCGCCGCAGGGACCACCGCAGAACCCGCAGCAGGGTGGGTACTGGTACCCGCCGCAGCAGGGCTGGGGTCCGCCGGCTCCCCAGCAGGGCCAGCCGTACCCGCCCTACCAGCCGTATCCTTCACCCAGTCACACCGGCCCAAAGGCCGGTCCCGCAGACGATCAGGGTGACGACGCCGGCCGGGCCAATCCCCCCGGCAACGGCTGATAGACGAACGGAAGCTTCGATGGCGCAGCCTACTTCGATCACGTTCGACACCCCGGAGTTCGATCAGCCGCGAGCCGAGGCGGCGGTCCGCGAACTGCTGCTGGCGGTCGGGGAGGATCCGGACCGGCACGGCCTGCTGGACACCCCGGCCCGCGTCGCCCGTGCCTTCCGGGAGATGTTCGCCGGGCTCTACACCGACCCCGACGCGGTGCTCGAGACCACCTTCGACGAGCAGCACGACGAGCTGGTCCTGGTCAAGAACATCCCGATGTACTCGACATGCGAACACCACCTGGTGTCGTTCCACGGGGTGGCCCATGTCGGTTACATCCCAGGCGAAGACGGCCGGGTTACCGGGTTGTCGAAGCTGGCCCGGGTAGTCGACCTGTACGCCAAGCGGCCACAGGTCCAGGAGCGGCTGACCACGCAGGTTGCCGACGCGGTGATGCGCAAGCTCAAGCCGCGCGGGGTCATCGTGGTGATCGAGGCCGAACACCTGTGCATGGCGATGCGCGGCGTGCGCAAGCCGGGCGCCACCACCACCACGTCGGCGGTGCGCGGACAGTTCAAGACCGACAAGGCATCGCGAGCCGAGGCGCTGGAACTCATCTTGCGTAAATGACGCAACCACTCCGACCGCGCACCCGGGTGATGGGGGTCGTCAACGTCACCGACGATTCCTTTTCTGACGGCGGCCGTTACCTCGATCCGGCGCGCGCGGTCGAACACGGCCTGAAGCTCGTCGCGCAGGGCGCGGACATCATCGATGTCGGTGGTGAGTCGACCCGCCCCGGTGCCGTGCGGGTGGACGCGGCCGTCGAGGTCGCGCGGGTGATCCCGGTTGTCAAAGAGCTTGCTGCGCAAGGCATCACGGTCAGCATTGACACCATGCACGCCGCGGTGGCCGAGGCGGCGCTGCACAGCGGGGCCCGTATCGTCAACGACGTCTCGGGCGGTCAGGCCGACTCGGGCATGGCCCCGCTGCTCGCCGAAGCCAAGGTGCCGTGGGTGCTGATGCACTGGCGGTCGGTGCGCGCCGAACACCCGCACGAAGTGCCGCAGTACCGCGATGTGGTGGTCGACGTGCGCGACGAACTGCTGGCCTGTGTCGATGCCGCGGTCGCGGCCGGTGTCGATCACGACGCGCTGATCATCGACCCGGGCCTGGGTTTCGCCAAGACCGCGCAGCACAACTGGGCGCTGTTGAACGCACTGGGCGAATTCGTGGCCACCGGCATCCCGGTACTGGTCGGGGCGTCGCGGAAGCGCTTCCTGGGCTCGCTTCTGGCTGAGGCCGACGGGACCGACCGGCCCCCGGACGGGCGTGAGACCGCCACCGCGGTGATCTCCGCACTGGCCGCCGGGCAGGGTGCGTGGGGCGTGCGGGTGCACGACGTGCGCGCGAGCGCGGATGCGCTCAAAGTCGTCGGGGCGTGGCAGGAAGGTGGACATGGCTGATCGCATCGAGTTGCGCGGGCTGACCGTTCGTGGCAACCATGGCGTCTTCGACCACGAGCGTCGCGACGGGCAGGACTTCGTCGTCGACGTCACCGTATGGATCGACCTCGCCGCGGCCGCCGCCAGCGACGATCTCGCCGACACCTACGACTACGGGGTGCTGGCCCAACGGGCGGCCACTGTCGTCGCCGGTCCGGCGCGCAATCTGATCGAGACCGTCGCCGCCGAGATCGCCGAGGACGTCATGACCGATGAGCGCGTCCATGCCGTGGAGGTGGTGGTGCACAAACCAAGCGCCCCGATCCCGTTGTCCTTCACCGACGTCGCCGTCGTCGCGCGCCGGTCCCGCCGGGGCGGACGCGGTCAGATCGTTCCCGCCGGAGCCGTGACATGACCCGGGTGGTGCTTTCGATCGGATCCAATCTCGGCGACCGGATGGCGCGGTTGCAGGCCGCCGTGGACGGACTCGGCGACTCGGTGCGCGCGTTGTCCCCGGTCTACGAGACCGATGCCTGGGGCGGCGTCGAGCAGGGCGCCTTCCTCAACGCCATCGTGGTCGCCGAGGATCCCGGACTCGACGGGCAGGGCTGGCTGCGTCGGGCGCAGACCCTGGAGGCGGCCAACGAGCGGGTCCGTGGCCAGAAATGGGGACCGCGCACGCTCGACGTCGACCTGGTCTGCTGTTACGACACGACCGCCGAGGGCGACATCGAGGTCTTCTCCCGCGACGAAGGCCTCACGCTGCCGCACCCGCTGGCGCACCTGCGGGCGTTCGTGATGATCCCGTGGCTGGCCGTCGACCCTGAGGCCGAGCTGACCGTCGCCGGCCAGCGCCGCCGGGTCGACGGGCTATTGGCCGAAGTCGACGCGGTCGATCGCGACGGGGTACGCCTGACCGGCCTGGTATTGCGGCTCGGTTCCTGATGGGAATCACTCGACGGCGCGACCTCGCGGCCGCGGTCATCGGCGTCGCAATCCTGACCTGGCTGCTGATGCGGGTCCTCTACCGCCACTTCCCGCCGATCACGCTGTGGACCGGGCTGTCGCTGCTTGCGGTCGCCGCCGTCGAGACGGCCTGGGCGGTGTCGGTGCGGACCAGGATCCGCAACGGTGAGATCGGCGTCGGTGCGGGCCGGCTGCACCCGCTGGCCGTGGCGCGCAGCGTGGTGATCGCCAAGGCCTCGGCCTGGGTCGGGGCGCTGATGGCCGGCTGGTGGATCGGCATCCTGGTCTACCTCTGGCCTCGGCGCGCCGAGCAGGTCGCCGGCAGCTTCATCCCGGGTACCGGCGTGGCCGCGCTCAGCGCGCTGGCACTGGTCGCCGCCGCCTTGTGGCTCGAACATTGCTGCAAGTCTCCGGGCGACCCGGCCGACAACGCCGACGCCGCCCGGGACTAGCCGCTTCCAGGCGAATCGCCGCAGTTCGACGACACGTTCCCCGATGTTGCCCGGGTACAGTCACCCCATGACCGTTCTGTCCCGCGGCGCCCGGAATCGGCGCGGCGGCCGCAGGCCGGGTTGGCTGCTCTTGACGGTGTTGCTGGTGCTGGCCATCGCGGCCAGTTCCGCGTTGGTGTTCACCAACCGTGTCGAGTTGCTCAAGCTGGCGGTCATCCTGTCGCTATGGGCAGCCGTGGTCGGCGCTTTCGTGTCGGTGATCTACCGCAGGCAGAGCGATATCGACGCGGCCCGCGCCCGAGACCTCAAGCTGGTCTACGACCTGCAGCTCGACAGGGAGATCTCCGCACGTCGTGAATACGAGCTGAGCGTCGAATCCCACCTGCGCCGCGAACTGGCCTCCGAACTGCGCGCCCAGGCCGCCGACGAGGTGGCCGCCCTGCGTGCCGAGCTGGCCGCGTTGCGGACGAATCTCGAGATCCTCTTCGACGCCGACCTGGGTGACCGGCCCGCACTCGAGGGCGATCGCTCCGGCGCCGGCCGCGGCGACTGGACCCAGGACACCACCACGTTGCCGCCGACCCCCGGCCGGGTGCAGAGCAGTCGGATCACACCGGTGCGTTCCGAGGACACCGCCAGCCGACCCGCGACCGCCGAGAACCCAATCATCGACGTTCCCGAGGAACCGCTGGCTCCGCCGCCGCCGGCACCGCAGCCCTACGCCCCGCCGCCACCGCGGCGCCGCGCCGAGCCCGAGCCGGCCCCGGCGGACAACTATCGAGGTTCGCACCGGCGGGCGGGCGACAATGGTGCCCGTGCCGCGGGCCCGGTCGCCCCGCCGGTGGCCCCACCAGCCCCGCAGCGCACCGAGGCCCAACCTCAGCCCCAGCCGGAACCCGTTCGCCCGCAACCGGCGCCTCAACCGGCACCCCAGCCCGAGCCACGGCCGGCAGCCGAACAGTCCCCGTGGCGTCCGGTTGCGGCTGAGGATCGCCGCCCCGGCAGACACTGGACACCCGAACAAGCGGCCGGCGAGCCCGCGTCGCAGGGCCGGCCCGAACCCGTCATGCAGCCGCCGCCGGAGCCGGCCGCCCCGCGCTCCCGGCACGGCGCCGACAGCTCCGACAGCGCCGAGCCGGGCCCGTCGGCACCGGCCATGTCGGCTCCACCTGCGCCCCGGCATCGCGGCGGTGAGCAGGAGCCGCCGCCGCAGGTACCCGAAGGCCAGCATGCCGGTGGGCAGTCCGTCGCCGAGCTGTTGGCCCGCCTGCAGGCCAACGGTGGTCCGGGCGGCGGTCGCCGGCGCCGGCGCGAGGACTGACGACCCGGCGGGGCCATGGGCTGCGGCGGGTTAGAGTTGTCACGACCGTCCGGTACCCGGCCAGGGACCGGAACGAAGAATCACCGTCAACGGATAGAACAAACAACGACGTCAGCGAGGTCGTCGACGTGGGGACCCCCAGCGGCTTGCGCCCCGCACGGCTCAAGGTGGGCATCATCTCCGCCGGGCGGGTCGGCACGGCACTCGGGATGGCGCTCGAGCGTGCCGAACACGTCGTGGTGGCGTGCAGCGCCATCTCCACCACATCGCGGCGGCTGGCCGCGCGCCGACTTCCCGACACCCCCATCCTGCCGATGCACGACGTGGCCGACAGCGCCGAATTGCTGCTGCTGACGGTGCCGGACGCCGAGCTTCCCGGTTTGGTCAACGGGCTGGCCGCGACGGGGGCGGTGCGCCGCGGGACGATCGTCGTGCACACCTCCGGGGCCAACGGCGTCGCCATCCTGGCGCCATTGACCGAGCAGGGCTGTGTACCCCTGGCCATCCATCCCGCGATGACCTTCACCGGAGCCGACGACGACGTTGCCCGGCTCGCCGACACCTGCTTCGGCGTCACCGCTGCCGACGAGATCGGTTACGCGATCGCCCAATCCCTGGTGCTCGAGGTCGGCGGTGAGCCGTTCGGGGTCCGCGAAGACGCCCGGACCGTCTATCACGCGGCACTGGCCCATGCCAGCAACCACGTCGTCACCGTGGTCGCCGATGCGCTGGATGCCCTGCGCGCCGCGCTGGCCGGCCAGGAGCTACTCGGCCAGGAACTCATCGCCGACGCTCCCGGCGGCCTCGCCGAGCGCATCATCGGTCCGCTGGCCCGCGCCGCGCTGGAGAACACGCTGCAACGTGGCCAGGCGGCGCTGACCGGACCGGTGGCCCGCGGCGACGGCCCCGCCGTCGGACGCCATCTGGCGGCCCTCGACGAGGTGAATGCTGAACTGGCGCAGAGTTATTACGCGAATTCCCTGCGCACCGCGCAACGTGCGCACGCCCCCGAGGAGGTCTTTGAGGTGTTGGCTGACTGGTCGGACCGACGAGGGCGACGATGAGGAAAGGGCCGCAGTTCACCGCGGGACAGCTCAACCTGTACCCCACGCCCGAAGCGGTGTCCGACGTCACGCGGGCGCTGCGGCATACCGGGCGGCGGGTGATGCTGGTGCCGACGATGGGCGCGTTGCACGACGGTCACCTGGCGCTGGTCCGGGCCGCCAAGCGGGTGCCCGGAGCGGTGGTCGTGGTGTCGATCTTCGTCAATCCCTTGCAGTTCGGTGCGGGGGAGGATCTCGAGGCCTACCCGCGCACCCTGGACGCCGACGTGGAATTGCTCAGGGCCGAAGGAGTCGAGGTGGTGTTCGCGCCCAGCGCGGCGGCCATGTATCCCGGCGGGCCGCGCACCATGGTGCATCCCGGGCCGCTCGGTGCCGAACTGGAGGGCGCGGCCCGGCCCGGTCACTTCGCCGGCATGCTGACCGTCGTGCTCAAGCTGCTCCAGATCGTCCGGCCGGATCAGGCGTTCTTCGGCGAGAAGGACTATCAGCAGCTGGTGCTCATCCGGCAGATGGTCGCCGACCTCAACGTCGACGTCCGTGTCGTCGGTGTGCCGATCGTGCGGGAATCCGACGGACTGGCCATGTCGTCGCGCAATCGATACCTCAACAACGAGGAACGCGAGCAGGCCGTCGCGTTGTCCTCGGCACTGCTGGCCGGCATGTACGGCGCGTCCGGTGGTGCCGCGGCAGCACTCGACGCCGCCCGCGCAGTCCTCGACGAGGTGCCCGCCATCGAGGTCGACTACCTCGAAGTGCGGGGGCCGCAGTTGGAGCCGGCGCCCGCCTACGGCCCGGCCCGCATGCTGGTGACGGCCCGGCTCGGCACGACGCGGCTGCTGGACAACATCGCGATCGACCTGGCGCCCGACACCGCCCCGCCTGGCGTCGGCACTGCCGACAAGCATGAAATCACCTGGAGAAATTGATGTTACGGAGCAACCGCCTCGAATCGGCGACCACCAGCGCTGATCTGCTGTCCCTGTGGGCTGTGCGGTAACCGTGCTACTGGCGATCGACGTCCGCAACACCCACACCGTCGTCGGGTTGATCTCCGGGGCCGGCGACCATGCCAAGGTGGTGCAGCACTGGCGGATTCGCACCGAGCCGGAAGTGACCGCCGACGAGCTGGCGCTGACCATCGAAGGTCTGATCGGGGATGACTCGGAGCGGCTAACCGGGGCCACCGGATTGTCCACCGTCCCGTCGGTCATGCACGAGGTGCGGTTGATGCTCGACCAGTACTGGGCGGGTGTGCCGCACGTGCTCATCGAGCCGGGAGTCCGCACCGGGATTCCCCTGCTGGTCGACAATCCCAAAGAGGTCGGTGCCGACCGGATCGTGAACTGCCTTGCGGCGTATGCGAAATTCGCCTCCGCCGCCATCGTCGTGGACTTCGGGTCGTCGATCTGTGTCGACGTGGTGTCGGCCAAGGGCGAATTCCTCGGTGGGGCAATCGCTCCCGGTGTCCAGGTTTCCTCGGACGCGGCGGCCGCCCGCTCGGCTGCGTTGCGCCGGGTCGAGCTCACCCGGCCGCGCTCGGTGGTCGGCAAGAACACCGTGGAGTGCATGCAGTCCGGCGCGCTGTTCGGCTTCGCCGGCCTGGTCGACGGGCTGGTAAACCGGATCCGGGCAGATGTCGACGGATTCGCCGGCTCCGACGTCGCCGTGGTCGCGACCGGCCACACCGCCCCGCTGATGCTGCCCGACCTGCACACCGTCGCGCACTACGACAAACACCTCACCCTCGACGGGTTGCGGATGGTCTTCGAGCGCAACCGCGACAGCCAGCGCGGCCGGTTCAAGACCGCCCGCTAGCCGAGATAGGTCAAAAAAACGTCCGCACCAGATCGACCACTCGGCCCCGCTCGTCGAGCACCGGGATGAGCTGCCACTTGTCGAAGACGGTGCACGGATGGGATATCCCGAAGGAGATCCAGCTGCCGACCTCGACGGTCTCCCGCGCGGCGGGGGTCAATGTCAGGAACGCATGCTGGTCGTTGAGTGCGACCACTTCGCAGCCGGTCAACGCATCCGTCAGCCACACCGGACCGGCTCTAAGCTGTTGCGGCACAGGGAGATCCTGATCGAATGACACGTCACGACGGCCCATCGTCAGCAGGGCTAGGTTGGGTTCGGGCCGCGAACACACCTGGGCCCACACCTGCATCGCGGGCCGAAACCCGCCGGGTGCGGTGCCGGGACGGGTCAGCGGTGAGGTGCGCAGGTACAGACCGTCGTCGTTGGTCAGGTAGGCGCCGCTGCGCAGGATCGTGCGCCACGGCCCCGCCAGCGTCTGTGCCACCAAGTCGAAATGCGTACTGCCGCCGGCGGTGACCATCACCTCGGAGATGTCGGGCACGTCGCAACGCGGCGCCAGCCGGGTGGCGACGGCGTGCATCCAGCTCAGGTAGGTGCTCACCCGCTCGACTCCGGCGGGGGTCACGTCGTGGCCGATTGCCGCCTCGTACCCGGCCACCCCCACCAGCCGCAGCTGTGGACTGCCTGCCGCGGCGTCGGCGACCGCCTCGACGCACGCGTCGTCGCGGCAGCCGGTGCGAGTGCCTGCGGCGCCGAGCTCCACGCAGACCTCGATCGGCCGCCGCGCGCCTGCGGCCGCCAGTGCTGCCGTCATCTGCCGCACCCCGTCCACCGAGTCCACCCAGCAGACTGCCCGGAAGTCGGGATCTTCGTCCTGCTCGGCGGCCAGCCACACCAGCCCGGCCGGGTCCACCAGCTCGTTGGCCAGCACCACCTCTGCGACTCCGAAGGCACGCAACGCCCGTACCTGGCTCACGGTGGCGGCGGTCACCGCGGTCGCGCCCGCCGCGAACTGGCGGGCCACCAGCTGCGGCGCCATATGCGTCTTGCCGTGCGGCGCGAGTTCCACGCGGTGCCGCACGCACCAGCCGGCCATGGTCGACAGGTTGTGCTCCAGGGCGTCGGCATGCAGGACGCACACCGGTCCCAGCGGTCCCTCGGCAAACAGATCAGGCGCCCCGGCGCAGATCTGCGCGACGGTCTGACCGCTCCAACCGGCCGGCAGACCCTTGAATCGCCAGTCGATGCGGTCGCCGGTCAGCGCGGCCACCGAAGCGGCGTTGATGAGGGACTTCATGGGCTCATTTAAGCTGGCACGTCGTGACCTCTGCTGATATGCCGGAAAGCGACCCGCACACCGAAGCTGAGGGATCTGACGTCCCCGAGCAGTTCCGGATCCGCCAGGCCAAGCGTGAGCGCCTGCTGGCCGAGGGCAAAGACCCCTACCCGGTGGCGGTGCCGCGCACCCATTCGCTCGCGCAGATCAGGGCCGCCTACCCGGACCTGGCCGCCGACACCTCGACCGGCGACGTCGTGGGCGTCACCGGCCGGGTGGTGTTCGCTCGCAACTCAGGCAAGTTGTGCTTCGCGACGCTGCAGGAGGGCGACGGAACTCAGCTGCAGGCGATGATCAGCCTGGCCGGGGTCGGTGAGCAGGCGCTGGAAGCCTGGAAGACCGAGGTCGACCTCGGCGACATCGTGTTCGTGCACGGCGAGGTGATCAGTTCGCGCCGTGGAGAGCTTTCGGTGCTGGCCGACTCCTGGCAGATGGCCAGCAAGGCGTTGCGCCCGCTGCCCGTCGCGCACAAGGAGATGAGCGAGGAGTCTCGGGTCCGGCAGCGTTACGTCGACCTGATCGTGCGTCCGCAGGCCCGCACGGTGGCCCGCCAGCGCATCGCCGTCGTACGCGCGGTCCGCAACGCTCTGGATCGCCGCGGCTTCCTCGAGGTGGAAACCCCGATGCTGCAGACGCTGGCCGGTGGTGCGGCGGCGCGGCCTTTCGTCACCCACTCCAATGCGCTCGACGCAGATCTGTATCTGCGAATTGCCCCCGAGTTGTTTCTCAAGCGGTGCGTCGTCGGCGGGTTGGAGAAAGTATTCGAGCTCAACCGGAACTTCCGAAACGAAGGTGCGGATTCCACCCATTCACCGGAATTCGCGATGCTTGAGACATATCAGGCATGGGGAACCTATGACGATTCGGCGATCGTCACCCGCGAACTTATTCAAGAAGTCGCCGACGAGGCGATCGGAACCCGGCAAGTGCCATTGGCGGACGGCTCAATCTATGACCTCGACGGCGAATGGCCGTCGATACAAATGTACCCGTCGTTGTCCGAAGCCCTTGGCGAAGAGATCACCCCGGACACGCCGCTGGATTACCTGCTGGCCATCGCCGATCGGCTCGAGCTCGAGATTCCCCGCGACCGCGGCTACGGCCACGGCAAGCTGGTCGAGGAACTCTGGGAGCACACCGTCGGCGACACCCTGTGGACCCCGGCGTTCGTCAAGGATTTCCCGGTCGAGACCACACCCCTGACCCGCCAGCACCGCAGCATTCCCGGCGTCACCGAGAAGTGGGACCTCTACGTGCGCGGATTCGAGCTCGCCACCGGCTACTCGGAGCTGGTCGACCCGATCGTGCAGCGGGAGCGGTTCGAGGCCCAGGCGAGGGCGGCCGCCGCCGGCGACGACGAGGCGATGGCGCTCGACGAGGATTTCCTGGCGGCGATGGAGTATGCGATGCCGCCGACCACCGGAACCGGAATGGGGATTGACCGGCTGCTGATGGCGCTTACCGGCTTGTCAATTCGGGAAACAGTATTGTTCCCGATTGTTCGCCGCCACGGCTGAGGTGGGCCGATCCAATACTTGTTGAACGTCGTGCGGCAATGTGGCACATTGGTGACCATGGGAGAGACGCCCGGCAATCGCTTGTTGTGCGCAGGCAGAAGGATTCAGTGAGGTAATGGCAAAAAAGGTGACCGTCACGCTCGTCGACGATTTCGACGGCTCGGGCGCTGCGGACGAAACAGTCGAATTCTCGCTCGACGGTGTGAGCTACGAGATCGATCTTTCGTCTAAAAATGCTCAGAAACTCCGCAACGATCTCAAGCCGTGGGTTGAGGCCAGCCGCCGGGTCGGCGGCCGCCGCCGGGGCCGCTCCGGTCCGCCCGGACGGGGCCGCGCCGCCATCGATCGCGAGCAGAGCGCAGCGATCCGGGAGTGGGCTCGGCGCAACGGTCACAAGGTGTCGACCCGTGGGCGCATCCCGGCCGACATCATCGACGCGTTCCACGCCGCTACCTGACCGCCGCTACCTGACCGCCGCCGTTCGCTGGCGGCGAAGCAACCCGGCGCCGCTCTCGGAAACGATCCGCTGTCCCCGCGCGTTGGTCTGCTGAGTTCACCGTGTGGATGCGGTATGGGTAGCAAGGGGACGCACCTCCGCAGACCGCCCACTACAGTGGACGACAGGTACGTGGTGACTGCCGCCGTACCTAATCGTGATGGAGAGCAGGTAACCGAGGATGTTCGAGAGATTCACCGACCGTGCCCGCAGGGTCGTCGTCCTGGCTCAAGAAGAAGCCCGGATGCTCAACCACAACTACATCGGCACCGAGCACATCCTGCTGGGACTTATTCATGAGGGTGAAGGCGTAGCCGCCAAGTCACTGGAGTCGCTGGGCATCTCACTCGAAGGTGTCCGCAGCCAGGTCGAGGAGATCATCGGCCAGGGCCAGCAGGCCCCGTCCGGGCACATCCCGTTCACCCCGCGCGCCAAGAAGGTGCTCGAGCTGAGCTTGCGCGAGGCGCTGCAACTCGGCCACAACTACATCGGCACCGAGCACATTCTGCTCGGCCTGATCCGTGAGGGCGAAGGCGTCGCGGCCCAGGTGCTGGTCAAGCTGGGGGCTGAGCTGACGCGCGTGCGCCAGCAGGTCATCCAGCTGCTGAGCGGTTATCAGGGCAAGGAGACCGCGGAGGCCGGCACCGGTGGCCGCGGCGGCGAGTCCGGCAACCCGTCGACCTCCCTCGTGCTCGACCAGTTCGGCCGCAACCTGACCGCGGCCGCCATGGAGGGCAAGCTCGACCCGGTCATCGGCCGTGAGAAAGAAATCGAGCGGGTGATGCAGGTCCTGAGCCGGCGCACCAAGAACAACCCGGTGCTGATCGGCGAGCCCGGCGTGGGCAAGACCGCCGTCGTCGAGGGCCTGGCTCAGGCCATCGTGCACGGCGAGGTTCCCGAGACGCTCAAGGACAAGCAGCTCTACACCCTCGACCTCGGGTCGCTGGTGGCGGGCAGCCGCTACCGCGGTGATTTCGAGGAGCGCCTGAAGAAGGTGCTCAAGGAGATCAACACCCGCGGCGACATCATCTTGTTCATCGACGAGCTGCACACGCTCGTCGGTGCGGGTGCCGCCGAAGGTGCCATCGACGCCGCCTCGATTCTGAAGCCCAAGCTGGCTCGTGGTGAGCTGCAGACCATCGGCGCGACCACCCTCGACGAGTACCGCAAGTACATCGAGAAGGACGCCGCCCTGGAGCGCCGGTTCCAGCCGGTCCAGGTCGGTGAGCCGACGGTGGCGCACACCATCGAGATCCTCAAGGGTCTGCGCGACCGGTACGAGGCGCACCACCGGGTGTCGATCACCGACGCCGCGATGGTCGCCGCTGCCACCCTGGCCGATCGCTACATCAACGACCGGTTCCTGCCGGACAAAGCGATCGACCTGATCGACGAGGCCGGCGCCCGGATGCGGATCCGGCGGATGACCGCTCCGCCAGACCTGCGCGAGTTCGACGAGAAGATCGCCGATGCGCGCCGGGAGAAGGAAAGCGCCATCGACGCGCAGGACTTCGAGAAGGCGGCGTCGCTGCGGGATCGGGAGAAGCAACTGGTCGCCCAGCGCGCAGAGCGCGAAAAGCAGTGGCGCTCAGGCGATCTCGATGTCGTGGCCGAGGTCGACGACGAACAGATCGCCGAGGTTCTGGGCAACTGGACCGGTATTCCGGTGTTCAAGTTGACCGAGGAGGAGACCACCCGGCTGCTGCGCATGGAGGATGAGCTGCACAAGCGGATCATCGGCCAGGAGGATGCGGTCCGTGCCGTGTCCAAGGCCATCCGCCGCACCCGTGCCGGCCTGAAGGACCCCAAGCGCCCGTCCGGTTCGTTCATCTTCGCCGGCCCGTCCGGCGTCGGTAAGACCGAGCTGTCCAAGGCGCTGGCGGAGTTCCTGTTCGGCGACGACGACGCGCTCATCCAGATCGACATGGGCGAGTTCCACGACCGCTTCACCGCCTCGCGGCTGTTCGGCGCACCCCCCGGGTACGTCGGCTACGAGGAGGGCGGCCAGCTCACCGAGAAGGTCCGCCGCAAGCCGTTCTCCGTCGTGCTGTTCGACGAGATCGAGAAGGCGCACCAGGAGATCTACAACACCCTGTTGCAGGTCCTCGAGGACGGGCGGCTCACCGACGGCCAGGGCCGCACGGTCGACTTCAAGAACACCGTGCTGATCTTCACCTCGAACCTGGGCACCTCCGACATCTCCAAGGCGGTCGGTCTGGGCTTCACCCAGGGCGGCGGTGAGAACAACTACGAGCGGATGAAGCAGAAGGTCAACGACGAGCTGAAGAAACACTTCCGCCCGGAGTTCCTCAACCGTATCGACGACATCATCGTCTTCCACCAGCTGACTCAGGACGAGATCATCGAGATGGTCGACCTGATGGTGAACCGGGTCTCCAAGCAGTTGAAGACCAAGGACATGACGATGGAACTCACCGACAAGGCCAAGTCGCTGCTGGCCAAGCGGGGCTTCGATCCGGTTCTGGGGGCTCGCCCGCTGCGCCGGACGATCCAGCGCGAGATCGAGGACGCCCTCTCGGAGAAGATTCTCTTCGAAGAGGTCGGACCCGGTCAGCTGGTCACCGTCGACGTCGAGAACTGGGACGGCGAAGGCGCCGGCGAGGATGCGAAGTTCACCTTCGCCGGTGGACCCAAGCGCGCCGAGGAGGCCGAGCCGGATCTGGCCAGCGCCGGCACCGCCACCGAGTAAACACCAGCAATACAGCGAAGGCCTCCGACCGAAAGGTCGGAGGCCTTTCGCGTGTGCTTGCTGCACTCCGCCGGGCGCCGGCGGCTAATCTCTGCTCATGCTTGTTGTGACGACGAATGACATTCCGGGCTGGGAGATTCAGCGGGTCTGCGGTGAGGTCTTCGGCCTGACGGTGCGCTCCCGCAATGCGTTCTCCCAGATGGGCGCGGGCTTGAAGAGCCTGTTCGGCGGCGAGCTGCAGGGCATGACGAAGAACCTGGCCGAGAGTCGCAACGAAGCGATGAACAGGCTGATGGCTGAGGCACGTAACCGCGGCGGCAACGCGATCGTGGGGATGCGCTTCGACACCACCGAAGTCGGCGACGTGTGGACCGAACTGTGCGCCTACGGCACTGCGGTTCAGGCCGTCCCGGTCACCGAAGCTGCCAAGTACACCGCTACGCAGTTGGGGTACGGCGCGAGCTAGGCCACTGAGGGGTTAGGATCCCCCCGTACACGACGAGTCGAGGAATCTGGTGAAAATCCAGAACGGTCGCGCCACTGTCCATAGTCAGACCCGACGCTCGTCACCTTGTGAGCGGGACGCGATATCCCGGAAAGGACTGACCATGACTACTTCTGAGGCACACAAGACGCGCGTCGTCGACCTCTCCGCCGCCAAGGCGGTCGTGTGGCTGACCGCGACCTCTTTCCTCGCGCTGTTGGTGCTCTACTTCGTCGGGGTGGATCAGGGCGCGGTCTCGGTCTTCGGTGACGACATGCACGTACACGAGTTCCTGCACGATGCCCGTCACCTCCTCGGCTTCCCCTGCCACTGAGCCGTGGAATCGCGAATCATCGCGCGCGGCCTGCTGGCCGGCGCGCTCGGTGGAGTAATCGCTTTCGTCTTCGCCAGGATCTTCCTCGAGCCGGTGATCGCGCGTGCGATCGGCTTCGAGGACGAGATGGCGCACATGGGTGGCCACCACGAGCACGGGGTTGAGCTGTTCAGCCGCGGCGTCCAGGGCAACATCGGGATGGGCTTCGGCGTCCTGGCCTTCGCGGTGGCGATGGGCGCATTGTTGGCGGTGGTGTTCTGTATCGCCTACGGCCGTGTCGGTGACGTCGCGCCGCGCCCGCTGTCCGCGCTGCTGGCTGCCGGAATGCTGTTGTCGCTCTATGTCGTTCCCGCGCTGAAGTATCCGGCCAATCCGCCCGCGGCCAGCCTGGAGGAGACGATCCGGCAGCGGACGCTGCTGTATCTGTTGATGGTGGTGGTGTCGGCTGCGCTGTTCGTCGGCGCTGTCGTGGCGCAACGCCGGCTGGTCGCGCGCCTGGGCGGATGGAACGCGACCCTGGTCGCGGCCGGCGGCTACGCCGTGGCGATGGCCGTCGTCATGGTGATCCTGCCGACGATCGACGAGACCCCCGAGGGCTTCCCGGCTGATGTGCTCTACGAATTCCGGCTGTACTCACTGGGTACCCAGGTGGCCATGTGGGTGACGATTGGTGCGGTCTTTGCCGCACTGATGCAGCGTCTGGTCGGGGCACCGGAACGGGTCAGCATTCCGGCGTGAGCGATGTCGCCCGGCTGACCCTGGTGTCACATGCCATGACCGACGCCATGGCAGCCGGGCGGTTTCCCGCCGACGAGCCCCTGAATGCCTTGGGCCGCAGACAACTCGATGCTCTCGAGGTGCGCCCGGCCGAGCAGGTGTGCAGCGGACCGGAGCTGCGGTCCCGCGAAACCGCCGCAGCGCTCGCTGCGAAGGTCCGTATCGACGAGCGGTTGGCCGACCTCAATTGCGGCCAGTGGCGGGCCAAGCGCCTCGATGAGGTGGACCCGGGCCAGCTCGCGCGGTGGCTCACCGAGCCCGGCGACGCCCCGCACGGGGGCGAGTCGATCACCGCGCTGATCGGCCGGGTGCGTGACTGGCTGACCGACGTCAGCAACACCGCGGGCACCCTGCTGGCCGTCACCCATCCGGCAGTCGTCCGGGCAGCGATCCTGACGGCGTTGGACGCGCCGCCGAAATCGTTCTGGCGCATCGACATTGCGCCGGCGAGCCGAACCGTCCTGCACTTCCGCGGCTCGGTGTGGACGCTGCGGGCGGGCTTCGATCAGCGGTAGCGGGGTAGCAGCCCGAACACCTGCTTGATGATCGTCATCAACCAGCCACCCGCGTTGGGGCTGTGGTAGCGCGGCCAGTTGAACTGGAAGCTGGCCACCCAGGCCTGGCCGGTGCGGTCGACGGCGTACCAGCTGAAGGTGAAGTCCCCGGGCAGGTTGCCGGCTTTGGCGCCGATGTAGGGCCACTCGGTGCGGTCGAGGTCGATGCCGGCGATCTCGGACATGATGTCCTTAACCGGTGCCGCCGGGCCGACGGCGTTGTGCTGCAGGGCGGCGTGCACCCGGCAGATGTCGTCCGCGCTGCCGTACCACTCCGCGCCGTACGCCGAGCCGGGAGCGTGCGTACGCTGCGGGTCGGGGTCGTAGGGGTGAGAATCGGCCTCGCGCAACAACGCTGCGCGCTGCGTCGGGGTGGCCGTCTTCCACTGTTCGCGCAGGTCGGGATTGCCCCAGCCGATCGAGAAGATCTCGCGCATGGTCGGAAAGGGCGTCATGCTGGCCGGATCGTGGTGACCTGCGGCCGCCAGCGCCTCCTCGATCGCGTGCGTGCCCAACCGCCCGATCAGCAGGTCGGTCGCCATGTTGTCGCTGGTGGCGATCATCTTGCCGGCCGCCTGGCGCACGGTGATCTGCGACCCGGGGGGCAGCTTGTCGAATCCCGACGAGCCGAGCTTCTTGGCCTCGGCGGTGATCGTCAGCTTGTCGTCCCAGTCGACGGTGCCGGCTGTCACCGCGCGTTCCACCGCGAACAACACGTAGGTCTTGAAAATTGAAGCCAGCGGCAAGGATTCGGTGGTGTTGGTTCCCGCTACCTTCTCGCAGCGGCCGTCGTCGACCTTGGATACCTGCCAGGAATATCGTGCGCCGGTCCGGCTGAATGCGGCATCGACGTCCTGCCACGAGTTGATGACGGGCTTGTTGGTGGTTACCTGGAAACGGCTCAGGTATGTGTCGTCGCCGGTGCGCAGGTCGATGTCCTGGCGGGCGCCGTAGGAGGTCAGCACGTGCAGGGTGGCCACGTTGGCGCCGATGTCCGCGCCGGCCAGCGTGTAGGGCCGGTCCCACCACAGTGCGTCCATGGTGGCTGCGACCGAATCCACCATGTCGGGGGTGGCCAAGGTCTTGACGCTGACCGGTCCGATCGGCCAGTCCGAGTTCAGCATGTCCATGACCTGCTTGGCCCGCACGCCCTGGGGTGTGTTGAGGTCGATGCGGACACCCGCACCGGCGTTGGCCGGCGGCGCGGGGGGCGGTGCGCAGCTCGTCGCCAGGGCGGCAGTGGATGCGATGGCGGTAGCCATGGCCAGTGAGCGGGCCAGTGAGCGGGCCACCGCACTCCGGAGCGCCCGGCGTGCGCTACGCCTTGGTGGCGGTCCCGGCAACGTCCAACACAACCTCGAATTCGAGCAGGTGCGCGCCGGTGGCCACCGGGTTGGCGCGTTCACCGGCATGAGCGTGGATGGCGGGACCGGTGGCCCACGCCTGGAAAGCCTCTTCTGACTCCCAGGTGGTCACCACGAAATAGCGGTCCTCGCCCTTGACCGGACGCAGCAATTGGAAGCCGAGAAAGCCCGGCTGGTTGTCGACGGCGTGGGCGCGGTTGGCGAACCGCTTCTCCAATTCCGGGCCGGCGCCCGGCGGTATCTCGATTGCGTTGATCTTCACCACGGACATGGCGCAAGGCTACCGCGCCCGCCGGGCGCGGTGTCCGACCACGCAAGATGAACCGGTGGGGTCTGAACTGACGTACCGGGGTGGCACCTGCACCGGCGATAGCCGCCCGCTGGTGTTGGTGCACGGCCTGATGGGCCGCGGTAGCACGTGGTCGCGGCAGACGCCGTGGCTGACCCGGTTCGGGGCGGTCTACACCTACGATGCGCCCTGGCATCGCGGGCGTGACGTCGTCGACGAGCTGCCGGTCAGCACCGAGCGGTTCGTCGACGAACTCGCCGGCGCCGTCGCCGACCTGGGCCGTCCCGCGGTGCTCATCGGGCACTCGATGGGCGGTCTGCATTCCTGGTGCGTGGCTGCGCAGCGACCAGATCTGGTCGACGCGCTGGTGGTCGAGGACATGGCGCCGGACTTCGTCGGCCGCACGACCGGGCCGTGGGAGCCGTGGGTGCATACGCTGCCGGTCGAGTACGCCTCTGCAGAGCAGGTGTTCGAGGAGTTCGGCCCGGTTGCGGGCCGGTACTTCCTGGAGGCATTCGACCGGAGCGTGACGGGCTGGCGGCTGCACGGCCACCCCCAGCGGTGGATCGAGATCGCCGCCGAATGGGGCACCCGCGACTATTGGCAGCAGTGGTGTTCGGTCCGGGCGCCGGTGTTGCTCGTCGAAGCCGGTGATTCGGTCACGCCGCCGGGGCAGATGCGCCGAATGGCCGAGCTGGCCGGGCCGCGGGCGGGCTATGTCCGCGTGCCCGGCGCGGGCCACCTCGTGCACGACGACGCGCCCGAGCCCTACCGGCGGGCCGTCGAGGACTTTCTAGCGGCGTTCGCCCAGCGCGCCTGAGGACGGCCACGATGGGTGCTGTTCGAACCGGGTGCGCACGGCGTCGAGGTCGTGGGCGATCCGGCGGCTGTCGGCATTGTCGTCGTCGGATAGGTATCCGACCAGTGGCGCGCTGACGCGGAACTGGCTGGGGCGCAGGCGCAGGGTGCCTTCTCGACGAGCTAGTAGCGCGATGGCGGCGACCACACTGAACGGAGCGAGCAGCAGGAGTGTCAACAGGACGAAGGCAAGGAGCGCAGTCATGGCAGCAATTCTTCGTGGGGCAACATCCCGCCAACAGTGGCGGCAATGACCACATGCGATAAAATTCTGCCATGCCGTTGAGTAGTGTGTCCGCCCTGGTGCTCGACGGGCTCACGGTGTTCGAGTTCGGGGTCATCTGCGAGGTCTTCGGCATCGACCGCACCAGTGACGGGGTACCCAACTTCGACTTCAAGGTCTGCGGTCCACGGGCCGGGCAGGCGCTGCGCACCAGCGTCGGCGCGCAGCTTGTGCCGGACCACGGACTCGACGGCTTGATCGGGGTCGACGTGGTGGCGGTGCCCGCCGTCGCGGCGCCGATCAAGCCCTACCCGCCCGAGGCGCTGGCGGCGTTGCGCGCCGCCCACGAGTCGGGTTCGACGATCCTGACCGTGTGCTCCGGGGTGTTCGTCGCGGGGGAGGCGGGCCTGCTCGACGGCCGCCGAGTCACCACCCACTGGATGCACGCCGACGAACTCGCCAGCCGCTATCCCACCGCGTTCGTCGACCGCGATGTGCTGTTCGTCGACGACGGCGATCTGGTCACCAGCGCCGGAACCGCGGCGGGTATCGACGCGAGCCTGCATCTGGTACGCCGCGAGCTCGGCAGCGCGGTGACCAACATCATCGCCCGTCGCATGGTGGTGCCGCCCCAGCGTGACGGCGGACAGCGTCAGTACATCGACCAGCCCATTCCGACCCGATGTTCGGAAGGCTTTGCACCGCAGTTGGATTGGATCCTGTCGAATCTGGACAAGCCACACACGGTGGCCAGCCTGGCCCAGCGCGCGAACATGTCGGCGCGCACGTTCGCGCGGCGTTTCGTCGAGGAGGCCGGTATCACCCCGATGCAATGGGTCACCGATCAGCGGGTGCTCTATGCGCGACGGATGCTCGAGGAGACCGACCTCGACATCGACCGGATCGCCGAGCGGGCCGGGTTCGGGACGGCCACTCTGCTGCGCCACCACTTCCGCCGCCTCGTCGGGGTGACACCGTCGGACTACCGGCGCCGCTTCGCCCGGTCCGCCTAGCCACGGCTCCTAGGGCGCCGGTTCCCCGCCTTCGCCGCACAGTGCGAACCGGCCGTCGGTCGTCTGCTCCACCAGACCGTCCACCAGCAGTGAGTCCAAAGCCCGGTCGCGTTGCGCGGGGTCGGTCAGCCACACCACGTCCAGCTGGTCGCGCAGCACCGGCGACGAGCTGGCCCGCAGCACGTCGAGCAACCTGCCCCGCACCTGGCGATCGGTGCCTGCGTAGCGCTGCGCGGGCCGCGGCGCAGCCGTCGCGGGCGGATGCCCGGCAGCGCGCCACGCGCACACGCTCAGCGGGCAGATTCCGCACTTTGGCGACCGCGCCGTGCAGATCGTGGCGCCCAGCTCCATCAACGCCGCCGAGAACACCGGCGCGGTCGCGTCATCGGGCAACAGTGCCGCCACGTCGGCCAGATCACGCACCGCCGACGGGCTGCCCGCGTCGGCCTGGCCATGCACGGCCCGCGCCACGACCCGGCGCACATTGGTGTCGACCACCGGAACGTTGCGCTGATAGGCGAAGCACGCCACCGCACGCGCCGTGTACGCACCGACCCCGGGCAGGGTCAGCAGGACCTCGACATCGTCGGGCACCACGTCGCCGTGTTCGTCGGCGATCACCCGCGCGCATTCGTGCAGTCGCTTCGCCCGGCGCGGGTAGCCCAACTTGCCCCAGGCCCGCAGGACATCGGCGGCGCCGGCCGCCGCGGTCGCCGACGGGGTGGGCCAGCGGGCCACCCAATCCAGCCAGATCGGGGCGACTCTGGCCACCGGCGTCTGCTGCAGCATGAACTCGCTGACCAGGATCTGCCATGCGCTCACCCCGGGCGCACGCCAGGGCAGGTCGCGGCAGGCCGCGCCGTACCAGCGCACGAGTTCGGCGGAATCGATGCTCATGACGTCGCGCCCGCGACGGCAGGGCAGAATGTGGGCCATGCCGAACACCAGCCCCGTAACAGCATGGAAGGCACTCAGAGAGGGTAACGATCGATTCGTTGCCGGCCGCCCCGAGCACCCAAGCCAGAGCATCGAATACCGCGCCAGCCTGGCGCTCGAGCAGCGACCGACCGCGGTCGTCTTCGGCTGTGCCGACAGCCGGGTGGCTGCCGAGATCATCTTCGACCAGGGTCTCGGCGACATGTTCGTGGTTCGCACGGCCGGTCACGTCATCGACTCCGCAGTGCTCGGTTCGATCGAGTACGCGGTCAGCGTGCTCAACGTGCCGCTGATCGCCGTGCTCGGCCACGACAGCTGTGGGGCGGTCAAGGCCACGCTGTCGGCGCTCGACGACGGCACCGTGCCCAGCGGCTACGTCCGCGACGTCGTCGAGCGGGTCACCCCGTCGATCCTGGTCGGCCGCCGCGAGGGGCTGACCCGTGTCGACGAGTTCGAAACCCGCCATGTCATCGAGACCGGCACCCAGCTGCTGGCCCGCTCCACCGCGATCTCCGAGCGGGTGGCGGCCGGCAATCTCGCGATCGTGGGGTTGACCTACCAGCTCGCCGACGGCAGGGTCGTCCTGCGCGAACACCTAGGCGATATCGGCGAGTAATCACTTCTGCCGCCCGCGAACAAGGCGACACGCCGGGCCGGGTCGGACAACTCGCGGTGACCTGGCCTTACCGTGAGAAGGTGCTGGATCTGGAACCGCATGGACCGCTGCCTTCGCAAATCTATTGGCGACGGCGGGGGCTGGCGATAGGTATCGCCGCGCTCGTCCTTGCCATCGTCGTCGGTGTCGCGTTCGTCGTCTTCAGCGGCGGCTCCGACTCCAAGAGCACCGTCAAGACCACCGCAGCCGCGACGGCTAACCCGCAGCCGGAGAACCGGGCGCCGGTTGTCGCGCCGCCCGCCGAATCGAACGTCCCCGCACCGACCCCGACGCCCACCGAGGCCGTGGTGCCACCTCCGATCCTCAAAGAGGGCGACGACTGCCCGGACTCCAACCTGGCCGTCAAGGGCATCACCAACCAGCCGCAGTACGTCATCGGCGACCAGCCCAAATTCACCATGGTCGTCACCAACATCGGCCTGGTCGCCTGCAAGCGCGACGTCGGCGCCGCGGTGCTGGCCGCCTACGTGTACTCGCTGGACAACAAGCGGCTCTGGTCGAACCTCGACTGCGCGCCGTCCAACGAGACGCTGGTCAAGACGTTCAACCCGGGTGAGCAGGTCACCACCGAGGTGACCTGGACCGGAATGGGCTCGGCCCCGCAGTGCCCGCTGCCCCGCCAGCCGATCGGTGCGGGCACCTACAACCTGGTCGTCCAGTTGGGCAACCTGCGCTCGGCTCCGGTGCCGTTCATCCTCGCCGACGCACCGCCGCCGGGAGAGACGCCGCCCGCCGGCGACCCGGCCGCGGTTCCCGCTCCGGCCGAAGCGCCGGCGCCCGCCCCGGCCGGCTGAACCGCTTAGACCAGTCGGTCGGCGATTGTGGATTCCGCCAGCGCCGACAAGCCCTCGCGGACGTGGCGGGCCCACATGGCGCCGATGCCCTCGACGGACTGCAGATCGGTGGCACTGGCGGCCAGCAGGCCCTGGAGCGAACCGAAGCGCCGTACCAGCAGATCGACGTGGGCGAACTGTAGCCGTGAAATACCGGCCATCGCCCGGTAGCCCCTGGCGCTGAGCGCGGAGTCCTGCGCCTCGGCGGTAGACGGGTAACCGAACACCCGCGACAGCGCGGTGAAGTCGAGTAGTTCGGTGTCCGACAGGGAGTCCAGCTCGGACAGCGTGGACGACACCTGCGCCTTGGACGGCGGGTCGGGGTTGGCGTGATAGTCGCGCACGATCAATTCCCGTGCGGTGTCGTTGCCGCCGAGCAGTTCCTCGAGCTGCAACCGCAACTGTCGACCATCTGTGCCGAGTTCGACTGCGTCGTAATCGATTTCGAGTCCGATCCGGCGGACCATCTCCAGCCGCTGGACGACCGTCATTACGTCGCGCAGGGTGACGAAGTCCTCGATCTCGGCGGTCGACAGCTGCCGGGACACCTCGTCGAGGCGAGCCTTGTAGCGCTCGAGTGTGGCGATTGCCTGGTTGGCCCGCGACAGGATGGTCGCCGAGTCGGCGACCACGTGGCGCTCGCCGGAGACGTAGACGGTGACGATGTTCATCGAGTGGCTCACGGAGATCACCGGATACCCGGTCTGGATCGCCGTGCGCTCCGCCGAGCGGTGCCGTGTTCCCGACTCGTCGGTGGGAATCGTCGGATCGGGCACCAACTGAACGTTGGCTCGCACGATGCGACTGCCGTCGGTGGACAGCACCACGGCTCCGTCCATCTTGGACAACTCGCGCAGCCGGGTCGGTGCGAACCGCACGTCCAGGGAGAAGCCGCCGTCGCAGATCGTCTCGACCCGCTCGTCGTAGCCGAGCACGATCAGAGCGCCCGTGCGGCCGCGCAGGATGCGTTCCAGCCCGTCGCGCAGGGCGGTGCCGGGGGCCAGCCGCCCGATGGTCTCACGCAGCGTGACAGCCGTCGGCTGGGCCGACCCATTGCGGTTGACGGTGTTCACAGCCACTTATTGTCCATTGCGTCGAGGTCGTTACTCGACCCGTCCCGCCGAAGTTGGGTCACGACCTTGTCGTACGGCGCTCTCGCCAGGGTCCGCATCGAGCGCAACGCATCGGCGATCGTGGCGCTCTCGATGGCCCGCAGGCCCGTGGGCACCGTGCCGCAGCCGACCGGCACCAGCGCGGTGGTGAACCCCAGCCGGGCCGCTTCGGCCAGCCGGCGATCCATGCCGGTGACCCGCCGCAGATCCCCGGCCAGGCCGACTTCGCCGATGACCACGGTGGTGGCGGGCAGTGGCATGTCGGCGTACGCCGACGCCATCGCCACCGCGACGGCCAGGTCCGAGGAAGGATCGGTCAACCGCATCCCGCCGACGGTCGACAGATAGATGTCGGTGGCGCTCACCTTCAAGTTGGCGCGCCGTTCGAGCACCGCGGCGATCATCGCGGCGCGAGAGCTGTCGACGCCGCTGACCGCGCGGCGGGGCTGCGCGTTCTCCGGCCGGTAGGCCAGCAGCGCCTGCACCTCACCGATCAGCGGCCGCTTACCGTCGAGGGTCACGGTGACCGCGGTGCCCGGCACCGGGGTGGGGCGTTCGTCGAGGAACAGCCCGGACGGATCGGCTACTCCTTCGATCCCGTTGTCGTGCAACAGGAAACAGCCGACCTCGTCGGCAGCGCCGAACCGGTTCTTGACGCCACGGACCATGCGCAGTGCCGAGTTGCGGTCGCCTTCGAAGTGCAGCACCACGTCCACCAGGTGCTCCAGCGAACGCGGCCCGGCGATCGCGCCGTCCTTGGTGACGTGCCCGACCAACACCAACGCGACCCCCGTGGACTTGGCCGCGGCGGTCAGCGCCGCCGTCACCGCCCGCACCTGCGTCACCCCGCCGACCACACCGTCGGTATCGCCGGCGGTCATGGTCTGTACCGAGTCGACCACCACCAGGCTGGGCTGTACGGCATCGAGGTGACCGAGCACGGTGTGGACGTCGGCCTCGGCGGCCAGGAACACCTCGTCGTGGGTGCAGCCGGTGCGCTCGGCGCGCATCCGGATCTGGCCGGCCGACTCCTCGCCGGACACGTAGAGCGCCCGCCGCCCGGCCTGGGCCCAGCGGTGCACTACCTCCAGCAGCAGGGTCGACTTGCCGACGCCGGGATCGCCGGCCAGCAGCGTCACCGAACCGGGCACCACCCCGCCGCCGAGAACCCGGTCCAGCTCGCTCACCCCGGTGGGGAAATGGCGGGTGCGGGCCGGGTCGATCGAGCTGATCGGCACCGCCGGCGTGGTCGGCACGACGGTGCGTTGGGCGCTACCTGAGGCGGTGGACAGCACTGCAACTTCATCGACGGTGCCCCAGGTGCCGCATTCGGGACAGCGCCCCACCCATTTGGCACTCAGATGGCGACATTCCGAACACCGGTACTGCGAACGCGCCTTGGCCACGCCGTGACGTTATCGGGTCGCTACGACAGAACCGGGATTTGCCCGGGAATCGCGCCGGCCCGGTCGGCTCACTCGTGGGGTGCGGGGGCGGCTTCCTGGCGCGGCGCGCCGCCAGCCGAGATCGGCACGGCGACAGTGGCCTCGCCGGCCTTGTCGAAGTCGAAGGTGAAGTTGTAGGTCAGCCCGTTGGTGATCGGCTGGCTCAGTGTGACCTCGGCTTTGACCGGTTGCGCGCTGCCCATCGGCGTCGCCTCCGCCGGGCCGTCGGCGCTGCCGACGACCAGCGAACCGCCCGCCGGGATGGCCGTGTCGCCGGTGACGGCGACTGAGCCGACATCTGAGCTCACGCTGACCAGCTTGTCGTTGACGTCCGGCGAGGTGTTCGCCGCCACGAAGATCAGCTCGACGGTGCGGCCCGGCTGCAGGTAGTCACCGGTCTGCACGGCCTGCAAGTGGACGTTGCGCAGAGCGATGTTCTGCACGTTCGCGGTCGCGCCGTTGACGGCCGACTCCTGGTCTGCGGTCTGGGAGATCTGGCCGGATCCGCAACCGGTCAGGATCATTCCGCAGGCCGCCAGACCGGCGGATGCGGCCACCAGGCGATTCGTCAAGTGGTTCACAGCAGCCTCCTGCTCGGCCTTTGCGGTCGGCATGATCGCGCCGCCGCGGTTCGACTATGCAGAGTAGTAGGTCGTGAGGTCCGGCGGTAGCTGAGGGTTCACCTCGGTGTCGAGCCGGGTTCGCGGCGGCGGACAGGGTGGGAGCCGGCCGCGTGTCGCAGGGTGATCGCCGGGCGATTTCCGGTCGCCGCCTTGCACGCTTTCTTCACCCTGTCAACCCCCTCTCTTCATCCATGATGCCCCTGACCTGCATCGTTGTTCCGCGCGCTGTCGCCCGCCGTGCTAACATTGGGGTGTGAAAGGGGCTCGAAACTGATGATTTTCAAGGTCGGAGACACCGTTGTCTATCCACACCACGGTGCTGCATTGATCGAAGCGATCGAAACCCGGACCATCAAGGGCGAACAGAAAGAATATCTCGTCCTGAAGGTCGCCCAGGGAGACCTGACCGTTCGAGTTCCAGCGGATAACGCTGAGTACGTCGGTGTTCGTGACGTCGTCGGGCAGGAGGGGCTGGACAAGGTCTTCCAGGTCCTGCGTGCACCGCATACCGAAGAACCGACCAACTGGTCCCGCCGGTACAAGGCCAACCTCGAGAAGCTGGCTTCCGGTGACGTCAACAAGGTCGCCGAGGTCGTTCGCGACCTGTGGCGTCGTGACCAGGAGCGCGGCCTGTCCGCGGGCGAGAAGCGGATGCTGGCCAAGGCCCGGCAGATCCTCGTCGGCGAGCTTGCGCTTGCCGAGAACACCGATGACGCCAAGGCCGAGATCATTCTCGACGAGGTGCTGGCCGCCGCCTCCTGACTGCCCTGAGCAGACAGGTGTCGGAGACGGTCGCGGTCGTCACGGCCGCGGGTTCCGGTGAGCGGCTAGGTGCAGGTATCCCGAAAGCATTCGTCGATCTTGCCGGCCGAAGCATGCTCGAACGCGCGGTCGACGGCCTGCTGGCGTCTGGAGTCGTCGACCGAGTCGTGGTCGCCGCGCCGGAGCAGCGGGTCGACGAGGCTAAATCGTTGCTCGACGGCCGCGCCATCGTTGTCGCCGGCGGACTGGAGCGTCCGGAAACCGTCCGGCGTGCGCTGGACGCGATCGGAGATCCACAATTCGTGTTGGTTCACGATGCCGCCCGCCCACTGACGCCGGTCGAGCAGATCCAGCGCGTCGTCGCCGCCCTGCGCGAGGGCCTGCGCGCGGTCATCCCGGTGCTGCCGGTCACCGACACCATCAAGGCCGTCGACGCCAACGGTGTTGTGCTCGGCACCCCGGAACGTTCCGGGTTGCGCGCGGTTCAAACTCCCCAGGGCTTCGAGTCCACCCTGCTGCGCCGCGCCTACGAGCGGACCTCGGGGGCGACCGTGACCGACGACGCATCGCTGGTGGAGCACCTGGGCACGCCGGTACACACCGTCGCCGGTGACACCCTGGCCTTCAAGATCACCACGCCCCTGGACCTGCAGCTGGCGCGTGCATTGCTGGCCACATGACCACGGTTCCCCGCGTCGGCATGGGTACCGACGTCCATCCGATCGAGGCCGGCCGGCAATGCTGGCTGCTGGGCCTGCACTTCGACGACGCCGATGGGTGCTCGGGGCACTCCGACGGCGACGTCGCAGTGCACGCGCTGTGCGACGCGCTGCTCTCGGCGGCCGGGCTCGGTGACCTCGGCACCGTGTTCGGAGTCGACCAACCGCAGTGGCGCGGTGCCACCGGTGCCCAAATGCTGATCCACGTGCGCGACCTGCTCGCGGCGGCCGGCTTCGTGGTGGGCAATGCCGTCGTACAGGTGATCGCCAACCGCCCGCGCGTGGGACCGCGCCGCATCGAAGCCGAGCGCGTCCTCACCCGGCTGCTGGGGGCGCCGGTGTCGGTGTCGGCGACCACCACCGACGGCCTCGGGCTGACCGGCCGCGGCGAGGGTCGAGCGGCCGTCGCCACCGCTTTGGTGGTGGCCGGATCCGCCTCGGTGCCAAACAACCCCGATTAGGCCGGTAAGCTGGCGCGTCGTGACCTCAAGCGGCCTGCGGCTCCACGACACCTACAGCGGTGCCGTGCGCGACTTCACTCCGCTGCGCCCCGGCCACGCCTCCATCTATCTCTGCGGCGCCACCGTGCAGGGCCTGCCGCACATCGGCCACGTCCGCTCCGGGGTGGCCTTCGACGTCTTGCGCCGCTGGCTGATGGCCAAGGGCTATGACGTCGCATTCATCCGCAATGTCACCGACATCGACGACAAGATCCTCACCAAGGCCGCCGACGCCGGCCGGCCGTGGTGGGAGTGGGCCGCCACCCACGAGCGGGAGTTCTCCGCGGCCTACGACGCGCTCGGCGTGCTGCCACCGTCGGCGGAGCCCCGGGCCACCGGCCACATCACCCAGATCGTCGAACTCATCGAGCGGCTGATCGACGCCGGCCATGCCTACACCGGTGCCGGCGACGTCTACTTCGACGTGCTGAGCTTCCCCGAGTACGGCAACCTCTCCGGACACCGGATCGACGACGTGCACCAGGGTGAGGGTGCCGGCACCGGCAAGCGCGACCAGCGCGACTTCACGCTGTGGAAGGGTGCCAAGCCGGGCGAGCCGTCCTGGCCGACCCCGTGGGGGCGCGGACGGCCGGGCTGGCACTCCGAATGTGTGGCCATGGCCCACGAGTACCTCGGCGCCGAGTTCGATATCCATTGCGGTGGAATGGATTTGGTGTTCCCGCATCACGAGAACGAGATCGCCCAGGCGCGCGCCGCCGGCGACGGCTTCGCCAGGTACTGGCTGCACAACGGCTGGGTCACCATGGGCGGCGAGAAGATGAGCAAGTCGCTGGGCAATGTGTTGTCGATTCCCGCTGTGCTGCAACGGGTTCGGCCTGCCGAGTTGCGGTACTACCTGGGCAGCGCGCATTACCGGTCGATGCTGGAGTTCTCCGAGACGGCCCTGCAGGACGCGGTCAAGGCCTACACCGGTATCGAGGACTTACTGCACCGGGTCCGCACCCGGGTCGGCGCGGTGGTGCCCGGCACCTGGACCGAGAAGTTCGGTGCCGCACTCGACGACGACCTTGCCGTGCCCGCCGCGCTAGCCGAGGTGCACGCCGCGCGCGCCGACGGCAACCGTGCGCTGGAGTCCGGCGACCACGAGACCGCGCTGGCCAAGGCCGGTGACATTCGCGCCATGATGGGCATTCTCGGCTGCGATCCGCTCGACGAGCGCTGGGAGGTTCGCGACGAGACCTCGGCGGCGCTCGGCGCGGTCGACGTGCTGGTGCGCTCCGAGCTCAACCGGCGCGACGAGGCCCGCCAGACCAGAGACTGGTCGCTGGCCGACGAGATCAGGGACCGGCTCAAAGAAGCCGGCATCGAGGTGACCGACACCGCCGACGGTCCACAGTGGGCCCTGCGTGACGAAAGCAGCAAGTAAATGGCGGGAAACTCACGGCGCCGCGGCGCGGTACGCAAGGCAGGAACCAAGAAGGGCCCGACGGTCGGCTCGGGCGGTCAGCGCAGGCGCGGCCTGGAGGGCCGCGGCGCGACCCCGCCGGCGCACATGCGCCCGAACCATCCAGCGGCCAGACGCACCGCCAAGCCGCCGCCACGCAAACCGAGCAGGCCGACGGACGAGACCGAGATGGTCCTCGGACGCAACCCGGTGGTGGAGTGCCTGCGGGCGCACGCGCCGGCCTCGGCGCTCTACGTCGCGCTGGGCGCCGAAGCCGACGAGCGGATGACCGAATCGGTGACCCTGGCCGCCGACCGCGGAATCCCGATCCTCGAGGTACCCCGCACCGACCTGGACCGGATGAGCTCCAACGGGCTGCATCAAGGCATCGCGTTGCAGGTGCCACCGTATGACTACGCCCACCCCGACGATCTGCTGGCGTCGGCGACCTCGGGTGGCGACCCGGCCCTCCTGGTCGCGCTGGACAACATCTCCGACCCGCGCAACCTCGGCGCCATCGTGCGCTCGGTGGCGGCTTTTGCCGGTGACGGGGTGCTGATCCCGCAGCGCCGCTCGGCGTCGGTGTCGGCGGTCGCGTGGCGCACCAGCGCCGGCGCGGCGGCCCGGGTCCGGGTGGCGCGGGCCACCAACCTGAATCGCACGCTCAAGGAGTGGAGCGACGCCGGTCTGCAGGTGGTCGGCCTTGACGCCGACGGTGACACCACGATCGACGAGTTCGACGCGTCCGGCCCGCTGGTCATCGTCGTCGGCTCCGAGGGCAAGGGTCTGTCCCGGCTGGTTCGGCAGAACTGCGATGCGGTTGTGTCGATCCCGATGGCGGGACCGACCGAGTCGCTCAACGCATCGGTGGCCGCCGGTGTGGTGCTGGCCGAGGTCGCCCGCCAGCGCCGTCGCTAGCCGGCGTCCGGCGCGCGGTCACACCCCGATCAGCTGTACCCCGGCCCACAGCGCCACGACGGCCACCACCACGCAGGCCGGGACCGTCAGCAGACCCAGCCAGGTGAACTCCCGCACGCTGGTCGCCTCGCCCTGCTGATGCAGCACCCGGCGCCACAGCAGGTTGGCCAGTGACCCGACGTAGGTCAGGTTGGGCCCGATGTTCACCCCGATCAGCACGGCCAGCACCGCGGCCGGCCCGCTGCCCGCGACCAGCGGAAGCAGCACCAGCACCGCGGGCAGGTTGTTGACGACGTTGGACAGCACCGCCGCAATCCCCGCGATCCCGAGCAGCACCGCCAGCCCGTCGCCGGTGGGCAGTACCTCGCGTGCAGCGGTGTCCAACCCGTTGACCATCACCGCCTTGACCACGACGGCCAGCGCCAGCACGAAGACCAGGAAGCCGATGTTGGCCGACCGCACGATCCCACCGATCGTGCTGCGCCGCTGCGCCAATGACCGCACACCGAGCACGACCGCACCGGCGAGCGCGGCCCATGCGGGGGACAGGCCCGCGAACGACGTCACCGCGAATCCGGCCAGCGTCAGCCCTAGCACGACGAGAACGAACACCGGTTTGTCACCGGGTGTCGGCTCCGGATCCTCGGCGGGCACGTCGGACAGGTCACGGCGGAACACCAGCCGCAGCACCGCGTACTCGACAGCCACCGCCGCCAGCCAGGGCACCGCCATCAACACGCTGAACCGGGTGAACGAGAGCCCGGCCGCACTGAACGCCAGCAGGTTGGTCAGGTTGGACACCGGCAGCAGCAGCGAGGCGGTGTTGGACAGGTGCGCGGTGGCGTACAGGTGCGCGCGGGCCGGCACCCGCATCGCTCGCACGGTCGCCAGCACGACGGGCGTCAGCAACACCACGGTGGCGTCCAGGCTGAGGATCGCCGTCGTTGCCGCAGCCAGCAGGAACACCTGCCCGAGCAGGCGACGCGGCCGCCCGCTGCTGGTCCGCGCCATCCACGTGCCGGCGGCCTGGAACAGCCCCTCGTCGTCACAGAGGCTGGCCAGCACCAGCACTGCGGCCAGGAACCCGACCACCGGCAGCATGCGGGTCACTTCGGCGGTGGCGTCGGTGGTGGAGACCGCGCCGATGGCGATGACCAGAGCCGCCGCAGGCACCGCGAGCACGGCCTCCGACAGTCCGGCCGGCCGCGCGATGGCGAAGATCAGGACGAGGGCCAGCGCGACGACAGAGATGGCGAGGGCGGTGTTCACGCTGCGATCAGGCCCACGGGTCGCTGCGGTGCCACACCGTCGGCAGGTGCAGGGCGACGCCGTCGCGTTCGGCCAGCCGGGACAACACCCGCATCGAGGTATTCAGGTCGTCGCCGGCGTAGGGCAGGGCCCGTAGCGGCTCGGTGAGCGGGCGGAAGAAGTCGTCCCAGTGGATCAGCACCACTCGTTCGGCTCCGACAGTCATCACAGTCTGATCCCAGTAGTCGACGATGTAGTCCTCGGGTTGCACCCCGAGTTGTCCGACACCGAGGTAGGCGATGTCGGCCCGGCGGCCGGCCAGCGCGCCGGGAACGAAGCCGGCACTGCCCTGGATGAGTAGGCGGCGCTGACTGGGCGTGTGCTGGATCAGCGTCGACCATGCCTCGCCGCAGCGGTAGGCCGATACCTTCACCGGCGGAGTGATCGGCTCGGTGATCACCCCGGGGAAGCGGTCGGGCGGGCAGTGGTGGGATTCGATCAGCGTCACCCCGAACGGCCCCAAGGTCAGTTCCTCGCCGGGGACGGCGACGACGATGTCGTCGGCGGCCAGGCCGTGGCCGCGACCGATGTTGGCGACGGATTCGCCGCCGACCAACCGGGCGGCGGTGCGGGCCGCGACCACCGCGGAATCCATGGCGTGGTCGTAGTGGGTGTGCACCGGCAGCACCGCGGCCAACCGGTTCACCTTGGCGCGGTTGAGGCAGTAGTCGATTCGGGGAATCGACGGCGCCAGCCGGCGCAGCCCGACGTCGAGCAGGCCGGGGCGGGAGAAGAACCCGTCGGTCATCAGCGCCGAGGTGCCGTCGTCGACAAGCAGCGTGGACACCCCGAGCCAGGTGATCGTCAGTGCCGCGTCCGGGTCGGCGTCCGGCACGTCGAAACGCTCGCGGTACGCGGCGAGGTTGGGCCGGCCGAGTTTGAGCCGCATCAAGCGAACGCCACCAGGTCGACACCGCCGGCCAGCAGACGTTGCCGGACCGCGGTGGCGATGCCCACCGCGCCGGGCGAATCACCGTGCACGCAGACCGATTCCACCCGGATGTCGATCACCGACCCGTCGACGGCGGCCACCTGGCCGGTGTGCACCATCTGGATCACCCGCTCGGCGATCTGGTCGGGGTCGTGCAGGACGGCTCCGGGTTCGCGGCGCGATACCAACTGCCCGTCGGGGCGGTAGGCGCGGTCGGCGAACGCCTCGGCGACGGTGCGCAGGCCCAGGCGCTGCGCTTCGGCGAAAAACACCGAGCCGGCCAGGCCCAGCACGGGCAGGCCCGGGTCGACAGAGTGCACCGCCTCGGCGACCGCGCGGGCCTGCGCGCGGTGAGTGACGATGGTGTTGTACAGCGCGCCATGCGGTTTGACGTAACCGACGCGGGTTCCGGCGGCGCGGGCCAGGGCCTGCAGCGCGCCGATCTGATAGATCACCTCGGCGGTCAGCTCCTCGGGCGCGACGTCGATGAACCGGCGCCCGAAACCGGCGAGGTCGAGGTAGCTCACCTGGGCCCCGACCCGCACACCGCGTTCGGCGGCGGCACGGCTGGTGCGGGTCAGCCCGGCCGGGTTGCCGGCATGGAACCCGCAAGCGAGATTGGCGCTGGTGACGATGTCGAGCATGGCGGCGTCGTCGCCGAATCCCCACACGCCGAAGCCTTCGCCCAGGTCTGCGTTCAAGTCCACGGACGGCACCGAACCAGCCTAGGGGGTGGGCGGAAGCTCAGGCCGCCGCTGGGTCGTGCTGGCGCCGGCTGATGGCCCAGCAGATCAGGTAGATGACGAACGAGATCGTCGTGACGAACACCGACACCGGGACGCCGGGCGCCAGGGACAACACGATGCCCAGCACCGCGGTGACTTCGGCGAAGACCACAGACGCGGCGATCACGGCGGCCGGTGCGCTGAACACCCGGGCCGCCGCCGCAGCGGGGGTGATCAGCAGCGACATCACCAGCAGCGCGCCGACGATCTGTACGCCCTGGGCGGCTACCACGCCGACGAGGGCGGCGAACACGATGCCCAGTGCGCGCACCGGGACCCCGCGTGCGGCTGCCACCTCGGGGTCGGCGGTGGCGAACAGCAGGGGGCGGTAACTGACCGCCAGCACGACGACCACCAGCACCGTCACCGCGACCAGGAGCACGAGCCCGGAGTAGCCGACGCCGACGATCTGACCGGTCAGCAGCGCGAAGCTGGTGCCGGCCCGGCCCGGATAGAGGTGGATGAACAGCACGGCCAGGCCGAGACCGAAGGCCAACACCACCCCGATCGCGGAATCCCGCTCCCGGGCGCGCTGGCCCAGGACGCCGAACAGGATGGCGGCCAGCGCGCTGCCGACCAGCCCGCCGAGCCCGACGTTGAAACCGGCCAGCAGCGCGAACGCCGCGCCGGTCAGGGAGAGCTCGCTGGAGCCGTGCACGGCGAACGACATCTGCCGCATCACGATGAACGGCCCGATCAGGCCCGCGACCAGCGCCAGCAGGGCGGCGGCGATCAGCGCTTGCTGGACGAAATCCCGGCCGAGCAGGTCGGCGGTGATCTGGAAGGAGAACAGGTTGCCCAGCAGGTGGGCGAAACGCTCATTCATGGGTGTGCCCGCGGGTATGCCCGGAGTGGTCGAAGTGCTCGCCCACGACGACGTAGCGGTCGCCGACCTGCACCACTTGGATATCGGCCTGGTAGAGCTCGGACAGGGTCTCCGAGGTCATCACCTCGGCCACGGTGCCGATCCGGAAGCGACCGTTGACCAGGTAGAGCACTCGGTCGACGTAGGGGACCACCGGATTGACCTCGTGGGTCACGAACATCACCGCCGTACCCGAGCGGCGGCGCCGGTCGATGAGCTGGGCGACCAGCCGGGCACTGGCCGGATCCAGGTTCAGCAGCGGCTCGTCGCACAACAGCAGCACCGGGTCGCTGGCCAGCGCCTGCGCGATACGCACCCGCTGCAACTCGCCGCCCGACATGACGCCGACAGGCACCTTGGCCAGCTTGAGCGCATGTACCTGGGCCAGTGCCCGCTGGACGACATCGTGGCGGCGGGACCGCTCGGCCGGTCTCAGCGACGCGACACCCCAGCGGTGGCCGTCCACACCCAAGCGGACCAGGTCGCGGCCACGCAGGCTCAGCCCCCGGTCCACCGCGCGGTGCTGCGGGACGTAACCGATCCGCTCGCTGCCCGCCTCGACCGGGCGGCCCTGGATGGTGGCGGTGCCCGCACTCAACGCCAGCTGGCCCAGCAGGACCTTGAACAGCGACGTCTTGCCGGTTCCGTTGGGGCCCAGGATGGCGATGAACTCACCGGCGGCCACCTTGAGGTCGAGATGGTCCCACAGCACCCGGTCACCGAAGGCCAACCGGGCGCCGGACAAGCAGACGATCTCGTCAGCCACAAGCAGTGATTATCGGTTCTGCTGCAGCGCGGCGCTTAACCGGCCCGCGGTATCGCGCTGCCAGCTCAGATAGTCGCTGCCGTCGGGCAGGGTCTCGGTGACGCCGACGACGGGCACCCGGGCGCCCTGCGCGGCCGCCTGGACCTGCTTAGTCACCTCGGTGATGGTCTGGTCGTTGAACACCACGGCGGCGATCTGGCGGGACTTGATCAGATCGAGCATGGCGGCGACGTCGACGGGGGCCGGGTCGGTGTCCTGTTCGACGGAGCTGGCGAACCCCGGCGGTGTCTTGTCGGTGAGCCCGGCCGCGACGAGCAGGTAGTGCGCGACGGGTTCGGTGGCGACGACGGCGGCACCCGGGTGGGTGGTGCGGATCGCCCGCTCGGTCTGGGCGATGGCGTCGGCGTCGCGTTCGAAGGCTGCGGCGTTGGCCCGAAAGTCGGCGGCGTGCTGGGGGTCGTCCTGGCTGAGCCGGTCGGCGATCTTGGCGGCGACCGCCTTGGCGGTGTCGAGGTCATAGAAGACGTGCTCGTTGGCCGGCTGGGGCTCACCGGGGGGAGGTTGCAGCAGCGAGAAGGCGTCGATCGAGGCGACGCCCTGGTGGGTGGCCAGCACGTCGTCGACCCAGTGGTCGTAGCCGCCACCGTTGTAGACGACCAGCGAGGCGTCGGCGATGGTGGCCGCGTCCGCGGGGCTGGCTTCGAAGGAGTGCGGGTCCGCCGATGCACTGGTGATGATCGAGGTGACCTTCGCGTGATCGCCGGCGACGGCCTTGGCGACGCTGCCCCAGACATCGGTGGAGGCCACCACCGTCGGCGGCCCGCCGGGGGTTGCGCCCGGCGTCGTGTCGCCGCCACACGCGGTGAGGCCCGCCGCAAGGGCCAGCGCCGAGATACCGATGACCGTCCGGACCGCGGTACTGCGCACGATCGCCCCTCTCCATACCCACCGAGCTAACACAAATGAAAACCGTTTCCATTAGACTGTAGGCCATCACTCCCCAGTTAGCGCAAGCCGATGCGCTAGCCTCACAGAGCATGTCCAGAAGTCCGACGCCGCGGCGGAGGGCGACACTGGCCTCGTTGGCCGCCGAACTCAAGGTTTCGCGCACCACGATCTCCAACGCCTACAACCGCCCCGACCAGCTGTCGGCCGATCTGCGCGACCGGGTGTTGGCCACCGCCAAGCGGCTGGGCTACCCCGGCCCGGATCCGGTGGCCCGCTCGCTGCGCACCCGCCGGGCCGGTGCGGTGGGGCTGGTCATCACCGAGCCGCTGACGTATGCGTTCAGCGATCCCGCGGCGCTGAATTTCGTTGCCGGACTTGCCGAATCGTGTGAAGAGTCCGGTCAGGGGCTGTTGTTGGTCGCCGCCGGACCGGGGCGCAGCCTGTCCGACGGCACCAATGCGGTACTCGCCGCGGGAGTGGACGGCTTCGTGGTCTACGCCGCCGCGGACGACGACCCGTACCTGCAGACCGTGCTGCAGCGGCACGTCCCGATCGTCGTCGTCGACCAGCCCAAGGACGTCCCGGGTGCCTCCCGAGTCTGCATCGACGACCGCAACGCGATGCGCGAGATCGCCGACTACGTCCTCGGTCTCGGCCACCGGGAGATCGGCCTGCTGGCCATGCGGCTGGGCGCCGAGCGGGAGGTCGCCGGTCAGGCGGCCGGACTGGTCACCGCAGATCGGTTGTCCGCGTCGCAGTTCCACGTGCAGACCGAGCGCATCGCCGGTGTGGGCGACGCGATGGCCGCCGCCGGCCTCCCGCCCGAGTCGCTGACCATCGTGGAGAGCTACCAGCATCTGCCGGCCTCGGGAGCAGTGGCCGCCGAGCTGGCGTTGCAGGCCAATCCACGCATCACCGCGTTGATGTGCACCACCGACGTGCTCGCATTGTCGGCGATGGATTATCTACGCGCACATGGCATTTACGTTCCAGGACAGATGACGGTCACCGGGTTCGACGGTATCCCCGACGCGCTGAGCAGAGGTTTGACGACGGTGTCGCAGCCCAGCCTGGAGAAGGGCAAGCGGGCCGGGCGGCTGCTGCACAACCCGCCGCGCGACGGCATGCCCGTCGTCGACATGCTGCCCACCGAATTGGTGCGGGGTCGCACCGCCGGCGCACCGGGCTGAGCCGGCTAGCTCCGGAAGTGCCGGCGTTCGTCGCAGACGAATTGCAGGGCCGCCGCGATGTCGTCGGGGGTCTGCACCCGGTAGGTCGCGCGGGTGTCGCCCGAACCGACCTTGACGCCGACGTCGCCGCTCTGCAACCTGGCGAACCCCTTCTCGTCGGTGACGTCGTCGCCGAAGAACACGACCACGTCGGCCTCGTCGCGCCGGCGCAGCAGCGTCAATGCTTCGCCCTTGTCGGTGTCGATCACCGCGAACTCGCGCACCGCCTTGCCCTCGGTGACGTGAACATCCCAGCCCCGCACGGCGTCCAGCGCGGTGGCCAGTGCCTGCTCGGCGTGCTCGGGGGAGGCGTTGCGGACGTGGAACGCGACGCTGACGGGCTTGGTCTCGATCGTGGTGCCCGGGTAGCGCTGCGCCAGCGCGGCCATGGTCTGTTCCAGGTCGGCGAGCAGCGCACGCGCCTTGTCGTCGACGGCGTCGAGGAAGTCGGCGTCGAATTCCGAGCCATGGCTGCCGACCAGGTGCACGCCGGCCGGGGCGCCCGACAACACCCGCAGATCGCGCAGCGCGCGCCCGGAGATCAACGCGGCGCTGGTGGCCGGCAGCGCCGCCAATTCGGCCAGCGCGGCGGCGGCAGCCGGCAGCGGACGGGCGTCGGCCGGATTGGCGACGATCGGTGCGATAGTGCCGTCGAAGTCCGAGGCCACCAGAAGTCGGCCGACCCGGGCAGCGTCGGTCAGCGCTTGGCGCAAGTCGTCTTCAAGCTCACCCACGGCACCGACCCTACGCGGGGCCGGGCTCGCCCTCGTCGCCGATGAGCAGTCGCACCGCAAGGTCGAGACGTTTGCTGACATCGGTTGCCGAGGCGCGACGCGTCAGCCACGCCAGCAGATTCGACAGCCACACGTCGGAAATCACGCGAGCGATGTGGTACTGGTCTTCGGTCGGTTCACCGTCGCTCATCGCGCGGGCGAACATGCTGTCGATGATCTTCTCCACGTGATCAACCTCACCAGCCGCGGACGCGTCGGCGAACACGTAGGCGCGCGTCATCGCCTCGGTCAGCAGCGGGTTGCGCTGCATGGCCCGGTTGAGCTTGCTCACCATGAAGTTCAGCCGCTGGAACGGTGTGCCGCCGGCGACCGCCGCGCGATCGGTCTTGCCGTCGATGCGCTCGAACTCGCGGGCCAGCGCCGAGACCAGCAGGTGCACCTTGGAGGGGAAGTACCGGTAGAGGGTGCCGACGGCGACGTCAGCACGGTCGGCGACCGCTCGCATCTGCACGGCCTCGTAGCCGCCCTTGGAGGCGATGGCCATCGTGGCGTCGAGGATGCGCTTGCGGCGTTCGCGCTGTGCTTCGGATCCGAGCTCGGATTCGGCCAGCACCGATACCGGCAGAACCTCACGTGGCTGCGACCCCGTACCGCCGGGCGATGACTTCTGCGCTGGCGATGACATGGGACGGTCAGCTCCTTCCGTGGGTGTACTGGAGGAAACGATACGCATCGCTACAGTGCGTCGCGCACCTCTCGATCCCCCACTACAGCCGTGTGTGCTGCTGCGATGCCAGTCGACTTGACGCTGGATCGCTGGCACTATTAGAACACGTTCTAGTGGGCGTGCGCGCTTTTCAGCAGCCCTTCTGTGCCAAACCTAGGAGCCAACGGTGTCTGCGACCATCACCGACGAACAGTTTGCCGCCCGCGAGCTGGTCCACAGCTGGGCGGCCTCCGCCGGTGCCCCGGCAGCGGTCCGTGACGTCGAACAAGGGGCACCGGACGCCTGGCGGCCGTTGTACCGCGGCCTAGCGGAGCTCGGGTTGTTCGGCGTCGCGGTCGCCGAGGAGGCAGGCGGGGCCGGCGGCACCGTCTCCGACCTGTGCGCGATGGTCGAGGAGGCTGCTCGGGCGCTGATCCCCGGGCCGGTGGCGACGACCGCGCTGGCCACCCTGGTCGTCTCCGATCCCGAACTGCTCGACGCGTTGGCCGCGGGCCAGACCACCGCCGGGGTGGCGCTGGTCGGGAATCTCGATGAGCACAACGGCCGGGTGTCGGGCACCGTCGACTTCGTAATGGGCGCCGACGCCGCCGGCATGCTGCTACTGCCGGTGGGCGAGAACGTCGTCCTGGTCGACGCCGCCGCCGACGGGGTGCGCCTTGAGCTGCTCGATGCCACCGATTTCTCCCGGCCGCTGGCCCGAGTGACGCTGGAGTCCGCGCCGGCGACCACGCTGGCGATCTCACGCCGCAGGTTCGAGGACCTGGCTGCCACCGTGCTGGCCGCCGAGACCGCCGGCCTGGCGCGCTGGACGCTGGACACCGCCGTCGAATACGCCAAGGTGCGCGAGCAGTTCGGCAAGCCGATCGGCAGCTTCCAGGCCATCAAGCACATGTGCGCCGAGATGCTGCTGCGCTCTCAGCAGGCCGCCGTCGCCGCGGCCGACGCCGCGGTCGCGGCATCGGGAGAGGACGACCAGCAACTCGCCGTCGCCGCCGCGATCGCCGCCGCCATCGGCATCGATTCGGCCAGTGCCAACGCCAAGGACTGCATCCAGGTCCTCGGCGGTATCGGCATCACCTGGGAGCACGACGCGCATCTGTACCTGCGCCGCGCCTACAGCATCGGCCGGTTCCTCGGCGGGCGCCCGGCGTGGCTGCGCCGGGTCGCTGCGCTGACCCAGGCCGGAGTGCGTCGTGAGCTGCATATCGACCTGGATTCGGTGGCCCATCTGCAGCCCGAGATCGCCGCGGCCGTGGCCCAGGTCGCGACCCTGCCCGCCGAGCGGCGTCAGCCCGCACTGGCGGACAGCGGCTTGCTCGCGCCGCACTGGCCCAAACCGTACGGTCGCCAGGCCTCCCCGGCCGAGCAGCTGCTCATCGACGCCGAGCTGGCCGCCGCCGGGGTGGCGCGCCCGGATCTGGTGATCGGGTGGTGGGCGGTGCCGACCATCCTCGAGGGTGGTACACCCGAGCAGATCACCCGGTTCGTGCCGGCCACCCTGCGCGGCGAGCTGATCTGGTGCCAGTTGTTCAGCGAGCCCGGCGCCGGCTCGGATTTGGCGTCGCTGCGCACTAAAGCTGTTCGGGCCGAAGGGGGTTGGAAGCTCACCGGACAGAAGGTGTGGACGTCGGCCGCGCAGAAGGCGCACTGGGGTGTCTGCCTGGCACGCACCGATCCCGAGGCGGCGAAGCACAAGGGCATCACCTACTTCCTGGTCGACATGCGCTCGCCGGGCATCGTGATCCGGCCGCTGCGGGAGATCACCGGCGACGAGCTGTTCAACGAGGTTTTCTTCGACGACGTCTTCGTGCCCGACGAGATGGTGGTCGGTCAGGTCAACGACGGCTGGCGATTGGCGCGCACCACGCTGGCCAACGAGCGGGTGGCCATGGCTCAGGGCACCGCGCTGGGCAACCCGATGGAGGAGATGCTGCGGGCGGTGGCCGCGCGCGAACTCGACACCGCGCTGCAGGACCGGATGGGGGCACTGATCCTGTCTGCGCAGGCGGGCGCCCTGCTCGATCAGCGCATCGCGCAGCTGGCGGTGAGCGGTCAGGACACCAGCGCACAAGCCAGCGCCCGCAAGCTGATCGGGGTTCGGCACCGGCAGGAGCTGGCGGAGTTCCGGATGGAACTCAGTGAATCGGGCGGGCTGGTCAGCGACGGCGCGAACGGTTTCGTGCACGACTTCCTCAACACCCGATGCCTGACCATTGCCGGCGGCACCGAGCAGATTCTGCTCACGATGGCCGGTGAACGCCTGCTCGGACTGCCGCGGTAGTCCAGTCTTGTCGTGAACGGACGCGACTTGGCCTACTCGTCGTAGGTGACCTCGACCGCGTCGGAGTCCGGCCTGGCCTGGCAGGCCAGGATCAGTCCCTCGGCGATGTCGTCGGGCTCGAGGACATCGTTGACGTCCATCCGCACCTCGCCGCTGCGCTTGACCACCGCGCACGCCCCGCAGTGCCCCTCGCGGCAGGAGAACGGCACCTCCAGACCCTTGTCCAGCAGCACGTCGAGCAGCGTCGCGCTGCGTGGCCACGACACGGTGTGGGTCTGGCCGTCGAGTTCGACGACGGCCGTCGCGGGCGCCTCGTCGCCGTCGTCGGTGATCGTCACCGCCGCGAACGGGTCGGTGTCCAGGGAACGGAACACTTCGACGTGCACCTGCTTGGCCGGCACGGACAGTGCTGACAGGGCCGCTTGGGCCGCCGCCATGAACGGGCCGGGACCGCAAATGAACGCCTGCCGGTCGGTGTAGGGGGCCATCAACTTGCTCAGCGCGGGCGCGCTCGGCAGGCCCTGCACCGATTCCAGCCAGTGCACCACCGTGAAGCGGTCGGGGTACTTGGCGGCGAGATCGCGCAGCGCCCCGGCGAAGATGACCGAACGCTCGTCGCGGTTGGCGTAGACCAAGGTGACCTGGCCACTTGCCTCCGATAAGGCCGACTTGCAGATGGCTAGCATGGGGGTGATGCCGCTGCCCGCCCCGATCAGCAGGAAGTCGTCGTCCAGGCTGGCCGGCACGAAGGTGCCCGAGGGGGCCAGCACGTGGATCTTCATGCCCTTGTGGGCGTGGTCGCACAACCAGTTCGACGCGTAGCCGTCGACGGTGCGCTTGACGGTGACGGTCAGCGCGTCGTCGGTGTGCGGCGAGCTGCACAGTGAGTAGCAGCGGGCCACCGACCCGGTGCGATCACTGGGGATGCGCAACGTCAGGAACTGGCCCGGCGCGTAGCGCAGCCGCTCGGCGGGGATGTCTGCGCCAGCAGGTACGCCGAACACCAGCGAGCGCGCGTCGGCGGTCTCCTCGACCACGTCGAGAACTTCCAGCTCGAGCACATGGCTGCCCAGTGGCTCATCCGGCGGAACCTGCGTCACCTTGCTTAGCCTTCCTTCATGCGAACTAGAACAGGTTACAGAAACGGCATTGCATACCGCTACCAGCCGCAGGCTTCCGCTGCTCGACACAAATCGTAACGTGTTCTAGTCTTGGGTTCGGTAACGCAGATTCTGGGAGGCTTGCAGTGACGTCCATTCAACAGCGTGACGCGCAGACGGTTCTAGCCGGCATCGACGAGCTGCTCCCGACGATTCGCGGGCGCGCCCAGGAGACCGAGGATCTGCGCCGCGTCCCGGACGCGACCGTTGCCGAACTCGAAGAGGTCGGATTCTTCAAGCTGGTACAGCCCGAGCAGTGGGGCGGCCTGCAGGCCGACCCGACACTGTTCTTCGAGGCGGTGCGCCGAGTGGCCAGTGCCTGCGGCTCCACCGGGTGGGCAACCGGCATCCTCGGCGTCCACAACTGGCACCTGGCCCAGTTCGAGCAGCAGGCCCAGGAGGACGTCTGGGGTGACGATCCCGCGGTGCGGATCTCCTCGTCATACGCCCCGATGGGTGCCGGTGTCGTCACCGAGGCCGGCGACGGTTACATCGTCAACGGTGCGTGGCGCTGGTCGTCCGGCTGCGATCATGCCAGCTGGACCTTCGTCGGCGGCCCGGTGATCAAGGACGGCCGTCCGGTGGACTTCGGCAGCTTCCTCATCCCGATCAGCGACTACACGATCGTCGACGACTGGTATGTGGTCGGGCTGAAGGGCACCGGCTCCAAGACGCTGGAGATCAAGGACGTCTTCGTGCCGCGCCACCGCTTCCAGTCGTTCAAGCAGATGAGCGACGGAACCGCACCCGGCCTGAAGGCCAATACCGCCCCGGTCTACAAGATGCCTTGGGGCACCATGCATCCGACCACCATCTCGACTCCGATCGTCGGCATGGCCTACGGCGCCTACGACGCGCACGTCGAGCATCAGGGCAAGCGGCTGCGCGCCGCCTATGCCGGTGAGAAGGCCAAGGACGACCCGTTCGCCAAGGTGCGCATCGCCGAGGCGGCCAGCGACATCGACGCCGCCTGGCGGCAGCTGTCGGGCAACCTCGCCGACGAGTACGCCCTGCTCTGTGCCGGCAAGGAGGTCCCGCTGGAGTTGCGCGCCAGGGCCCGTCGCGACCAGGTCCGCGCCAGCCAGCGCGCCATCTTGGCCATCGACCGGCTCTTCGAGGCCGCCGGCGCCACGGCTCTGCAGACCGAGACTGCGCTGCAACGGTTCTGGCGTGACGCGCATGCCGGCCGGGTGCACGCCGCCAACGACGCCGAGCGTGCCTACGTAATGTTCGGCAACCAGGAGTTCGGGCTGCCGCTCGGCGACACGATGGTGTAACCGGCCCACATCGATGACGTCCTTCATCCAGGAAGCCGAACAGCAGCAGGAGCTGACTCATCAGTCGACCTCACGTTACGCGGAGGTCGGTTCGGGTGAATCCGCGATGCGGCTGCACTACCACGAGGCCGGTATCGGCCACTCCCAGACTGTGGTGCTGCTGCACGGCGGGGGTCCGGGCGCGTCGAGCTGGTCCAATTTCGCCAAAAACATCCCGGTGCTGGCCAAGCACTTCCACGTGCTGGCCGTCGACCAGCCCGGCTACGGCCACTCCGACAAGCGCACCGAGCACGAGCAGTACAACCGTTACAGCGCAACGGCTCTGCTCAATCTGTTCGACCATCTGAAGATCGAGCGCGCCGCCCTGGTCGGCAACTCACTCGGTGGTGGGACCGCGGTGCGCTTCGCGCTGGACAACCCCGACCGCGCGGGGCGTCTGGTCCTGATGGGCCCTGGCGGGCTGAGCGTCAACCTGTTCGCGCCCGACCCCACCGAAGGGGTCAAGCTGCTGGGTCGGTTCACCGCCGACCCGACGCGGGAGAACATGGAGAAGTTCCTGCGCGTCATGGTCTACGACCAGAAGCTGATCACCCCGGAACTGGTCGAGGAGCGGTTCGCGATCGCCAGTACCCCCGAGTCGCTGGCTGCCGCGCGGGCGATGGGAAAGTCGTTCGCCGGAGCCGATTTCGAGCTCGGCATGATGTGGCGCGACGTGTACAAGCTGCGTCAGCGGGTACTGCTGATCTGGGGCCGCGAGGACAGGGTCAACCCGCTTGACGGAGCCCTGGTCGCGCTCAAGCAGATTCCGCGTGTACAGCTGCACGTGTTCGGACAGTGTGGACACTGGGCTCAGTTGGAGAAATTCGACGAGTTCAACAAGTTGACCGTTGATTTCCTCGGAGGTGGGGCATGACGCTGAAAGCGCTGGGCTACATGCGGATCGAGGCCACTGACATGGCGGCCTGGCGAGAGTTCGCGCTCAAAGTGCTCGGCATGGTGGAGGGCGACGGGGCCAACCCCGATGCGCTGTATCTGCGCATGGACGAGTTCGCGGCCCGGTTGGTGATCGTGCCCGGTGAAAAGGACCGGCTGCTGGTTTCCGGCTGGGAAGTCGCCGACGCCGCGGCGCTGCAGAGCCTGCGCGAGAGCTTGGCCAAGGCGGGCGTCGACTTCGCCGAGGGCACCCGTGAGGACAAGTCCGAACGGCGCGTCGAGGGACTCATCCGTTTCTCCGACCCGGCCGGCAACGTGCTGGAGGCGTTCCACGGGGCGCAGTATCTGGGCCGCCGGTTCGTCAGCCCGTACGGCCACAAGTTCGTGACCGGCGAACAGGGCCTGGGCCACGTCGTGCTCACCTGCGACGATGACGCTGCGGCACAGGCGTTTTACCAGGACGTGCTGGGCTTCCGGTTGCGCGATTCGATGAGCCTGCCCCCGCAGATTGCGGGACGCCCGGCCGACGGCGACCCGGTCTGGCTGCGGTTCTACGGCTGCAACCCGCGCCACCACGCGCTGGCCTTCATGCCGATGCCGAACCCGACCGGCATCGTGCACCTAATGGTCGAAGTGGAGAACTCCGACGACGTCGGCCTCTGTCTGGACCGCGCATACCGCCGCAAGGTCAAGATGTCGGCGACGCTGGGCCGGCACACCAACGACAAGATGCTGTCGTTCTATATGAAGACTCCCGGTGGCTTCGATATCGAATTCGGTTGTGAGGGTTTGCAGGTCGAGGACAACGGCTGGGTTGCGCGGGAGAGCACCGCGGTCAGTCTGTGGGGCCACGACTTCTCCGTCGGATTCAAGTAGCCGATGGCTGCCGCGGAGATCGACCCCCGCACGTTCCGCCACGTGCTGGGCCAGTTCTGCACGGGGATCACCATCATCACCACCGTGCACGACGAAGTGCCGGTCGGCTTCGCCTGCCAGTCGTTCGCGGCGCTGTCGCTCGACCCGCCGCTGGTGTTGTTCTGCCCCACCAAGGTGTCGCGGTCGTGGCAGGCGATCGAGGCCAGCGGCAAGTTCTGTGTCAACGTGCTGACCGAACAGCAGCGCGAGGTATGCGCCCGATTCGGTTCCAGGGAACCCGACAAGTTCGCCGGCGTCGAATGGACCCTCTCGCCGCTGGGTTCTCCTGTGCTGGACGGATCGCTGGCCCATATCGACTGCACGGTGGCCTCGGTGCACGACGGCGGCGACCACTTCGTGGTTTTCGGTGCGGTGCAATCCCTTTCGGAAGTGCCGAAGGTCAAGCCGCGCCCGCTGCTGTTCTATCGGGGTGAGTACACCGGTATCGAGCCGGACAAGAACACCCCAGCCCAGTGGCGCGACGACCTCGAGGCGTTCCTGACGACCACCACTACCGACACCTGGCTGTAGCCGGCTCGCTCGGCAGCGTTACGTCACATCGTCGACGTAGCCGACGATCGCCGCCGCGACCTCGCGGTGCGCCGTCTCATTGAGGATGTCGTGGTGCGCGCCGGCGAACTCCAGCAACCGCAACGCCTCGATCTCGTCGGCGTAGGCCCGCAGCGCACTCACGGGTGCGATCGGGTCGAGCTCGCCGTGAATGGCCAGCGTGGGCACGGTCAGCTTCGGTAACTCAGCACCGAAGTGGTCCCACGCGCGGTCGAGCTCGCGGGTCAGCGACGTCGCGTCGGAGTCGACGAACGCCAGCGGATCGTTCTCCATGGCGTCCAGATAGAACGGGTCGCCAGAAAGCCAGCTCGGGTCGAGGTCGACCGAGTCCCCGCCGAGAAGCTCGGGCACCGGAACCAAGGGCGCGCCCGAAACCACCGCCGCCGCATATCGTTCGGGGTTGGCCAGCAGCCGGAACAGGGTGACCACCGCTCCGAAGGAATGGCCCTGTGCGATCAGGGGTATATCCGGTGTCGCCTGCTCGGCCAGCTCGGTCAGTGTGTCTGCCAGTGCCGAGCTGTCCTCGATCCTGCCGAAATCCCCGCGCTCGCCCGGCGACAGCCCGTGACCGAACTGGTCGACGGCCCACAGGTCGATGTCGGCGGCGTTGAGCGAGAATCCCAATCGGTGGTAAACCCCGGTGTGCTCGCCGAAGCCGTGCAAGAAGATGACGGCGGCTCGCGGCCGGGGCGCGGCCCAGTGCCGGTAATAGGCGCGGCCGCGGTCGTGGTCGATGAAGGGCATGCGATGAGCCCACCAGCTCCCGCGCTCCACCGCAATATTTAGGCTCAGCGCGCGCCGGTTCCGGCGAGCTGCCTCGACCTTCCGCCGGGAGACGGAACCCCACGTCGCAATCTGCATTCTCGCAGACCGATCCTGCGCATTTCGGCATTGCGCCCCGGCGTGACGTGCGCCAATACTCAGTTGGGTGTGGCCGCCATCACAGGTGGGCAGTCGAGGGGCACTAGATGCCGAGGAGGGGGCAGCGATGAGCGTGACGAACGTGGCAAGCGGGCTGCGCCGGGTCGTCGTGGCCTAGATGCGATCCTCGCCGCGTTCATCACTTACGCGGTCGGATTCGCGGCACGCCCGCTGGGTGGCGTGGTGTTCGGCCATTTCGGCGACAAGCACGGACGAAAGAAACTGCTGCAGTTCAGCCTGGTGCTGGTGGGCGTCTCGACCTCCCTGATGGGCTGCCTGCCGACGTTCGGTCAGATCGGCTACTGGGCGCCCGCGTTGTTGGTCGTGCTGCGCTTCATCCAGGGGTTCGCGGTCGGTGGCGAGTGGGGTGGCGCGGTGCTGCTGGTCGCCGAGCACAGTCCCAACCGCGATCGCGGATTCTGGGCGAGCTGGCCTCAGGCCGGAGTCCCGGTGGGCAACATGCTCGCGACGGTGGTGCTGCTGACGCTGACCGGGACGCTGACCGAGGCCGCGTTCCTGTCGTGGGGCTGGCGGGTGGCGTTCTGGCTCTCGGCGGTCGTGGTGCTCGTTGGGTACTACGTGCGGACCAAGGTCACCGATGCACCGATCTTCGTCGAGGCGCAGCGGGAGGCCGAACAGGTCAAGGCCACCTCCTACGGACTATTCGAGGTGCTGAAGCGTTATCCGCGTGGAGTTTTCACCGCGATGGGCCTTCGGGTCGCGGAGAACATCATGTACTACCTGGTGGTCACCTTCTCCATCACTTACCTCAAGGTTCAGGTGCACGCCGATACCAGATGCTGCTTGCGCTCATGGCCGAAGCGCCGTTCCTGTTGATCCGTGCCGCGCTGCCCCGGATGTACGCACGGGGTGACCAGCAACTGTGTGAATCCCGGTTATGTGCGAACGCCGTTGGTCAGCAAGCAGATTACCGATCAGGCGCGCGCCCACGGCATCGGCGAGCAGGACGTCGTCGAGAAGATCCTGCTCAGCGAGAGCGCGATCAAGCGACTGGTCGAGCCCGAAGAAGTCGCCAGCCTGGTGGCCTGGCTGGCCTCACCCGCCGCGGCGATGGTGACGGGCGCGTCCTACACCATGGACGGCGGGTGGAGCGCCCGCTGAGCCGCAGTTCACTGTGCGTTGGCGGCTTCGAGTGTGCGTCCTGGGTTGTCGGTCTCCTGAAATGCTGCCGTGGGCGCACAGTCGACGCCATGGACGCACAGTCGATGCTGATCCCGAAGGCTCAGGCGCCCAGCCACGGGCCGAGCCGGTGCAGCGCTTCGTCGATGTCACCGGCAGGCCCCGCGAAAGACAGTCGCACGAACGATCCGCCGTGCACGGTGTCGAAGTCGATGCCGGGCGCGATCGCCAATCCCGTGTCCGCGAGCAGCTTCTCGCAGAACGACAACGAGTCCGAGGTGAAGTCGGACACGTCGGCGTAGACGTAGAACGCGCCGTCGGTGGGGGCTAGCCGGGTGATGCCGAGCTGGCGCAGACCGCTCAGCAGCGTCTCCCGGTTGGCGGTGTACTGGTGCAGGTGACCCTGCGCCTCGGCGACGGCCTCTGGGGTGAACGCCGCCACCGCTGCATACTGCGGCAACACCGGCGGGCAGATGGTGAAGTTACCGGTCAGGCGGTCCACCGCCCGGCGCAGCTTGCGGGGCACCAGTAGCCAGCCCAGCCGCCAGCCCGTCATCGCGAAGTATTTCGAAAAGCTGTTCGCTACAACGGCATTGCGAGACGTCTGCCACGCGCACGACGTCTCCGGCGCGCCCGGGTAGACCAGACCGTGGTACACCTCGTCGCTGATCAGCCTGGCCCCGGTCTCGTCGCACCACGACGCGATCGCCGCGAGCTCGTCGGCTCCGATCACTGTGCCGGTCGGGTTGGCCGGGCTGGCCACGATCACGCCCTGCACCGGCGGGTCCAGTTCGGCGAGCATCTGCACGGTCGGCTGGAATCGGGTCTGTGGCCCGCACGCGAGCTCCACCACCTCACAGCCCAGCGCCGAGAGGATGTTGCGATAGCAGGGATAGCCGGGGCTGGCGATCGCCACCCGGTCGCCGGGGTCGAAGCAGGCCAGGAAGGCCAGCAGGAAACCGCCCGACGAGCCGGTGGTCACCACCACGTCGTCGGCGTCGACGGCCAGGCCGTACCGGTCGGCATAGGAGGTGGCGATCGCCTCGCGCAGCTCCGGGATGCCCAGGGCGACGGTGTAGCCCAGCTGATTGGCTTCCAGCGCCGCCGCCGCGGCCGCCCGCACCGGCTCGGGGGCACCGACACTGGGCTGCCCGGCCGAGAGGTTCACCAGATCGCCGTGGATGCGCTGTCGCTCGGCGGCGGCCAGCCACACGTCCATCACGTAGAACGGTGGGATTCCAGCCCGCGCCGCGACACGATCGTTCACCGGGGTCACGCTAGAGCACCTTTCTCCGGCGGCCGCTGGCGGTAGAGCCCGGGCCCGTCGACCCGAAGCTCCTCGAGGAACTGTCGCGCCGCCAGGTAGGCGTCTTCGATCAGCTCGGCGGTGTGGCTGAAGTCCAGCGGCGAGACCAGCCGGGGCGCCGGTCCGGGCAGGTATACCACCGGAATGCTCTCCCCCACCAGCGTCGCCTCGGACACCGACTGCGAGTGCATGGTTACCAGCGCGGTGTACAGGAGGATGTCGGCGATGGTGTCGGTCGAACTCGGCAGCTGGCCGGGGAAGAAGCAGTCCAGCACCACTAGCGAGCGGGCGCCCATCGCGACGGCCTGGCGCATCGGGACGTTGGCCACCACCCCGCCGTCGTAGAGGCGCAGGCCGCCGAGGTCGACGGGTGGGTAGATGCCGGGAATGGCAGCGCTGGCCAGCAGCGCCGGCAGCAGCGGACCCTCCCGCAGCACGTGCGGCTGCGCGGTGGCGACGTCGACGGTGACGGCGGCGAACGGCAGGACCAGATCGGCGAAGTCCGTCGTCGGACCCAGGAAATCGGCGATGACGGCGGCCAGCCCCGTGTTGGGGAACAGGTGGGTCTTGACCCGCTGCAACATCAGCGCCTGCGCGACCAGCCCGCCGGGGAATACCTTCTCCCGGGTCATCCGCGCCCAGGCGTGAGAGAGCCGGTTGGCAGCTCCGAGTGGGTCCGAGGCGAGCACCGCCCCGTTGATCGACCCCACCGAAGTGCCGGCGACCAGGTCGGGACCCAGGTCGCGCTCGCTGAGCGCCTGCAACATGCCGACCTGGACCGCGCCGAGGCTGCCACCCCCACCGAGCACATAACCAATCGGACGGGGCAGGTCGAGCGAGCTGGCCTTCACCGAACTCAGGTTAGAACACCTCGGTTTCGAGCCGGCGCAGTTGGTCGCGCGGCGGCCCGAACAGCTGGGCGCTGGCGTGCGCGCGCTTGAAGTACAGCTGGATGTCGTGCTCCCAGGTGATCGCGATGCCGCCGTGCATCTGGACGGCCTCGCCGGCGACCTTGCTGAACGCCTCGCTGGCCGCCAGCCGGGCCATCGCCGCGGCCGTCGGGCCGGGCTGGGCGACGGCGTCACCGACCAGGGTGCGTGCGGACTGCACGGCGACGTACAGGTCGGCCATCCGGTGCTTGAGCGCCTGGAAGCTGCCGATCGGACGGCCGAACTGCACCCGGTCCTTGGTGTAGTCGACGGTCAGTTCCAGGCAGCGGGTGGCGGCGCCGATCTGTTCGGCGGCGAGCAGGATCGCCGCGAGGTCGGCCAACCCGGGATCGGTGCCGATCACCGCGGTCGTCCCGGCGGTCAGACGCGCCAGCCGGCGGGTCGGGTCCATCGTCGGGACCGCCTCGGCGGTGACGTCGGTCCAGCGGGTCAGCGCGCCGTTCTCGCAGCCGACCACCACGTCGGCGATGTCACCGTTGACCACGTAGCCGGGGTCGAACACCACCGCGCCGATCACCGCTCCGGTGGCGAGCTGCTCGAGGATGCCGGTGTCGGGGTCGTCTCCAGTTTCGACGGCGGCCAGCAGTGCCAGCTCGGCCAGCGTGGTGCCGAGCAGCGGCGTGGGTACCAGGGCGCGGCCCAGCTCTTCGAGAACAGCTGCGGCATCGGCCAATTCGCCGCCGGCCCCGCCGAGGTCCTCGGGGACGACGAGGGCGGCCACCCCGACCTGTTCGCACAGCATGGTCCACAACGCCTCGTCATACCCGCATGGGGACTGCATCGCCGCGCGCACCGCCGCCGCCGACGCGTGCTTGTCGACCAGCGCGGAAACGGTGTCGCGCAGCATCTGCCGTTCGTCGAGGGAGGTCATGCCAGTGCCTCCAGCACGCGTCGCCGGTGTGTGGTCGGGTCGCCCCACGCGGAGTGCAGCGCTTGGACCCGCAGCAGCCACAGCGACAGGTCGTGCTCGGAGGTGAACCCGATGGCGCCGTGGGTCTGCAGCGATGACCGCGCGGCCAGCAGGGCCGCGTCGGAGGCGGCGGCCTTGGCGGCACTGACGTCACGCGCGATGTCCGGCGAGCCGTCAGCCAGCGACAGCGCCGCCCCGTAGACCAGCGGGCGGGCCAGCTCGACGGCGATGTGGACGTCGGCGAGCTTGTGCTTGATGGCCTGATAGCTGCCGATGACGCGGCCGAACTGGCTGCGCTGCTTGGCGTAGTCGACCGACATGTCCAGCATGGCCTGGCCCGCGCCGACCAGTTGCGCCGCGGTGGCCAGTGCGCCGAACTCGAAGGCCCGCTCGACGTCGGCCGGGCGGGTGTCCCCGCTGGCCGTGATGTCGAAGAGCGTGCGGGTGGGGTCGACGGATTCGTGGCCGGCCCCGGCGGTGGCGTCGCCGACCTGGCCGTCGCGGGCCAGCAGCGTCACACCGGCGAAGTCGGCACTCACCGCGCGCGGCACCGACGGCGGCAGGGCCACCGTCGCGATCAGCTCCCCGGAGGCCAGGGCGGCCGACCGCTCCGCCCCGTGGTCCTCTCCGGCGAGCAGAACCGGTGCCACCGCGATGGATTCGGTCAACGGGCCTGGCACGCACCAGCGCCCGAGGCGCTCCATCGCGACCACCAGGTCGATCGGGTGGGCGCCGATCCCGTCGTACTGCTCCGGCACCACCAGCGCCGTGACGCCCAGGTCGGTCAGCGTCGACCAGATCTTGCGTCCGAGTGCGGTGTCGCCCTGTGCCCAGGCGCGGACGGCGGCGGGGACGTCCGCGGCGCTCAACGCGGCGTCGATACTGGCCGCGAAGTCGCGCTGCTGTTCGTCGAGTGCGAATCTCATTTGCTCTTCCCGGCGTTCGCGGACGGTTCTCTGGGCAGTCCGAGCAGCCGCTCGGCGATGATGTTGCGCTGAATCTCGTTGGTGCCGGCGTAGATCGGACCGCCGAGGGCGAACAGCAGGCCGTCGTTCCAGGAGTCGGCGAGCTCGGCATCCGCGCCGCGCAGCTCCAAGGCGGTCTGGTGCAGTGCCACGTCGAGATCCGACCAGAACACCTTGGTCACCGACGACTCCGCACCGAGCTCGCCGCCAGCGGCCACCCGGGTCACCGTGCCGAAGGTGTGCAGCCGATAGGCCTGGGCCTTAATCCAGGCGTCGGCCACCCGGTCGGCGAAGGCCGGATCCGCACCCCGGTTCCGCCACTCGGTGGCGAGCCGTTCGGCCGGCGCCAGAAATCGGGCCGGGCTGCGCAGCGACATGCCGCGTTCGTTGCTGGTCGTGCTCATCGCGGCCCGCCAGCCTTCGTGCACGCTGCCGATGACGTCGTTGTCGGGGACGAACACGTTGTCGCAGAACACCTCTCCAAAGCCGGTGTCGCCGCCCAGTTGGGCGATCGGCCGCACTGTCACCCCGGGTGCCTTGAGGTCGAACATGAAGTAGGTCAGGCCGCGGTGGCGCTCGGCGGTGGGGTCGGAGCGGAACAGGCCGAAGGCGCGGTCGCCGAACGGTGCCCGGCTGCTCCAGATCTTCTGGCCGTTGAGCAGCCAGCCGCCGTCGGTCTGGGTGGCCGTCGAACGCAGCGACGCCAGGTCGCTACCGGACTCCGGTTCCGACCACGCCTGGGCCCAGATCTCCTCGCCGCTGGCCATTTTCGGTAGGACACGGTCGAGCTGTTCTTCGGTTCCGTGCGCGAACAGGGTGGGCGCCAGCATCGACGTGCCGTTGGCGCTGGCCCGCCCCGGCGCGCCGGCCCGGAAGTACTCCTCTTCGTAGACCACCCACTGCAGCAGACTCGCGTCGCGGCCGCCGTAGCGCTCCGGCCAGGTGATCACCGACAGGCCGGAGTCGAACAGCACGCGGTCCCAATGCCGGTGCTGGGCGAACCCCTCTGCGGTGTCGTAGGACTTCGTCGGGAACGAGTCCTTGTTGTCCGCCAGGAAGGTCCGCACTTCCTCGCGGAAGGCTTCGGTGGCGTCGTCGTAACTGAGATCCATCAAACCATCTCTCGCAGTGTGGGTTTGACTACTTTCCCGCCAGGGTTGCGCGGCAGGGTTGCCACGAAGACCACCGAGCGGGGTGTCTTGAAGTTGGCCAGGTGCTGTCGGGTGTAGTCGATGACCGCCTGCTCGTCGAGGTCGCTGTCGGGGCGGCGCACGATGAACGCCTTGCCGACCTCGCCGAGGCGCTCGTCGGGCACGCCGATGACGGCGGCGTCGGCGACACCGTCCAGGCGGGCCAGCACCTGTTCGATCTCGGCGGGGTAGACGTTGAAGCCACCGCAGATGTACATGTCCTTGAGCCGGTCGGTGATGCGCAGGTTGCCTGCCTCGTCCACGGTGCCGACGTCACCGGTGTGCAGCCAGCCGTCGGCGTCGATCGCCGCATCGGTGGCCGCCGGATCGTCGAGGTAGCCGAGCATCACGTTGGGCCCACGCAGCAGCACCTCGCCGGCGCCGCCGGAATCGGGCGAGTCGATCCGCAGCTCGAAGTCGGCGATCGGCCGCCCGCAGGTGGTCGCCACCGTGACCGCGTCGTCGTCGGCCCGACACATGGTGCCGAAACCGCTTGCCTCCGTCAGGCCGTAGGCCGTGAGCACGATGTCGAAGTCGAGCTCGGCCTGCATCCGCTCGATGAGCACCACCGGGACCGTTGCCGCGCCGGTGACCGCGAACCGCAGCGAACTCAGGTCGTAGTCGGCGCGGGCGGGGTGATCCAGCAGGGTCTGGAAGATCGTCGGCGGGCCGGGCAGCACGGTGATGCGCTGTTCGGCGACCACCCGCATCGCCTGCTCGGGGTCGAAGGTCAGTTGCGGGAGCAGGGTTGCGCCGGTCTGCAGGCAGGCGAGAATGCCGGCCTTGTAGCCGAAATTGTGGAAGAACGGGTTGATGCACAGGTAACGGTCGGCGCTGGTGAGCTCGCCGCACGCCGCCCACGCGGCCGGGGCGTCCAGCGACTGCCGGTGCGCGCACAGCACGCCTTTGCTGCGCCCGGTGGTGCCCGAGGTGAACAGGATGTCGGAGACGTCGTCGGGGCGCACCGCCGCGGCGCGGGCGTCGACCTCGGACAGCGGTGCCCGCGGCCCAGCCAGGAAGTCGTCCCAGCTGTCGGCCGGGCCGGTGTCGTCGGCGTCGACCGGGATGCGGACGATGTGGCGCAGGGCGGGCAGCGCGGCACGGTCGAGGTCGGCGACGCGGTCGGCGCCCAGGAAGCGGCCCATCCCGAACAGTAGCGGCGCCTCGGTGCGGGCCAGGATGTCGGTGGCCTCGGCAGCGGTGTAGCGGGTGTTCAGCGGCACCATCACCGCACCCGCGTAATGCGTGGCCAGGCAGGCGATCACCCAATGCCAGGTGTTGGGCGACCAGATGGCGACGCGGTCACCGGCGGCCACCCCGAACCCGATCATCGCCGCGGCTGTGCGGCGTACCTCGTCACGCAGTTCGGCGAAGGTGAAGCTGCGCTCGGCGGTGACCACTGCCTGATGGTCGGCGTACTCGACGGCCATCCGGTCCAACACCGCCGGTGTTGTTCTCGGCTGGCTCGTCATCGAGGCTCCTCTGGAAGTGTCAGACGGGCGGACATCGCCACCGCGCTAACAAAGCAAGTGCTTGGTAGGTTAGCCTACAAGGGTGATAACGGTCGAGGAGTTCCGGGCTGAGGTCCGCGAGTGGCTGGCCGACAATCTGGTCGGTGAATACGCCGCGCTCAAGGGCCTCGGCGGCCCGGGTCGCGAGCACGAGGCCTTCGAAGAGCGACTGGCGTGGAACCGTCACCTGGCTGCCGCCGGGCTGACCTGTCTGGGCTGGCCGGTGGAACACGGCGGCCGTGGGCTGTCGGTGGCGCACCGAGTGGCCTTCTACGAGGAGTACGCCAAGGCCGACGCACCCGACAAGGTCAACCACCTGGGCGAGGAACTCCTCGGACCGACGCTGATCGCGTTCGGCACTCCCGAGCAGCAGCAGCGGTTCCTGCCGCGCATCCTTGACGTCACCGAACTGTGGTCACAGGGCTACTCCGAACCCGGCGCCGGCAGCGACCTGGCCAACGTCGCCACCACAGCCGTGCTCGACGGCGACAAGTGGGTGCTCAACGGGCAGAAGGTGTGGACGTCGCTGGCGCACTGGGCACAGTGGTGCTTCGTGGTCGCGCGCACCGAGAAGGGCTCCAAGCGCCACGCCGGCCTGTCGTACCTGCTGGTGCCGCTGGACCAGCCGGGCGTCGAGATTCGCCCGATCATCCAGTTGACCGGCGATTCGGAGTTCAACGAGGTGTTCTTCACCGACGCCCGCACCGACGCCGATCTGGTCGTGGGCGAGCCAGGCGACGGTTGGCGGGTGGCGATGGGGACGCTCACCTTCGAACGGGGCGTTTCCACGCTCGGCCAGCAGATCCGTTATGCCCGTGAGCTTTCCGGCATCGTCGAGTTGGCCAAGGCCAACGGAGCCATCGACGACCCGCTGATCCGCGAGCGGCTCACCCGGGCGTGGGTGGGCCTGCAGACCATGCGCTCCTATGCGCTCGCGACCATGGACGTCGAGCAGCCGGGGATGGATAACGTGTCGAAGCTGCTGTGGGCCAACTGGCACCGCGACCTCGGCGAGCTGGCCATGGAGATCGAGGGCAAGTCCGGGCTGGTGATGGCCGACGGCGACTTCGATGAGTGGCAGCGCCTGTTCCTGTTCTCCCGGGCTGACACAATCTATGGCGGCTCCAACGAGATCCAGCGCAACATCATCGCCGAGCGCGTGCTCGGCCTGCCGCGAGAGGTGAAGGGCTAGTGGCGTCATTGACCGAAGCCCCCAAGGAGATCGACGGGCACGGCCTGCTGACCGGCAAGGTCGTCGTCGTGACGGCGGCCGCCGGCACCGGCATCGGCTCGGCCACGGCGCGCCGCGCGTTGGCCGAAGGCGCCGATGTGGTCATCTCCGACCACCATGAACGCCGGCTCGGCGAAACCCGGGACCAGCTGGCCGAATTGGGCCTCGGGCGGGTCGAAGCCGTGGTGTGCGACGTCACGTCCACCGCGCAGGTCGACGCGCTGATCGCCTCCACCACCGCCCGGATGGGACGCCTTGACGTCCTGGTGAACAACGCCGGACTCGGCGGACAAACACCGGTCGTCGACATGGCCGACGAGGAGTGGGACCGCGTCCTCAACGTCACCCTGACCTCGGTGATGCGGGCGACCCGCGCCGCGCTGCGTTACTTCCGCGAGGCCGGACACGGAGGGGTGATCGTCAACAACGCCAGCGTGTTGGGCTGGCGCGCGCAGCACTCGCAGTCGCACTACGCCGCGGCCAAGGCCGGTGTGATGGCACTGACCCGCTGCAGCGCAATCGAAGCCGTCGAATTCGGCGTGCGGATCAACGCGGTGTCGCCGAGTATCGCGCGGCACAAGTTCCTGGAGAAGGTCAGCTCGGCGGATCTGCTCGACCGGCTCTCCGAGGGTGAGGCATTCGGCCGTGCGGCCGAGCCATGGGAGATCGCGGCCACCATCGCCTTCCTGGCCAGTGACTACTCCAGTTATCTGACCGGAGAAGTGATTTCAGTATCGAGCCAGCACCCATGACAGAGCAGCCGGTCAGCCGTCGCGACGAGCTTCTCGATCTCGCCGCGACGATGTTCGCCGAACGCGGCCTGCGCGCGACCACCGTGCGCGACATCGCCGACTCGGCGGGCATTCTGTCTGGCAGCCTCTATCACCACTTCAAGAGCAAGGAGCAGATGGTCGAGGAGGTCCTGCGTGGCTTCCTGGACTGGCTCTTCGCGCGCTATCAGCAGATCGTCGAATCCGAACCCAATCCGCTCGAACGGCTCAAAGGCCTATTCATGGCGTCGTTCGAGGCGATCGAGCACCGGCACGCCCAAGTGGTGATCTACCAGGACGAAGCCAAGCGACTGTCCTCGTTACCCCAGTTCGACTTCGTCGATGCGCGCAACAAAGAGCAGCGCAAGATGTGGCACGACCTCCTCAACTCCGGCGTCGAGCAGGGCTACTTCCGCCCCGACATCGACGTCGACGTGGTGTACCGGTTCATCCGGGACACCACCTGGGTCTCCGTACGTTGGTATCAGCCTGGAGGACCGCTCAGCGCCGAAGAGGTCGGCCGCCAATACCTCGCCATCGTCCTGGGCGGCATAGCCGCGCCAAACAACTGACAAGGAGATCGACATGGCCCCCGCTTCACAGGCATACGTCATCGAGGCCGTACGCACCGCGGTCGGAAAGCGCAACGGTTCGCTGGCCGGTGTGCACCCGATCGACCTCGGGGTGGCGGCCTTCCGCGGAGTCTTCGACCGGGTCGACGTCGATCCCGGCGCCGTCGACGACGCGGTGGTCGGCTGCTTGGACGCCATCGGTCCGCAGGCCGGCAACATCGGGCGGCTGACCTGGCTGGCCGCCGGCTACCCCGAAGAGGTGCCCGGGGTGACCGTCGACCGGCAGTGCGGGTCGAGCCAGCAGGCAATCTCCTTTGGCGCGCAGGCGATCATGGCCGGCACCGCGGACCTGATCCTGGCCGGCGGCATGCAGAACATGAGCCGCATCCCGATCTCGTCGGCGATGATCGTCGGTGAGCAGTTCGGCTTCACCTCGCCGACCAACGAGTCGGAGAACTGGCTGCACCGTTACGGCGATCAGGAGATCTCCCAGTTCCGTGGCGCGGAGATGATCGCCGAGAAGTGGAACCTGTCCCGCGAGGAGATGGAGGAGTTCTCCCTGCGCAGCCACGAGAAGGCGTTCGCCGCGATCCGTGCCGGGCACTTCGAGAACGAGATCGTGCCGGTGGGGGAGTTCCGCACCGACGAGGGGCCGCGGGAGTCCAGCCTGGAGAAGATGGCCGGGCTCAAGCCGCTACGCGAGGGTGGGCGGCTGACCGCGGCGATGGCCAGCCAGATCTCCGACGGCGCCAGCGCGGTGCTGCTGGCTTCAGAGCAGGCCGTTGCCGATCACAAGCTGACCCCGCGCGCCCGTATCCACCACATCAGTGCCCGCGGCGCCGATCCGGTGTTCATGCTCACCGGCCCCATCCCGGCGACCCGCTACGCGCTGGAGAAGGCCGGGCTGACCATCGACGACATCGACGTCGTCGAGATCAACGAGGCGTTCGCGCCGGTGGTCATGGCCTGGCTCAAGGAGACCAAGGCCGACCCGGAGAAGGTCAACCCCAACGGCGGCGCGATCGCCCTCGGTCACCCGCTGGGCGCCACCGGAGCCAAGCTGTTCACCACGATGCTCAACGAACTCGAGCGTCGTGGCGGCCGCTACGGACTGCAGACGATGTGCGAGGGGGGCGGCACCGCCAACGTCACCATCATCGAGCGGCTCTAGTTCTCTGCGCGAGCAGACACAAACTCAGCCGAAAACCACCCTCTAGGCATAAGTTTGTGTCTGCTCGGGCGGGAACTGCTCGTCGTCGTCGACGAGAGTGAAGCCGATGACCTCATTCGGTGATGGTGGCCCGCAGGAAGTGGTCGATGCCGGTCCGCTCGAACGTCCGGCGTCGCTCCCGCGGCAACAGGGGAAGGGCCTCGGTCGCGTCGATGAGCTCGGGGGAGTGGACCTCGTAGGTCTGGCCCTTGGTGGTGATGCCGGCGCGTCCCGCGGTCAACACGTTACGCACCCAGTCGACCTGGGTGCCGTAGGGCAGCGGAACGATGAACCGGTCGCCGATACGGTCGACGACCACCGGGGTGGCGTACTGCTTTCCCGAACGGCGGCCGGTGTGGTGGACCACCGACGCGTACCAGTAGCGGGTGCCCGCCAGCCGCAGCATCAGTGGATTGAGCAGGTACTTGTTGGACTGTCGGATCAGGTCGCGGAACTGCCGCGGCCAGGTGTCCGGTGCGAGAGCCATGCTGTCTCCCGGCGTCGAGGAGCGAGCTTTCGAGCGGTGTCGTGCACCGCCCAACCTACTCCTGTTCGACGAATGCGGCGGCGCTCTGGAGGTGTTCGATCGCCTCGGCGACGATGGCCGGCACCAGCTCGGCGCATGACGGCAGATCCTCGATGATGCCGGCGACCTGTCCGGAGGCCAGCACGCCGGCCTCGGTGTTGCCCTCGACCAGGCCGGCCTTCAGCAGCATCGGGGTGTTCGCGGCCATCAGCACCTGCGACCAGGTGAGGTCCTTGCCGTGGCGCATGGCCAGGCCGTCGCGGATCATCGCCGGCCAGCTCATCTGCGACATCTTCTTGAACTTGGCGGCATTGCCCACCGCGGCGGCGAAACCTCTTATCGGCGAGCCGCTTTCGAGCTTCTCGACCAGCTGGGTGCGCAGGACGCGATGTGGCATGCCATCGACCCGGGTGGAGACGACGGTCCCGTCGAGGGCGGCCTGCAGGTAGCGCTGCTTGATCTCCTCGGGCACCGTGGAGTCCGAGGTCAGCAGGAAACGGGTTCCCATGGCCACCCCGGCGGCCCCGTAGGACAGCGCCGCGGCCAGGCCGCGCCCGTCGAAGAAGCCGCCGGCGGCGACCACCGGGATGTCCACCGCATCGAGTACCGAGGGCAGCAGCAGGGTGGTGGCTACCGGTCCGGTGTGGCCGCCGCCTTCACCGCCCTGCACGATCACCGCGTCGGCGCCCCAGCTCGCCACCTTGCGGGCGTGCTTGGCCGCGCCGACGGACGGAATGACGACCGAGCCGGCCTCTTTGAGCCGTGCGATCAGTTCCTGCTTGGGTGCCAGGGCGAAGGAAGCGACCTTGACGCCCTCGCGGATCATCAGGTCCACACGATCCCCGGCATCGGCGGCGTCGGCGCGGATGTTCACCCCGAAGGGACGGTCGGTGGCGGCCTTGACCTTGCCGATCGCGGTGGACAGCTCGTCGATGGTCATTGTCGCCGAGGCGAGAATGCCCAGGCCGCCGGCATTGGACGTGGCCGACACCAGCCGGGCGCCGGCAACCCAGCCCATCCCGGTCTGCACGACGGGATGTTCGATGCCGATGAGCTCGGTGAGCGGGGTCTTCAATGACGCGGCCATCTCCCTACTTCACCTCTCGGTCCCTGAGGCCCTTTGGGTCGATCACCTCTTGGATCAGCTTCTGCTCCTCGCCGGAGGGCAGTCGGCTGGTCTCGGCGTCGGTGAGGCCGTGCACCTCGAACGAGGTGTTCTCGGCGACGTCTTCGGGGCTCACACCCGGGTGCAGCGACAGCGCCCGCATGGTGTGGTCGGGACCGTTGAAGTCGAACACGCCGAGGTTGGTCACCACCCGGAAGACATTGACGAAGCGGTACGCCGGATTGTCCGGATCGACTTTGTCCCAACCGATCCCGGACACGATGTCGACGGTGTCGCAGAAGACCCGCGGGGAGTGGTTGCCCACCCAGTAGCTCGTCGCGTGGTTGATGGTGTTGCCCGGCGCGCCGCGCACGCCGAACATCTGCCGCGTCGGATGCTGCAGCGGCCCGAACGCGGACAGGTTCTGGTTGCCGTAGCGGTCGATCTGGTTGGCACCCATCACCACATGGCGCCGGCCCCAGGCGAGCGTCTCGAAGACGCGACCGAACGGCATCCAGCCTTCGATGGCTCCGGTGGCACCCATCGCCGGGGTGTCGGCGAGGATGCGAGCCTCGCCGTCGGTCAGCAGGATGTCGGGCGAGAAGGTCAGGCGTGCCAGCCGGGCGCCGATCGACACCATATTGGCCATCGGGCTGACCATGATTTCGCCTGCGTCGCGGAACAACTCGGCGCAGGCGACGGCGCACACCTCAGCGCGTGTCGCGGATATCATGCTCGGCCTTCCTCGGTCGACTCCTTGAACTTCCGCACGGCAGCCTGGTAATCGGCTTCACTGCCCGACAGGTAGGTCGAGACGAACTGGGCCCAGCCCTCCTCGGATGCCGCGGCTTCGGCGTAGTGGCGCTGGAACTTCTCGTCGCGGCGGTAGTCCGGCTCGGCGGTGGTGAAGTGCGCGCCGTTCGGCGCCTCGACGACACTGTCGACCATCATCCGGTTGATCAACAGGGTCTGCACTGGAACGGATTTCACCAGCTCCTCGGTGGACACCACCTTCTCCACCGAGAGCAACCGCGTCCGCGCCGACATCAGGAACAGGTCGTCGAAGTACGGGTCGATGCCGGTGTAGGCGGCATTACCCTGGGCGTCACCGAGATTCATATGCACCAGCGCGACGTCGAGGTTCAGCGCCGGCATGGCCACGAGCTCCTCAAAGCCCCTATCGGTGGGATACGGCGAGGTGACGGTCTTGAGCTCCTCGCCCCAGAACGCCCGGACGTCGCTGCCCAGCCCGGCCCGGGTCGGCAGGAACGGCAGTCGCTGGGCGGCGGCTTGCAGGCCGCAGCGCAGCATGCCCTCGTCCATCTCCCGCGACTCGATCGCACCGGTGGTGCGGGCCTTGGCGAACCACGGGTCGTAGAACGGCGGCGAATCCAAGGAGACGAAGCCGTAGTAGACGCGCTTGACCTTGCCGGCCGAGCAGAGTAACCCGAGATCGGGGCCACCGTAGGTGACGACGGACAGGTCGGTGACGTCGGTGCGCAGCAGTGCGCGGATGAAGGCCATGGGCTTGCGTCGCGAGCCCCAGCCGCCGATGCCGATCGTCATCCCGCTTTCGACAGCCGAGACGGCCTCGTCGAGAGTTGTTCGCTTGTCTACCACTTCGTCCCCTGTCGCTTCACTCCTGCCCGCCGGATCACGCCTTTTCACCCTTCGATGTCCCGGCGAACGCGTCGCGGTGCTCATCGGAGACACCGGCCAGGTTCAGCTCGAACGTGAAGCCCTGCTCCATCCGGTATCGCGCGTTGACCGGCTGGATGTCGATGAAGTTCAACGCCTCCTTTGCGGCCCGGATCACCCGGGTGTCCTTGGATGCGATATCGCGGGCGACGCGCAGGGCGGCTTCGCCGAGGTCGGCCCGCGGCACCACCTCGTGCACCGAACCGAAGTGGTGCAGCGTCTCCGCGCTGACGGTCGCGGCGGTGAAGAACAGCCGGCGCATCATGTGCTGGGGAACCAGCCGGGACAGGTGGGTGGCCGCACCGAGTGCGCCGCGCTCGACCTCCGGCAGACCGAACGTGGCGTCATCGGAGGCGACGATGACGTCGGCGTTGCCGACCAGCCCGATGCCGCCGCCCACGCAGAAGCCGTTGACCGCGGCGACGACTGGCACCGCGCACTCGTAGACGGCCCGGAAGGCTTCGAAGCAGCCCCGATTGGCGTCGATCAGGGCGGTGAACCCCTCGGTGTTCTGCATCTCCTTGATGTCGACGCCCGCGTTGAACCCGCGGCCCTCGGCGCGCAGCACCACCACGTGCGTGGCCATGTCGCGGCCCGCGGCGGTGATGGCGTCGGCGAGCTCGAACCAACCGCGCGACGGGATCGCGTTGACGGGCGGGTAGTTCACCGTGACGGCGACGATGCCGGGTTCGACGGTGCTGGTGGTGATGGTCATCAGAGTTCCTGGGCCACTTCCTGAACGGGGTGAATACCTAAGCAAGCACTTGCTTGGTACGCTAGCACAGTGACCGACGCGGCTGACACTCCCGGGGAGCTGGACCTGGGCCTACGGGGACGGGTTGTCCTGGTGACCGGGGGCGTGCGCGGGGTGGGTGCCGGGATCAGCGCGGTCTTCGCCGGCCAGGGCGCCACCGTCGTCACCTGCGCGCGACGGCCCGTCGAGGGCCTGCCCTACGAGTTCCACAGCTGCGACGTGCGCGACGCCCAGGCGGTGGGCGCGCTGATCGAGACGATCGTGGCGGACCACGGCCGGCTCGACGTCGTGGTGAACAACGCCGGCGGCTCGCCCTACGCGCTGGCCGCCGACGCCTCGCCAAAGTTCCACCAGAAGATCGTGGAGCTGAATCTGCTTGGCATGCTTCATGTCTCGCAGGCCGCTAACGCCGTCATGCAGAACCAGTCGACCGGCGGGTCCATTGTGTCGATCTCCAGTGTCAGCGCGGGGCGGCCGTCACCGGGCACCGCGGCCTACAGCGCGGCCAAGGCCGGAGTGGAAAGTCTGACCACCACGCTGGCGGTGGAATGGGCGCCCAAGGTTCGGGTGAACGCTCTCGTGGTCGGGATGGTGGAAACCGAACAGGCCGAACTCTTCTACGGTGACGCCCAATCCCAGGCGGCGGTCGCGGCCACCGTGCCGCTGGGTCGGCTGGCCAAACCAGTCGACATCGGCTGGGCGGCAGCCTTTCTCGCGTCCGATGCCGCCTCGTACATCAGCGGGGCCAAGATGGCGGTTCATGGCGGCGGCGAGCCGCCGGCCTATCTGTCCGCCTCGAGTGCCAACAAGTGAGCAAGTAAGGGAGAACGGGAATGGGTTTGCTCGACGGTCGGGTGGTCATCGTGACCGGTGCCGGTGGTGGCATCGGGCGCGCACACGCCCTGGCGTTTGCCGCCGGAGGCGCGCGTGTGGTGGTCAACGACATCGGCGTCGGCCTCGACGGTTCTCCGGCAGGCGGCGGTAGTGCCGCCCAGGGCGTCGTCGACGAGATCGTCGCCGCCGGCGGGCAGGCCGTCGCCAACGGCTCCAACGTCGCCGACTGGGCGCAGGCCGCCGCGCTGATCCAGGCCGCCGTCGACACCTTCGGCGGGCTCGACGTCCTGGTCAACAATGCCGGCATCGTGCGGGACCGGATGATAGCCAACACCAGCGAGGAGGAGTTCGACGCCGTCGTCGCTGTGCACCTCAAAGGCCACTTCGCCACCACCCGGCACGCCGGCGCCTACTGGCGCGGGCTGTCCAAGGAGGGAAAGGCGGTGGACGCCCGGATCATCAACACCAGCTCCGGTGCGGGGCTGCAGGGCAGCGTCGGGCAGGGTAACTACAGCGCCGCCAAGGCCGGTATCGCCGCGCTGACGCTGGTCGCCGCCGCCGAGATGGGCCGCTACGGCGTGACGGTCAACGCGATCGCCCCGTCGGCGCGCACCCGGATGACCGAGACCGTGTTCGCCGACATGATGTCCACCCAGGACAAGGATTTCGACGCCATGGCGCCGGAGAACGTCGCACCGTTGGTGGTCTGGCTCGGCAGTGTCGAATCCAAGGATGTCACCGGACGGGTCTTCGAAGTGGAAGGCGGCATCATCCGGGTGGCCGAGGGCTGGGCCCGCGGCGCCGAGGTCGACAAGGGTGCCCGCTGGGATCCCGCCGAGCTCGGCCCCGTCGTCACCGACCTGCTGGCCAAGTCCCGCGAACCGCTGCCGGTGTTCGGCGCCTAGGAGTCTGCTAGCCCCCGTTGGTCACTTCGGCGCGACGCTCGATGGCGAACGCGTTTCTGGTGTGGCTCTCGACGGGTCGGTGCGGCAGGACCGTCTCTAACCCCCGGCTAGCGTCTCACTGACCTCCCAGGCCGGCGGACGCTTCGGGTACTCGCGGTCGACCTGCCAGCGGTCGGGGTGCTTGGCCTCCGGTACCGCCGCGAACGACAGGTGGGTGTGCAGGATCTTCCATTCGCCGTCAATCTTCTCGACGACGTCGGTCTGACGCATCTTCCACACGAACTCCGAACCATCTTCGAGTTTGCCCGCGTACGTCTGGTTCATGTACACGAATCCGACGTCGTTCTTTGCGTAGACCCGCATGTTGATCAGACCAAAGTCGCCGACGAACTGCGGGCTGATGTAGTTGAACCACTTCCGCACGTCATCACCGAAATACTCTCCGGGCGAGAGGATGTCGATGAAACTCACATCGGGGCCGTCGGCGTAGTACTCCAGCGGGGCGTCGTAGGTTTTCAGCCACTCGTTGTTGTAGACGCGCTCGAGCGTCTTCTCCATCTCGGCGATTTCGGCGACAGCCTGGGGATCACTGCCGAACAGTCCGATGGGTTCGTCGAAATCCGGCTTGAGATTCGGGTGGGTCATCGTTTCCTCTCCAATGGGTTGGGGTTTCACCGCTGATGTCAGCGGTACAGGACAGCGCCCAAGGCGCCGGCAAGCACTTCAGCGGCGGCGGGGACGGGAGATGGGCCCCGCCAGGCCACGATGTTGTCGGGACGCACCAGAATCGCTCCATCAGAACCGAGTTCACTGACGCGTTCCCACTGACCGTCTATGTCGTGGTACTCGTGTCCGATCGAGGCAACCGAGATGGCTACCCCTAATCGGTCCGCCACTTCGGCGGCCGCGTCCGCCCATGCCTGTCCCTGCGGGCCGGTGATCAAGACGAACCGACCGTCGTTGCCAGTCAGGTCGTGAGTGGAGACGCGGCTTCCGGCGTGTTCCAGCCAGGCGTGGGGCAACCGGTGGCCGGGCCGTGTGGTCGGATGATAGGTCGAGCCCATCGGATCGACCGGAGGGGAGGCCGACCCGTCGGGCACGAAAGCGCCGGCGGGGTAGCAGATGCCGATCTCAAGATCATGGGCCTGGAACTCGGTGCGCTGCGTCTTGACGACCTCGTCGAAACGCGCCCGTCGAGACGCCCCCATAGGTGTGTCGGAGAAGAATATCTCGAACACCCCGCGATGCATCTCCGGCGGAACGGGTACGGGCAGCAGTCCGATGCCCGCGTCGACTACGAAATGGTTCTGCATGGTGAACAGGGCCCAGTCGACGATCCGCATCCCGGCCGGCTGGCGTTCCACTCCGTAGCTGTCGAGCAGCGCGGGTCCGGCATGCCCCTTGATCACGGCAGCGAGCTTCCATGCCAGGTTCTGGGCATCCTGTACACAGGTGTTCATGCCTAGGCCGGTGGTGGGCGGGTGCCGGTGGACGGAGTCCCCGACGAGGAAAACCCTTCCCTGCGAATACCTGTCGGCGACCGAGCCCTGCACCGACCAGTGGCTGATTTGCAGGATCTCGAGGGGTATGTCGCCCACGCCGAGAAGCTCCCGAATCTTGACCGAGATCGCTCCTTCATCGAGATCAGAGTCGTCTGTGGGCAGGAACGCGAAGTGGAATGCCCACTCTTCGGAGTGTCTGCCCCAGGTCGGGCCCATCTGCACCATGTTCCCTCCGGACGGGTACGACCCCGCCTCGGGATTGATGAAGTGGGCGATCAGGACATCGTCCTCCCACCACTGGGACAGATCTGCTTTCAAGTGAGCGGTGACGATGTCGAGGAGGTCGTGGGCGCCGATCATCGTCGCCCCGATCATCGGGCCGACGGTCTTTCCGCCGTCGGCGCCGACGAGGTAGTCGGCGGTCACGGTGAAGGTCTCACCCGTTGCGCGGTTGAGGATAGTGGCGGTGACGGCGTCGTCATCCTGGGTCATCTCGGTGAGTTCATGGTTGAACAGCACTCTGCCCGCGGCGCGTTTCTCCGCGTGCTGGCGCATGATGGGCTCCAGGCGCAGCTGCGGAAGATTCGTCGACGGGCACGCACTGTCCTGCGAGTACTGCGCGGTGAGGGCGCCGCCGCCGAAGCAGTCCATCTTGTGGAAGGTCTTGCGCTGCAACGGTCCGTCACCGGCGAGGGTGGTCTGCCAGACGACGGAGGACATGTTCTCGACCGGAGACCCGAGCGCGTAGACGTCGTCGGCCAGCTCGAACTGGCGAAAGACTTCCATCGCCCGCTGATTGAGGTAGTGGGCTTTCGGCAGAATCGACGTACCCTCGTGTCGCTCGATGAGGATGTGGTCGATCCCATAGGACGACAACATGATCGAGGTCATCAGACCCGATGAGCCGCCCCCGACGATGAGGACGGGGATCTTGGTGTCTGACATGTTTCTTGCCTCTCTGTGGAAGACGGGCGGATCACGAATGCGCCGGAGTGAAACGCCGGGCGAGTTCTTCGAAGATGTCCAGTGCGCGAGGACTGCGGACCGCACCGTCGGACACCACCGTGTCGCGGGCTGCGCCCATGAGCAGCCGCTTGACCGGGACTTCGAGCTTCTTGCCGGTCAGGTTGTAGGGGACCTCCGGTATCGCGATGATGTCGTCGGGAATGTGTCGCGGCGAAAGACGCTGGCGCAGGCGGGTGTTGATTCGCCCCCGCAGCTCGTCGTCCAGAGCTGTGCCGCCGGGAAGCTGGACGAAGAGCAGCAGTGACCCCATGCCTCCAGATGGATCATCGAGGTGCACGACGAGGCTGTCCTGGACCTCCGGAAGATCTTCGAGCGCGGAGTAGAACTCGCTGGTGCCCAGGCGAATGCCGCCGCGGTTGAGCGTGCCGTCGGATCGGCCGCTGATCACGCAGCCGCCGCGGACGTTGAAGGTGACCCAGTCGCCGTGCCGCCACTGGCCAGGGTAATGGTCGAAGTATGCGGAGCGATATCTGTCGCCGCCCGGATCGTTCCAGAAGCACACGGGCATCGACGGCATGGGTGCGGAGATGACGAGCTCTCCGAGTTCCTCGACGACGGGATTGCCGGCGGGATCGAGCGCGCGGGCCAAGACGCCCAGCGCAGGGGCGGTGATCTCACCGGCGCGAACCGGCAGCAACGGCGTTCCGCCGACAAAGGAGGTGCAGACGTCGGTTCCGCCACTGGTGGACTGCAGGTAGATGTCCGGGCCCACGGACTCGTAGATCCAGCTGAATCCCTCCGCAGGTAGCGGGGATCCGGTCGACGTCATGGCCCGCAGTTTGGAGAGGTCGAAGCGCTCGCCGGGCCTCATCCCCGCCTTTCGGCAGCCCATGAGAAACGCTGCGCCTGCGCCGAATACGGTCACCCGGCACTGTTCGACGATGTGCCACAGGTTATCCGGCGCCGGAGATGCCGGGTCGCCGTCGAAGAGCACGATCGCGGCGCCCAGCAACAGGGCAGAGACCTGGATGTTCCACATCACCCACGTCGTCGTGCAGTACACGAAGTACGTGTCGTCGGCGCCGAGGTCGGAATGTAGGCCCAGTGCCTTCTGCAACTCCAGCGTGATTCCGCCGTGGGACTGCACGATGGCCTTGGGCAGTCCTGTGGTGCCAGAGGAGAACAGCACCCACAGCGGATGATCGAATGGCACTCGGTGGAACTCCGGCTTCGCCGGCTCCGCGAGCAGGTCGTCCCACGAGATCGCATCAGCGGGTCCCGCGCCCAGATAGCGCACGCCGACAGTGGCGATCACCGTCGGCAGTGCGTCCCGGATCGCCGCGACCTGCTCCGAACGATCGATATCCTTGGCGCCATACCGATATCCGTCCACGGCGATGAACACCTTGGGGTCCAACTGCCTCACGCGGTCGAGCACACTATCCACGCCCAACTCGGGTGCGCACACCGCCCAGATCGCGCCGATACTCGTGGTGGCAAGCATCGCGATCAAGGCCTCGGGAATGTTGGGCAAATAGCCGGCGACGCGATCGCCCGGTTCGACACCCAGCCGCCGCAGCCCGGCGGCCGCGCGCGCGACCTGCCCTCTGAGCTGCCCTCGTGTCATGGTGATCGGATCACGGGTCTGGGAGAGGGCGGTCAGGATGGTTTGGTCGGCGGCACCCCGCAGCATGTTCTCGGCATAGTTGATCGCGACGTCGGGAAACCACCTCGCTCCCGGCATCGACTCGTCGACGAGCACGCGGGACGGGTCGCCGTCGGCGAGGATGTCGAACTGGTCCCAGATCGACCGCCAGAAGCCGGAGAGATCAGTGGTCGACCACCGCCACAGGTCGTGGTAGTCGCACGATTGGACAGTTCCCCGATCGACGAGTGCTCGGGCGTAGCGGGCCATGCGACTGTCGTTCAGCATCCGCGGTGGGGGTTCCCAGAGCACCGCGCGGTCGCGGATCTCAGGGTTGGCGGTCATCCGCATTCTCCGGCGGCGACCATCCGGTGCCGCATGGTGCCGATCCCTTCGATGTAGGTCTGTAGGTGTTCACCATGGCGCAGATAGCGAGGGGGAGTGAGCGCGAACCCGATACCGGACGGGGTGCCGGTGAAGATCAGGTCACCGGGAAGCAGAGGGAGGATCCCCGACAGGTACGAGACCAGGGCCGGCACAGTGAAGATGAGGTCACCGGTGCGGGCCTGCTGTACCTGCTGGTCGTCGATCGAACAGCGGATGTCGAGGTCGTCAGGGTTGATGAACTCGTCGGGAGTCACCAATGCCGGACCCAGGGGCGCGAACCCGGGGTAGGACTTGGCGAGGCTGAATTGTTGTGGGGCCGGCGGTTTCACCTGCAGGTCGCGCTCGGAGAGGTCCTGACCCGCAGTCAGCCCCGCGACGTGGTCCCAGGCCCGAGCCACCGATACGCCCTCGGCCCGCCGCCCGATCACGGCGACGAGTTCGGCTTCCCAGTCCACCGACCCCGGTGGCATCACGATGTCGTCGTACGGCCCCGTGATCGAGGAGGCGAACTTGGTGAACACCATCGGGCTGTCCGGAATGTCCAGCCCGGATTCCTCGGCGTGGCTGCGATAGTTCAGGCCGATGGCGAAGATCTGCCGGGGCGTGCCCACAGGTGCCCTCAGGTCGGACGGCTGGAAAGACCGGCCTTCGGCTTTGCCGAGAGTGCCCGCCCAGCAGCGGAACTCATCCCAGCGGTCCAACGCGTCCTGAAATTCATTCGAGAACTGTCCTCCGCTGGTGCCCTCGACGTCGATCGCCAGCCCGTTGCGTTCCAGGGCCAGTCGGCCATCGAGATTGATCAAGCGCATGGGTCTCGTCAGCTCCTTGCTCAGGCCGTGGTGAGAAGTTCGAAGGGGTTGACCTGCTTGGTGCTCTTGGCCCAAGTCCGGGTGATGAGCTCCGATTCCGGAGTGCCGGCGCGGAACTGCTTGTTCAGTTCTTCGGCATCGAAGCTGGGGCCGATCGGATCCTCTGTGTACTCGGGGCCGTTCATGTAGGCGGTTGCCTCGTCCGGAGTCGCGAAGTTGTCGATCTGTAGTTCGACCATGTTCCCGTCGGGGTCGCGGTAGTACAACGACGTGGTCAGTCCGTGTTGCACCGGCACCCGCGGCTCGATACCTACGGCTTTCAACTCCAAGTACTTGTCGAGCAGATCACCCAGGGCCGGAAAGGTGAACGCCGAGTGCGCCATCCCTGTCGTCAGCGGTGTGCGCTCGGCGAGCACGCCCGGCGGGAGGCCCAACAATGCCACCCGGTGATGTTCCTCGTCGAAAGTCAAGAAGCACATCGAGGCGTTCTCGTAGACAGCATGAGCACCAAGCACTTTCAAGTACCAGTCGCGCATCGCTGGCAGTTGGGTTGTTTGCAGGACGAAGTGCGCGAGACGAGGTCGGACTGTCATCGTGGTCTCCAAGGTGATTGCTGGTGCGTCGGGCGCACACACCGGGAGCTGGACCCATCCGGGAAGGCGAGTCGGTGTGCGGCGGCTTCCGCTGCGATGCCCACTCATGCACCCCTTCGACGTGCGCAGGCTCACACTAAGGCTCGATTGATTTGTAGTCAATGACTCGAAGTCGAGAGATTGTGATTTGATGAGAGGCGGTTGGGCTGCTAACCAGGATTGACCGCAAACGGTGCGGGTCCGAGGCGGAGAGGTGATCGTGGGCGCCAAAGAGGAACCGTCGGCCCGAAAGATTCAGGCAGAAGAGACCCGTCGCAAGATTCTCGACGTCGCCGTGGAGGCCTTCTCGGCCCAGCACTACGACGCCGTCGCCGTCAGCGACATCGCCGCCACGGCCGGGGTTGCACACGGCCTGCTATTCCATTACTTCAAGAACAAGCGCGGGCTGTACCTCGCGGCGATGGAGGATGCGGCGCGCGAGTTCGAGGCCGCCCATCAGGCCGACCCCGCGTTACCACCCGGAATCCAGATGCGGCAGCGCTATTACAACCAGTTCGCCTACCTGGCGCGCCACCGCGGACTGGCAACCCGCTTGGTACTCGGTGGCCGGGGAGCCGACCCGGAAGCGTGGTCGTTCTTCGAAGAGCAGCGATGGCAACAGATCGCCCGCGGTTGTGTCGTGCTCGGTCTGGATCCGGAGAAGCCGGCGTTGCGCATGATGCTCGGTGCGGCCACTGCAGCAGTCGATGCGGTTGCGGCCTTCTGGCACGAGAACGGCCACCCGTTCGACGTCACGGCGCTCGCCGACGTGCTGTTCGAGCAGACCGTTGTGGCACTGCGCGGCGCCGCTCAACTCGACCCGACGTTGGAAGCGCCGGTGGAGAAGGCGATCGCCCAGTTGCACGGCGACGCCTAGGCATACCCGACCGGCCTCCGGTCCGACGCAGCCTCCCGGACAGCCCGCCCGGCATTCACGCCTGGATGCCACCTCTGCCATTTGTCGACTCAAAGTCATTGACATACAGTCAACGATGATTAAGCTGTGACCTGCGACACCGGCTGAGAGCTGAAGTCGGAGGCGCGAGGCTGCGAAGTCGTGGCCTGGTCTGACGCACTCGCCCGACTCGGGAGGCTGAATGGGAGCGCACGACAGCGACCGGCGCGTTGACAGCGGTACCTTGCGGCGCGCCTTCGCACACGCTCCGTCTTCGATTGTGGCCATCTGTGCTGACACCGGCGTCGAGCGAATCGGAATGGCCGCCAGCACATTCATGCCGGTGTCCCTCGAGCCGCCGCTGGTGGCGTTCTGCGTACAGAACACGTCGACCACGTGGCCCAGGTTGGCGCAGCAGTCCCGCCTCGGCATCAGCTTGCTCAGTGCTGAGCACCATCAGATCGTCCGTGTGCTCGCCGCCAAGGATGGCGACCGATTCTCCGGCGTGATCACCGAAACACGTTCGAACGGAGTGCTTTTCGTTGTCGGCTCGGCGCTCTGGCTCGATGTGACGCTGGAGGAGCAGATCCCGGCCGGTGATCACGTGATCGCGCTTTTGCGGGTGAACGAGTTACACCTTCCCGACGGTCTCGACACGGCGGTCGAACCGATCGTCTTCCATCGCAGCTCTCTTCGACAACTGGCGGCGACGTGACTCCAACGTCGTGTGCCGGGTCGCCCCTGGATTCCCACCAAGAAAGGTATTTGAGTGATGTCGATCGACCAGGCCATTAAACCGGACGCTGCCTCGCTGACGGGTTTTCGAGAAGATTTGGCAGGAGAGCTCGTCGCCCGCGCCAAAGCCGTCCGCCCGCTACTCCAGAGCAAGGCCGACGAACATGAAGCCAACAGCGAGTTGAGCAAGGAGGTCATCGACACACTGACCGAGATCGGTGTGTTCGCCATGGCCGGCCCCTCGCGAGTGGGCGGTCTGGCGCAGTCCAGTCGATCGATGGCCGCCGTCGCCGCGGAACTGGCTAAGGGTTGCCCGTCAACAGCGTGGGTCTACACCATCTACAACTCCTGTCTCTGGTTCGCCTCCAAGTTGCCGGCCGGAATCCAGGAGCAGATGTTCGCAGATGGAGTGCCGCTAATCTGTTCACCGCAGAACGGAATTGGGCACCTGGTAGCTGACGGTGACTCCTTCCGACTCACCGGGCGTTGGAGCTATGCCACCGGCTCCCACCACGCCGCCTGGACCATGGTCCCGGCACTCTCGCCGGATCAGCTCCCGGTTCTCGCGGTCATGCCGATGTCGGATGTGCAGATCGACCACACTTGGCAGGTTGCCGGAATGAAGGGCACTGGATCAGACACGGTGGTCGCCAATGACGTCCGCGTCCCGGCAACCATGATCGCTGCCTTCTCGGATATCGCGGTGGCGCCGCCGGCGACCGTCGCCGAGGCGGATCGGGTGGCGAGCGACTACTGGGTCAATTACCCGATTCTGCGGGCCAAGGCGCTCGGAGTCCTGGTCGGTTGCGCCGAAGGACTGCTTGAGGTCGTGGCAGGCAAGAGCGGCAGTCCCATCCTCTACAGCGTGTACGCCCACAAGAGCGACTCGTCGGCCTACCACGCGGCGATCGGTGAGGCCGCGACGCTGATCCAGGCCGCTAAGCGAATGGTCGACGGTTCGTGTTTCCGGATCGACCAGGCCGCCGCCGAAGGGCGGGTTCAGTCGATCGAGGAACGTACCGAAGCTCGCGGCGCAGGAGCGTTGGTCATCCGTCTTCTTCATGACGCGATAGAGCGGCTGATGGATCTCGGCGGATCTTCCGGATTTGCGACCACTGCTGCAGCGCAACGCTATTGGCGTGATTTTGCGACCGGTTCTCGGCACGTGATCTTCAACCCGCAGATCAGCTACGAGCAGGCCGGACGGCACCTGCTCGGCATCGAACCCGGAGTCGTCGAGCCCGACATGCTTTGACGTTCGTGTGGAGGTTCGGCCCGCCCACGGGTGGGTCGAACCTCCACACGGCATCGGTCGCTGGGTAGCCGATGGTCGGGAACACCTCAGATGTCGAGAACGATCCGTTTGCCCACGCATCGGGACACGCAGATCATCATCGACTCGCCGCTCTTTCGTTCCTCAGGCGTCAACACGGAATCCCGGTGGTCTGGGACGCCTTCGAGCACGTCGACTTCGCAAGTGCCGCAAGTTCCCTCGGAGCAGGAGCTGAGAACTTCGACTCCCACCTTGCGAACCTCGGCCAGGATGGTCGAATTCGCGGCTACCGTAACGGTGACTCCTGATTCCGCGCACACGACCTCGAACTCTTCGTTCACCACGCCGGCCGCCTCAGGCTTGGGGGAGAACCGCTCAGCGTGAAACGGAAGTCCCTTGGCACTGCAGATCGCCTCGGTCGCGGCGATCAACGGCTCGGGGCCACAGCAGTACACGGCCGCATCTGCGGGGGCATCGTCGAGGTAGGCCGCCAAGTCGAGCAGTCCGCATTCGTCCTGCGGGCAGATTCGCACCCTGTCTCCGTACACCGCGAGTTCCTCGACGAAGGCCATCGACTCGCGGCGGCGTCCGCCATACAACAAACGCCACTGTGAGCCTTGGGATTCGGCGGCCGCGACCATGGTGAGGATCGGCGTGATCCCGATGCCGCCGGCGACAAATAGGTAGTGGTCGGCCGTGACCAGGGGGAAGTGGTTCCGTGGACCCCGGACTGTCAAAGTGGAACCTTCACGCACCGTGTCGTGGATGAAGCGTGAACCGCCGCGGCTCTCGGGTTCCCGAAGAACACCGAGACGCCAACGGGATCTGTCCGCGGGGTCACCGCACAGGGAGTACTGTCGGGTGAGGTCGTCACCCAGGACCAGATCGATGTGGGCGCCGGGAGTCCAGTCCGGGAGTTCGCCGCTGTCAGTCTTTTCCAGCACCAGGACGATGCAATCCTCGGCCACCGGAATGACCTCGCGAACGATGAGTTCGATGGTGTCGGTCGCCTTCGCGTTGTCGCGATGGAGGAGTTGTGTCATGGGGATCCCCGCACTCAGGTGTGTCCGTCACCGATGCGGTGGACCGAGCAACGGCTCAACTTGTCTCGACGCCCTCACGCGCGTCCTCGCCATTACAGCGGTTCATTGACTTCATGTCAAGGAAATGGCGCGTCCGCGATCCGGTGGGCGATGGCGGGCCGCCCCGGGTTGATTCGGGCGCATCCCCGCACCATGTGGAGATTTCGGAAGTGGCGCGACGGGGAGTCGAGACCCCGCGGCGAAAGCGCTCGACTCTAAGTCATTGATTCTCGGTCAACGCTATGCCTAGTATGTGACTCAACCCACTGCGGAGCGCCTGGCGACGGGCATCGACAAGAGCCCGCGCGACTCCGATGTGGCTCAGCCGGCATTGCGGACGCGACGTGCGTGTGTGCTCACCGCGACCCACAACGAAAGGGAGACAACGATGTCCGAATTGGTCGATAAGGACCTCAAAGACGAACTGTCGGGTTACAGCAGCTATACCTCTACTCCCGACGAGGCCCTGGATCTCTTCGAACGCGCTCGTGCAGCGGGATGCCCGGTGCCGCACAGCGATGAGTTGGGAGGCTTCTACCTGGCGCTCGACTACGACATCGTCAAGCACATCCACAGCGACTGGGAAGCCTTCTCTTACTCCCCGTCGGCGGTGCTCCCCGTCGCCGATCGTCCGCCCTTCCCCCCGCTCGAGTTCGACCCGCCGGAACACACGATGTGGCGGGAGCTGATTGTCAAGGCGTTCAACGCCGATACGGCTGGACGCGTTGAGGAAGGGATCCGTGAAGACATCAACCGCCTGATCGACGGCTTTGCGGCGAAGGGTTCGTGTGATCTGGTAGCCGAATTCTGCGAGGAGGTTCCTCTCTACGCGCTGTGCCGCATCATGGGATTCGATCTGGACAAGCGGGCCACCGTGCGGGAGATGACGCTGCGGCTTGTCGCGGCCTTCGAGGATCCCGAAGAGGGCGCTAAGGCGTTCATGGACTTCGCGATGTTCGGTGCCGGTGAGGTACTGGCGCGCAAGGAGAACCCGAAGGATGACTTCCTCACCGATCTGGCCAATTCTGAGCTGAACGGTCAACCGTTGGGGCCGCTGGAAATCGGCCAAATCATGAACTCGTTCCTCATTGCCGGGCACGGCACCAGCGTCGCCGTGCTCGGCAGCCTGTTGTATGAGGTGCTCAGGCGGCCGGAACTGGTCGAACGGCTCAAGGAGAACCCCGACCTGATCCCCAACGCCGTCGAGGAGACCCTGCGGCTGCACACGCCCTTCTTCGGTCTCTACAAGCGAGCCACTCGTGACGTCGAACTGGGCGGTGTGCAGATCCCCAAGGACAGCTTCATCCAGCAGTGCTGGGCTGCGGCGAACCGGGATCCGAAGGTGTATGACAATCCCCAGGAGTTCGATGTGGACCGCAAGTTCGGTCGCAAGAACCGGCACCTCACCTTCGGCTTCGGCATCCACACGTGTCCCGGGGCCCCGACCGCCCGGATGGAATTGCGCGTCGCCGTCGAGGAGCTGCTACGCCGCCTGCCGGACATCACGCTCGTCGATCCGGGCGCTGCGAAGTACGAATTCCATGGAACCGAAACGGCTTCCATCGGGGCGCTCCCGGCCACGTTCACGCCGGAGTCTTGAGGAAGACAGCCGAATGAAGATCGAAATCGACTACACCCGTTGCGAAGGTCACGGCGTCTGCGTCGGTGTGGCGCCTGAGGTGTTCTTGCTCGAGGATGACGACGAGCAGGCGCGCCTGAGCACCGACCTGGCTGACGCAAGCCTGCACAGCGCGGTGGTTCTCGCCGCCAAGCGTTGCCCGACCCAGGCCATTCGCGTCAGTGCCTGAACTGAAGCCGGTCGAGCACGTGGCGGTGATGCCGGTGGCGTCCGGTCCCCGCGGCGCGCGCTCCCGCTCCGCCGCGGCCGCGGCCCTGTCGTCTGCGGCAAGGGCCGCCTCGCGGATCATCGCCATTCCGGTACGCAGTGCGGCCACGACGGGCCGGGGTGTGCTGCTGGCGGGGGCGGTGTTCAGGTATGCCGTCACCGACACGCTGACGCTGCGGTTGCCGTTCGGCGAGACGATCGTCCAGGCCTGGACCCTGCTGCGGGTGACGGCACTGCCCGCGATCCTGATGGCCATTCCGTTCGGAGCGATGGTCGCCGTACAGCTGTCCGGCCTCGTAAACCAGGTAGGTGCCAATTCGCTCGTCGGGTCGGCGACAGGGGTGGCAGTGCTTCGGCAGGGCGCCCCGGTGACCGCCGGTCTTCTGATGGGCGGTGCGGCGGCCGCGGCGATCGCATCGGATTTCGGGGCCAGAGCGATCCGGGAGGAACTCGATGCGCTGCGGACACTCGGGATCGATCCTGTCCGCCGGCTGGTGGTGCCGAGGTTTCTGGCACTAATCCTGATCACCCCCATTCTGGTGGTCATCGTGATCGCGATGGGGGTGGGTGCGGCCTTCCTCATCGCCACTGTCGTCAATGACGTTACCCCCGGGAGCTTTTGGCTGTCGTTCGGTTCGTTCGCCAAGATGGTCGACCTGTGGTTCACCATGGGCAAGGGCCTGGTTTTCGCCGCGATCGTCGCTGTCCTGTCGTCGCAGCGGGGGATGGAGGCCAAGGGGGGACCACGCGGTGTGGCCGACGCTGTCAACGCATCGGTGGTGCTGAATGTCATCTTGATCGTGGTGGTCAACTTGGTGATCACGCAGTTGCAGGCCATGTTCTTCCCGATGGCGGTCGCCTAGTGGCCGCCTCGGTGCAGCGCGGATCAGCAGTTCCTTCAGCACCTTTCAGCTTCCTAGTGGTGCGGATGCGACGGCTGCTTGAACCGTTCCGGGTGGCCGGGCAGTGGGCGACGTTCATCGCGCAGACGGTGTGGCTGCTTCCCATCACGGTCCGCCGGTATCGGCGCGAAACGCTGCAGGTCATGAACAACCTGGCCTGGGGCCGGGGATCGATCGTCGTCGACGGCGGTGTCATCAGCGTGCTGGCCATTCTCGGTATCACGGTCGGCGCCATCGTCGCGATCGAGGCGTTCGCCACGCTCGATCTCATTGGTTTGGGCGCCCTTGCCGGCATCATCGGCGGGTGGGGCAACGTGCGCGAGATGGCGCCCCTGGTTGCCGGAGTCGCGTTCGCCTCCCAGGCGGGCTGCCGAATGACCGCCGAGATCGGGTCCATGCGGATCGCCGACGAGATCGACGCCACCGAGGCGATGGGCTTACGAGCCATTCCCTTCGTGGTCGGTACCCGCGTCATCGGTGGATTGCTATGCGTGGTACCGGGATTCTTGCTGACCCTCATTGTCAGCTTCTACACCTCGGTCACGGTCATCACCACGTTCTACGGCCAGCCGGCGGGCACATATGACCACTACTTTGTCCAGTTCCTCACCTTTCCCGACATCGGTGCCGCGCTGCTCAAGGCCAGCATCTACTGCACCGCGGTCACGCTGATCCACTGCTATTACGGCTTTTTCGCTTCCGGAGGCCCTGTCGGCGTCGGTGAAGCGTCCGGTCGAGCCATCCGAGCGAGCCTCGTGACGATCATGGTCCTGGATTTGACCACGACCATCGTGCTGTGGGGCTTGCGACCAGAGTTCGTGTTCACGGGGTAGGGGCCGCAGTGTTGTTCCGAATGACGGCAGACGCCGAGAATCGCAGGCTGACAATCATCGGTGTCGGCGTCGTGCTGGGCTTGCTGGGGATTCTGCTGCTGGTCCTCGCCAACCCGTTCGCCAAGGCCCCGAGTGGCCGGATTTCCATCGTGATGGACTTGCCCTACGTCGGACAGGGGGTCGCGGCGGGCACTCCGCTACTGATGCACGGTGTGCCAGTCGGCAAGGTCACCGAGGTATCGGTAAAACCCGGCGGCAACGTGCACCTCGACGCCGATCTGGAGTCGGCGCCCAACAAGGACCTCACCGACACCTTCAGCGTCGACTTCCGCCCCGCCAACTACTTCGGCGTCACGGGCATAAACATCATTCCCGGCGAGGGTGGGCAACCGCTGCGCAGCGGTGTCGTCATCAGCACGCTGCCGGTCGGCAACTTCACACTGCCGGCGATGCTGTCGCAACTGGGACAGGTCACCAACGGCGTCATCACACCGCAGTTGGTCGATGTCGTCAACAAGGCCACCAGCTACACCGACGGACTCAACCCGTTGATCGAATCATCGCTGATCGCCGCGACGACGCTGTCCCACGTGCAGAGTGTCAGTACCGAACAACTGCTGAGGAACGCCGCGGGCATCAGCGTGGCATTCCCGTCGTTCGTCGACAACGCCACCGTCTCCGCCAACGCCGTCAACTCGCAGTACGTGACGTTCGGGGTGTCGGGAAAGGCCGCTCTGCCCGGCCAAGACTTCGTGGCTGAGCCCGGACAACCCGTCACCGAACAGTTCTGGAAAGACCGCACGCTGGTCACTCTTGACGTCATGTCGGGGTCGTTCTTCGGCGCACTCGGCAAACTGCTCTCCTCACATAGTGGAGATCTCGGTCCCGCGGTCAACCTGGTTCAGACCATCACCGACACGATTCCGGGTTTGGTGACACCCGCAGGCGTCACCGATATGTTGACCGAACTGCGCACCCGTCTCGAGAAGCTCTACGCGGGTTCCCCGGATCAGCGCGCACTGCAGGTGCACATCGTGCTCGACCAGATTCCCGGCGTGCAGGCTCCGGTCAACGCGATGGGGGGACCATGATCAAACCCTGGTCCGCGCTGTGGCGCTTCGCCCTGGTCGCTGCGCTCACATCCGTGGTTTTCGTGGTGACCGTGAACGTCCTGCGACAGCCGGTCGCCAGCGAGACCCGCTCGTACACCGCCGAGTTCACCGACGTCTCCGGTCTGCACGTCGACGCCGACGTCCGGATCCGGGGTCTGCGGGTCGGGAAAGTGGCGTCCGTGCGGCTGGTGCGGACGGCCGGTCAGAGTGTCGCCGAGGTGGACCTGACGTTGGACAGGCGCTACGCGGTGGTTCCCAAAACCCGGTTGGCCATCAAGTACCAGGCGCTCACCGGACTGCGGTATGTCGATGTCTCCAAGGCCGCCGAGGATACCGACCCGGGAGACTCGCTGGTGAGTCACATCCCGCTGAGCATGACGCGGCCGTCGTTCGATATCACCAGACTGTTCAATGGATTACAGCCGGTCCTTGCCACACTCAGTCCGAAGGACATCGACGTCTTCACCGACAATGTCGCATCATTCCTCCAGGGCGATGGAGGCGGGCTCGGACCGATGCTCGACAGCATTCGGAAACTCACCGAGTTTGTGTCCGATCGCCAGCAGGTGGTGTCCACGTTGATGCAGAACCTGAACGACGTCGCCACCTCCTTCGGTGGTCATTCCCGTGACCTCGTTCAGGTCCTCGACTGGCTGAACAGGCCGGTGGATTCGGCACTTTCGGTGCTTGATGAGTTCCGCAAATCGGAGCTCTACGGTCCGGCGTTCACCTCCGCTGCAGTTCGCCTCCTCGAGAACGCCGGATTCCGCGCCGGTGCGGCGGACATGGACAAAGGGCTGGATCGGGCCATTACGGTGTTCGACGACTACAGCGATGCCTTCAAGCGGGTTCCGGTGATCTGGGACAATATCGAGCCCGCGGAAAGCCCGGACACCCCGCTGCCCTGCTCTCGGGGGCGCGCTCAGCTGCCCGAGACCATGGACGTCCTACTCAACGGACAGCGGGTGATCCTGTGCAACCCATGAGCAGATTCCACAATCCGATGTTCTGGGGGGTCAGCGCCCTGGTCCTGTTGACGGTGCTCGCCGTAACGGCCGCCGCCGTCTACGTCAATCCCCCAGGGCGCACGACGATTGCTTTCTACACCGACGACGTGGCCTCGATCAAAGCCGGCGAGGACGTGCGAATCGCGGGGGTCACGGTGGGCAAGGTGAAGGACCTGTCGTTGGAGGCCGATCAGGTCAAGGTACGCGCAACTGTCGACAAGGAAGCCTTCGTCGGAGATCAATCGCAGATCGAGGTGCGCATGCTGACCGTCGTCGGCGGCTACTACGTGAACCTGATCTCGCTCGGCGACAAACCGTTGGGGCAGCAGGTCATTCCCCGCGAGCGCACGGTGATGCCCTACAACTTGATGCGTGCGCTAGCCGATTCCACCAAGGTCACCGACGGGGTGAACCCCAGGCCGATCCGCGAGTCCCTCGACGAACTGCAGGCCGGATTGACCGGCACCAATCTGGATGCGTTAACCGCCGTGGTCGATGCCGGCACCACGCTGACCGAAACGATTGATAGGCAGCGGGGGCAGATCTCGCAGATCCTCGATCTGTCCGACGAGTACATCGAGGCCCTGAGCAACTATCGGGGCAAGCTGACCGAGCTGGTCGACAAGCTGGCGATCCTCGAGCAGACGCTGGTGTTGTACGGCAAGGGTTTTGCCGGGGCGCTCAAGGGCATGGGGGACATCGCCGATGCGTTCCTGGTGCCGTACGGACGATTCTGGGTCAATCACCGCGAAGACTTCATTCTCAAGGTCCGCGAGTGGCAGGACCGGGTGCGGCGCTGGGCCGACAACAACAGCCGGATCGTTCCCCGGCTGCGCCGGGTGCGGGACAAGATCGAGCGCGTCCTGAACGCACAAAACGCACGGCCCGAACTGCTGGCCACCGACCTGTGCATCCCGCTTCCGGGGAGTCCCTGCTGATGACCACGACTTTGTCCCGACGTGTGATCAGCACTGGGGCGATCACCGCGATCACAGCGATTGTCGTCGGCGGTGCCGGTTCGGCGTGTTCCAGCCAGCACAGCCAACGGGCGGACTTCTGCGCGTTCCTGTCCGACACGGTCGGCCTGTACGTCGGCAACCCGGTCACCCAAATGGGTTATCCGATAGGGAAGATCACGTCCATATCGCCCGGGGCGGCGCAGGTGCGCGTCGGGTTCTCGATCACAGAGCAGCGCGCCCTTCCCGCAGATGTCAAGGCGGTCGTGCGCTCGCCGTCGATCCTGGCGGACCGGTCCTTGGAGCTGGTGGGCAACTACCACGACGGACCACGCCTGAATGCGGCGAACTGCATCGCCTTGGACCGCTCGTTCTCACCGAAGACGCTCTCGGAGGTGATCGGTTCGGCCGACACCCTGCTCAACGCGATCAACGAAAGCGGCTCGACGAACATCGCAGACACCGTCAAGGGCGTGGATCGGTTGGTGCACAACAACGGCGAGCGGGTCGGGAATCTCCTCACGGTGACCTCCCAGCTGGCCGCAAGCCCGGACCAGGCCATCAGCGATCTCGGCTCGATCACTCGCAACGTCGCCGACCTGACTACGGCCCTGGTCGATGCCAGGGGTCCGATGAAGGAGATCTTGACGGACCTGCCCTCTACGACGAGTGACCTCGCCGTCGCCTTCGACGGCACTGCACGTCTCGCCGGCGACGACGTCGATACCCTCGGGCCACTTCTGGAGTCGGTTGCGGTGCTGGAGACCAGGCTGGGGGACGAGACGCAGATAACCCTGGACTCGGTCAGTGCCGCAGTCCGGAAGGTCACTCCGCACGCCAACGCGCTGGCGGGGCTGTTCGACGGCGTTCCCTGGTGGATCAATTCGCTGGCCAATGAGTACAACAACCGTCAGTTCAACATCTTCAACATCGCCTACCGCCCGCCGATGTTCCGGGTCCGAGCACCTGACGGGTTGGCGCTGTGCGGTGTGATGAACGCGTCGATGCCAGGCAGCTGCGCAGACGTGCACGGCCAACCGTACGCGGTGGACGTGGCGCTGCTGCAGTACGTGCTCCAGCAAGCGAGCCGCTCATGAGGGGCGCTCGCGTGGCAACCGTAATCGTGGGCATCTGCACCGCCCTGACGATCACGTCGTGCGCGTCGATCACGGTGAACTCGTTGCCACAACCGGGCGGCATTGGCCGCGGCGGCTATCCGATCGTCATCGAGTTCGAGAACATCCTCAATCTGCCCGAGCGAGCCAAGGTGGTCCAGGGCGGGACCACGATCGGCACGGTGACCTCGGTCGGACTCAGGGGAGACCATGTCGACGTCACCGCTCAGATCGACCCCACGGTAGTTGTCCCGTCGAACACTCGCGCAACCCTGCAGCAATCGACGGTTCTGGGCGATATCTACCTCGCCCTGGAGCGACCGCCCGCGGATGAGGGGCCGGCGCCGGGATTGGTTCCTGGCGGACGGGTTCCGCTCGACCACACGACCTCGCCTCCGCAACTGGAAGACACCATCGCCAACCTGGCGAACTTCGTCGGCAGCGGATCGATTCAACGGATGCAGAACAGCATCATCGGTGTCAACAGGGTCACTCCCGCGGATCGTCAACAATTGCGTCAGCTGGTCAGCCGAGTGGCCGTCGATCTGTCGGATCTGTCCAACAACATGGACACAGTCGACCTCTGGTTGCAGGGCGCTTCGGGAACCGGGCAGGTGACGCACAATCACCTGCCGATCTACAGCTACTGGTTCTCCCCGGCCGGCATGTTGGGCTTCGACCGAGCCACCCAGGTGGCGGGCTACATCGGAACCGTGCTTCCGTCGATCGGAAGTATCTACAGCGGCGGCTACTGGCTGGTGCCGATGCTCAATTCACTTGCTGACGCGGTCGGTGCGGTCCAGCACACGAAGTGGGGTGTCGAGGACGAAGCCGAGGGCTGGCGACGACTGTTCACCAAGTACTTCCTCCCGGCCGACAAGAACCCGGCGATCAACATCACCTCCATCAAGGGGCCCGACGGTGCCGAGATGATCAACAACGTCCAGGATGTCCTGCGGATCTTGGGGGCGATGCCGTGAGGACCGTCAAGAACGTCCTGTCGTTCGGTGCCTTTGCGGCCATCATCGCCGTCGCATCGGCATATATCGGATCCTTCGGTCTGCGCGTGAGCCCGCCCGATCATCGGATCAACCTGTCGATGGACGTCCCAGATGTCAAAGGCCTGGTCGTCGGGTCCAGTGTGTTGTTGCGCGGCGCCGTCATCGGCAAGGTCACCGCGGTGTCGGCATCGATAGACGCCGCCACCGTCGACTTCTATCTCGAAGGCAGTCAGAAGATCCCGGTCGACAGTGAGGTACGCCTAGAGAACTTGTCGGCACTGGGCGAAGCCTTCATCGGCTTCAGGCCACGGAGCACGCAGGCGCCGTTCTTCACCGACGGCCAGCACATCGCGACACAGTCGGTCATTGCCCCACCGTCGATTTCGCAGTTCGCCACCACGGTTGTCCGGGTCCTCGACCAGATGGATCCCCAGCAGCTCAAGCGGATCCTGAACGAGGCGGACGCCGCACTGCCGGAACCAGGCGAGGTCCTGCCGAACCTGTCCCGCGCCAGCGTGCTCACCCGAAACATGTTGAGCGGCCTGAACGGTAGGGGCGCGGAGGTGCTGGCGAACTTTCAGACACTTCTCCAGAACGCGGGGTGGGTCGGACCCAAGCTCGCCGACGCGGGCGGACCCGTGCGGACAGCCGGCCTCGACCTTGCCCGGGTATGGAAAGGGATGATGAAGACGGTCGCCTGGAACAACCCGCAGAACATGCAGCTGTTCCAGAAATACCTGGATCGGATTCAGAAGTTCCTGGACGACCGGGGCAGCGACATCAAGGTCATATCACAAGCGCTTTTGCCCCAGTTCAGCGGAATTGGCGGCGCGCTCATGAACTTCGACACCGCGCAGATTCTGTCCAATGCGTTGGCGGGCACACCCGAAGAGGGGGCGATCACACTTCATGTCACCATTCCCGGTCGCTAGATCGGCGCCGTCCCGCAACCCGACTCAGAACCCGAAAGAGGAAATGCCATGTCCGTAGTCGACACCGATGTCGCCACCGAGAAAGATCCGTCCGCGACGGACGATGCAGCCGACTCGCAGGAAGCCGCAGAGACCGAGTCCACTCCTGTCAAGAAGCCTCGGCAGATCGCGATCTCGCTGCGCGGGTTGATCATCGGTGCGGCGATGGTCCTGCTCATCACCGCTACGGCTGTGCTGGGCTGGCTGTACGTCGATGCCGAGGGCCAGCTCGACGCGAACGCGCGGGAAGCGGCCAACCGGGACCGTGCCGAGACAGTGGCCATCGACTACGCCGTCAACGCCGCTGACATGAACTATCAGGATTTCGCCGGGTGGAAGACCAAGCTGGTCAACGGGACCTCACCGGAGTTGAAGGACAAGCTGGCCAAGGCCGCCGACTCCATGGAGCAGGTGTTGGCTCCGCTGCAGTGGAAGTCGACGGCGCGACCGCTGGCTGCCAAGGTGCGTTCGAGCGCCGGCGGCATCTACACCGTCGATGCGTTCGTCAGCGTTCTCACCAAAACGATGCAAGCGCCCGAAGGGCTGCAGTCGACGGCCACCTACAACGTCACGATCGACAGCAGGAACGGCTGGCAGATCACCGACGTCGGCGGTGTGGACGCCGCGTTGGGCAGGTAGCGCGTGACCCCGGACCGACGGTGCGGTGTTCGCGCTGCCGTGGCCGTCCTCGTCGCGACATGTGCCGCCCTGAGCACCGGCGGCGCTGCCGCTGCCGATCCCGCGCAGGATGATGATGCAATTGCTCAGTTCGAGCGGCCCCAGCCGTTGGCGGTGGTGACTCCGGTGCCCGATGCGTGGCAGCCGATGTGGCCCTTCCCATTCGACGAGACGCGCGATCAGGTCACTGTGGTGGAGATCAACGCCGAGCGCGAGATGTGTCAGTGGTATACGGCGCAATACGAGATCATCAAGCGCCAGATCGCCGGGCTGAACGACGCGGTGGTGCGCAACAACGGCAACTTCGACGGACCCGGCGTGCCCGAGCAAACCGCCATCGTCGTCGGGAACCTCGACCAGTCGCTGCAGTTCCTCACCCCGCGCGCCCAAACACTCACGCAAAGTCTCAACCATGCCGGCGACTTGTACTTCCCGCTTTATCAGGGCGACAGCTTCTATGGTCTGTGGCAGCAAATGTCCAACGTCGCCAACGGGCTCAAAGCACGGCAACCGACGTGGTTCACCGGGCCCTCCTACTTACGGATGCAGCACTGGGGCAGCAAGATCAATCGGTCTCATGTCTGTCGCTGAGGATCGGGGGAAACCCGCCGTGGTACGTCGACGTCGACGCGGAGTGCTGTCGGCGGTCAAAGTCAGCATCGCCGTCCTTGCCGGAGCCCTCGCGGCGCCTGCGGCGGTGGCCGGCGCCGCAACCGAATTCGATCAGGCAGTCGCGGTAGCGCGCAGCGCCTCATCCTGTGGTCCGTTGCGCCACAACGACACCGTTGCCCACGCGGCGGACGTTGTAAACCGTTCGACCCAGGCCTATCTGAGTCACAGCAGCTTCGACATTCCGGCAGACGACACGCATCCGAGGGCAATCCTGAAGGATCTTGGCATCCAGACCGACAAGGCGATCGCACTGCAGGGAGCCGGGCACACCGCCGCCGACGCGATCAAAGGTGCTCTGCTGGAGGGATACAGGGCCATCCCGGACTGCGCCTACACCGCCATCGGGACCAGCCTCCTGGTCGAGGAGCAGACAGGTTACGTGTTGGTGGTCGCGATTCTGGTGGGCTCGTGAACACGTTCGCGCGGATCGGTTCCGCCTTGCTGCCGGTCGCGGGTCTGCTCGCGTACCCCCCGATCGCCGGTGCCGTGGACCTGGTCACCTACGAGGTTGCCTCTGACGATGTCCAGATTGCCGACATCGAGTACCAAGATGCCACGGGTCGACTGTGGGCATTGCAGGCGTCACTTCCGTGGCGGGTCGAGGCGGTGGTGCCGGCCGTGCGGGCCGCCCCGCCGACCGGCAGCCAGGTGCGCGCAGACTGGCGTTCAACCGCAGCGCCGGGTCGGTGGGTCACCGTGCGAATCATCTATCAGGGCAAGGTGCTCTGCCAGAACACCCTGGACCTGGGCAATGCCAGCTGTTACGGCATCACACCACGTATCACATAGGCCCGCAGCAAATCTCAGCAAGGGAAGGCGCGATGAAGTTCTGCTGGAGGAGCGTCGGCGCGACGTTGATCGCAGTGGCGATGACGCTGCACGGTGTGCCATCGGCGTGGGCGGAACCCGTCGACACCCCTGGCGCAGCGGAGTCAGCGTCGAATCCGTTCCCCGACATCCGCTACTACGACAACGCCGAAGCTGGGCGATTCGTGCAGCCAGGCGGTGTCTGGTTCGTCGCACCGACCGGACAGAACTGCGGCATCTGGGGGTTGGGCAGTTTTGGGTGTGCCGGAACGATTCCCGGTGCGCCGGAAGGCACCAACAACATCGGCTGGATCGACGGCGACCGTGCAGTCCATTACGACTGGACCGTGGCTGCGCGGTTCCCGTCGACTCAGGCTGTGCAGGCGCTCGCACCGCGGACGAAACTCAGCCACGAGGGAACCACCTGTGCGGTGACCCCGGATAGCAGAACATACTGCGAGCGCGGACCACTCCGGTTCATCATCGAGCCCACCAGGACCTGGTTGTCAGCTCCGTGGATGGATCTGAGCTGGGTGGAACTCGGACCCGCGTCCTGCAGTCCGCCCGATGGAGGGCCCTGCTACCGGTGAGGAACTCGGTAATCGATGACAATGGAAAGGCAAAGTGACGAGATGAGCAGCAGTACCGAAACCGCACAGCGATGGCTGGACGTGCTGGCCGGCGGCGCCGTCGGTGAATGGGATCACCTGGTGGACGACGAGTTCAGCATGCATGCGCCACTGATGCCTGGCGAGGCCGACACCCCGACGGTGGGTCGCGAGCCGAATCGTGCTCGGGTAGGCGCACTGTGGCAGGCTTGGGAGACGTTCGCGTTCAGCGACACCGAGATCCATGCCGCCGCCGACGATCCGGATCTCGTGTTCGTCACTGCACGTTCGGAAGCCAAGACGGTCTGGGGCGCGCCGTATGCGAACCGCTACTTCATCCGGCTGAGGTTCCGCGACGGCAAGGTTCTCGAGCATCTGGAATTCATGGATCCACGCCCGATCCTCTCGGCCTTCGAGGGCCACCTCTAAACAGAAGGGATTGTTTCGATGGCAGCGAACACGAAGGTCGCCCTGGTGACCGGGGCGGCAAGCGGGATTGGGAAAGCCACTGCCCGCGCGCTCGCGGTGGCAGGGGCGAAGGTGTACCTCGGTGACGTCGACGAGGAGGGGGCCAAGTCCGCGGCGGCCGCGCTCGGCTCCGGTGCCGAAGCGGTGCACCTCGACGTTGCGAGCGCCGACTCCTGGGACGCGGCGATCGGCTTGATCGATGCCCAATCCGGGCCGTTGGCGGTGCTGGTCAACAACGCCGGAATCTTCACCCCCGGCGGGTTGGAGGCGATCGGCGAAGCGGAGTTCCAAAGAACTTTCGATATCAACACGGTCGGCGTGTTCCTCGGCATGAAGGCCGTCGTGGAATCGATGAAGGCCGCCGGCGGTGGATCGATCGTCAACGTCTCCTCATCGGCTGGGCTGGTAGGCGTGAAGGACGCCATCGCCTACTCGGCATCGAAGTGGGCCGTTCGCGGTCTCACCCGCAGCGCCGCACTGGATTTGGCGCCCTATTCGATCCGGGTCAACTCCGTACATCCGGGCCTGATCGAGACGCCGATCTTCACCGGGTTCCCCCGGGAGGCCCTCGATGCGATGACCGCTGCGCTACCTCAGCCACGGCTGGGCAATCCGGAGGAAGTGGCGGCCGTCATCGCATTCTTGGCGTCCGATCAGGCTAGCTTCTGCACCGGTGCGGAGTACACGGTCGACGGCGGCTACGCCTGCGCATGACGAAAGGTGCTTCTCCGCCCAAACCCACGTTCGGGCGGAGAAGCGCCAGCGCAGGCCGCCATGACGTCGATCTCGGTGGCGGACACCGGACGGGCATTCAGTACGCGACCGTGAACCGTTGCCGTCGGTGCCGGGGCGACTCGATCTCGTCGACAAACGCGACGGCATAGTCCTCCCCGCTGATCGCCGAGATGCCCTGCTCGTCGGTGAGCAGGACGGCGCCGCCGATGCGGTAGTGGCCTCGGGCCGTTCCCGGCACATGAGACCCGAATCCGATGGGGGGACTGAGGTAGAACCAGTCGATGTTCTCGGGTGTTTCGCGCAGCCTTTCGAGAAAATCGATGTGCAGTCGGCTATCGCGCAGCTTCTCGGGAGGCGCCACCGCTTCGAGTCGTGAGATCACCTGGTCGCCTCCGTCGGCCAACAGCAGGCTCCCCGCTCCGCCGACCACGCCAATGCGAACACCGTTATCGTGCGCCGCGTCAACCAAAGTCGGGACGGCATCGGGAAGCGTGTTGCCCGCGGCGTCGGGTCCGCTGTTGATGGCACATACCAGGATGTCGGCGCCTCGGGTCAACTCGATGACCGCGTCGCGGTCGTACAGGGAGGCGGCGACAGCCGGAACGGGAGCGTCGTCTGCCGACCCGGTGTCCTTGCGCCGGGAGACCGCGGTGACCCGATGCCCGCGCCGGACGGCTTCGTGCAGGATTCGGCTTCCGGCGTATCCGGTCGCGCCGAAGATCACGATCTGTGCCACGGTGTCCCCACTGAGGTGCTAGTCGACGAGATCGCCGGCGCTGTAGCCGGTTTCGAGTCGTCTTTTGATGGTGCTCAGAAATTGTGCGGCGTCGGCTCCGTCGACGATACGGTGGTCGTAGGAGATCGAGAGATACGCCATCGGACGCACCTCGATCCGCAACGGGCTGCCGGCATCCTGCACCGGCACCACTCGGTCCACCACCGCGCCGGTACCGAGGATGGCGCTCTGCGGTTGGTTGATGATCGGGGTGTCGAACAGTGCCCCGCGGCTGCCGGTGTTGGTGATCGTGAAGGTGCCGCCGTTGAGTTCGTCGACGGTGATCGTGCCGGCGCGGACCTTGTCCGCCAATCCTGCTATAGCTTGGGCCAATTGGGCGATGCCGAGTTGACTGGCATTGCGGATCACCGGCACCATCAGTCCCTTTGGCCCCTCCACCGCGATGCCCAGGTGGCAGATGCCGTGGTAGGTCACCTCGGTGACGTCGTCGTTCAACGACGCGTTCAGCATTCTGTGCTCGGGGAGCGCATCCAGCACCGCGCGGGCGAAGAACGGCAAGTACGACAGCTTGGCACCGGTGCGGCTCAGGAAGTCATCTTTGTACTCGGCGCGCAACCGGCTGATGGCAGACAGATCGACTTCGAGCACGGTGGTCAGTTGCGCCGAGGTGTGCAGCGATTCCAGCATTCGGCGGGCGATGGTGCGCCGGATCGGCGGCAGCTTCTCGGTAACGCTATCGGTTGCCGGTGAAGCGGGCGGCGGCACCGGTGCGGGTTCGTGGTCAGCCGGAATACCAGGTGACACAACCGCAGTCGGCTCGTGGCGAGGTTCGGTGGCCGGCTCGGCACGGGTGACCACCGCCAGCGCGCCCCCTACGGGGACCACGTCGTCTTCGAGCGCCAGGATCTCGGTGATCGTGCCGGGGTACGGGCAGGCGATCTCGGTGTCGACCTTGTCGGTGGCGACTTCGACCAACGGTTCGTCCGCTGCGACGGAATCGCCAACGGATTTCAGCCAGCGGGTCACCGTGGCCTGGTCGACACCGGCACCGAGTTGGGGCAGGGAGACTGTCGAGGGAGCCGGATCTGCGATGGTCATCGGTGTGTCTTCGTCCGTTCGGGGGGTCTTCGGGTCAGCTGGTGATGTCGAGCGCCGCTCGCACGATGCTGTCGGTGTCGATGCCGTGATAGCGGTAGACGTCTTGGAGACCGCCGGCCTGACCGAACGTGGACACTCCCAGCGCGGTCAGCGGGACCCGTTGCACATTCGCCAGGAACGCGAGCGTGTGTGGATGCCCGTCGAGGACGGTGACCATCGGGTGCGCACGGTCGGCGGGAAAGAGTTGATCGAGGATCCAGGTGTCGGCGGACCCGTGGCCCTGACGGGCCTGCCACGCCCGGAACAGCAATCCCGGGCTGGTCACGCAGATGACGTCGGCCGGGACGCCAGCGTGCGCCAACCGGTCGGCGGCGGCCAGCGCCTCGGTGACCATCGTGCCCATGGCGGCGATGGTGACCACGGCCGAGTCGGTCCGGCGTAGCGGGTAGCCGCCCGCCACGACCTGCCGGCGGCGGCGCTCCCGAGCCGCAGGATCTTCGGGGACGGCCGCGACCGCCTGGTCGACCGGTCGAGTCGACAGTCGCAGATACGCTGATGTCCCGTCGGGGCGCCCGAGTCGGGCGATGCTGGCCAGCATGGTCCACTCGACGTCGATGGCGAAGGCCGGTTCGTAACTGATGCAGCCGGGCTGTTCGAGCCCGATCGACGGGGTCTTGATGGACTGATGTGCGCCGCCTTCGGCCGCTAGGCTCACCCCGGATGGAGTGCCGATGAGGATAGATTGGCCACCGGCATAGATACCGAAGGACCACGGCTCGAGCGCGCGTTCGACGAACGGGTCGTAGAGCACCCCGATGGGGAACAGTGGCTCCCCCCAGCGGCTCCAGGTTGCGCCCAGTTCACCGATCAGGCCCACCAGATTGGTCTCAGCGATACCGAGTTCGAGGTGTTGCCCGCTCGGACGCTCGTTCCAGTGCATCAGTGTCTGCGCGTCGTCGGCGAACCAGTTGTGCCGCTCGCTGGCCGACCACACACCGACCTTGTTCACCCATCCGGCCAGATTGGTGGTCGAACTGACATCCGGACTGACCGTGACCACTCGCTTGGCGATTTCTGGAGCTTCGCGGGTCAAGTCCAATAGCAGCCGTCCGAGTGCGGCCTGAGTGGTCGACATGCCCTTGGGGGTGCGTCCGATGTCCGTGGGTACCGAAATTGTCGGCGGTGTGGACGTGGGCGCGCGGCGCAACCTCGCCGCGGTCTCGGCGCACAGCCTTCCCATCGGGCTGTCCGGGCTGAACCGACCCCACGGGTCCTCGGTATCCATGCCGAGTTTAGTTGCCAGTCCGGCATATTCGTCGTGGCTGAGCAAGGCCGAATGATTCTGTGGGTGCCCCTCGGTCGGCAGCCCGTACCCCTTGATGGTGTACGCGAGGATCACCGTGGGACGGGTGTCATCGATCTGCTGGTAGGCCTCGGCCAAGGCCGCCAGGTCATGACCACCCAAGTTGCGGATCGCCGCGGTCAGCTCCGTGTCGTCGAGGGTGGCGATCAGGCTGGCGATCGCGGCGCCGTCCGGGCCCTCGCCGGGAAGACGTTGGCGGATCTGGTTGGCATCGCAGCGCAGCAACCGTTGGTATTCGGGGTTTTCCATTGCGACGACGCGGTTGCGCAGCGCCTCCCCGCCGGGGAGCGCGAAAAGCGACTGGAGCCGGCGGCCGAAATCCACCGTGATGACCTGCCAGCCAGCGGCGTCGAACATCGCTTCCAGCCGACGGGCCGCGATGTTGGGCACCACCCGGTCGAGGGATTGGCGATTGAGATCGACGATCCAGACCACTTCCCCCAGTTCGGCGATGGCGGGATCGAGAATCGCCTCCCACACCGCGCCCTCGTCGAGCTCGGCATCGCCGACCAACGAGTACTGTCGGCCGCTGCCGCCGGACCCCAACTGTGCGTTGATGTATCGGCGGGCCATTGCGCCCCAGATCGGAGCCGTGGCGCCGATACCGACTGATCCGGTCGAGTAGTCCACCGGATCCGGGTCCTTCGAGCGGCTTGGATACGACTGCAGGCCACCGAACTCGCGCAGAGTTGTCAGGTATTTCTCGTCCAGCTCGCCGAGCAAGTAGTTGATGCCGTGCAACACCGGCGACGCATGGGGCTTGACCGACACCCGGTCGCCGGACTGTAGTTGGCCGAACCACAACGAGGTCATGATGGCCACCATCGACGCGCTCGATGCTTGATGACCGCCCACCTTCAGACCCGAGGGGTTGGGACGCACTCGATTGGCGTGATGCACGATCGACGTGGACAGCCAGAGCACACGCTCGGCGATGGTTTCAAGTGCGTTGAGATCACTCATCGCGTGATCGGCGTCGACAACGGCCGCGACATCCACTGTGTTCCACCCTTACTTGCGCAAATTATGCGCAAAGTGGAGCACCGTAGTTATTGTCATGCAAGTGTCTCTATCGACTTTGAGCAGAATGCTCAAAGGATGGATGGTGCCGGTGAGCGGAGGTGCGCAACATGGCCAACTCGGAGCGAGCCATCGATGACACGGACGCGCGTATCCTGCGGGCGCTCATCGGTGCTCCGCGAGCAACCGCAGTCGCGTTGGCAGAGGCGACGGGTTTGGCCCGCAACACCGTGCATGCGCGGCTCGCCAGACTGGAGTCCGGCGGTGCGCTGCAGTCATTCGAACGGCGGATCGATCCAGCGGCACTCGGCTATCCGCTGACTGCGTTCGTCATGGTGACCGTCACCCAGCGCAAACTGAAGGAGATCGGTGACGCCCTTGCCGACGTGCCCGAAGTCCTCGAGGTGCACGGGCTCAGTGGTGTCACCGATCTGCTGGTCCACATCGTGGCTCGCGACGCCGATGATCTGTACCGGCTGGCCGGCCGGATCCTCGACATCGACGGGGTCGAGAAGACCACCACCGGGCTGGTGATGCGCCGTCTAGTCGACTATCGACTCGGTGCATTGCTCGCGATGGGTTAACCGGATTCTCGGACCACTATGGCGTCACCTTGGCTTGTCCGCTGTGGCCATCGTCAGCGAGGTCAGCACGAAACGTTCGATCATGCTGCGTTCATCGTCGGCAGGAATGTTGCGGCGCAAGATAATTGACGCGTATACCGTGTGCAGCCAGTCGGCGAGATCACTGTTGGACAGGTCGGTGCGCAACACCGCCTGCGTGCGCCCGTAGTCGAGCCACGGCCGCCAGAACTGCGCCGCCCGGACCACCAGGTCAGGTTCCCACAGCACTTCGTGCAGTGTCACCGGGCTGCCCTCCCCGAGAACGGAGTTGAGCTCCGTGTCGTTGCGCAAGGCCTCGATGATCTGCACCGACACATCCACGAATGCGGTACTGAACGGTGTGGAAGGCGCCTCGCGGGTCGCCTCGTCGGCGATCTCGGTGATCCGCTCGACCGCGGCCGCGAGCACCAATTCGCGTCGGTCGAAGAACACCTTGTAGACCAGTTGGCGGGAGCAATCGGCTTTGCGTGCGACGTCCCCCATCGTCACGGCACGGACGCCATGCTCGCCGAACAGCAGCCGCGCTTCCGCCAGGATGCGGTGCCGGATCGCCGCGCGGGGAGGCTGGTGGACCACGGCCGCAGCCTACCGGGAATGACCGGTTGTTGACATACGGAACCTGATGGCATCAAATTGAGCCGCTTGATTACAAACAATCCAATTTGTCACCCGGAGGCGTTATGACACAGATGCGACAGTCGCGGCACCCGGCCGCCGAGGGGTCGGGTGACGGGAACGCACTGCCGCCGTTGGGGCGACAGGGGCCGGCAACCTTTCTCGCACTGGTCGGGGTCCTCTGGTTCACCGTGGCGGTGATCGTCGTCGCACGATGGGTCACGTCGGGGGAGTCCTTCACCCCGGCGCCGAGGATCGGTCCCGACGTCATGGAGGACTGGCGGCTCATCGCGCTGAGGATCTTCGAAGCGATCAGCCTGGCGGTACTGGTCGCCTTTGTTTGGTACTGCGTGGTCAAGCCGCTGCGGACGACCGGAAAACTCGGTCTCGACGGGAAGTTCGTCATCGGTGGCCTCATCTGTTTCGTCGCCGACGGGTTCCTCAACGTGCACGAGTATCTGTTCGCGTGGAACAGCGCGAACGTCAACCGCGGCGTATGGGTGCGGTTCCTGCCGTTCCACAATCCGGAGGCGCCGACCCGCTATGCCGAGTCGCTGATCTGGGGCCCCCCGATGTATGTCTATTTCGCTGCCGGCGTGGCCATCGTGGCGTGCCACGAAGCCGGGCGAGTCCGACGACGGTGGCCCAACATCAGTAAGTTCCGCCTGTTTGTCGTCATCTTCGTCTTCGAGTTCTTGTTCGACTTCGTCCTGGAGAACATCATCATCCGGACGACACACGCCTACGCATACGCCAAAACCTATGAGCCCCTGACATTGTGGGCAGGCGAAGTGCACCAGTTCCCCCTTTACGAGTCCTTCCTGGTGGCGTGCGTGGGGTGCATGTTCACCTGGGCGCGAATGGAAGCTGGTGAACGGCCCGTCGGCGAATCGCCAATCGAAGTCGGTGTCGGCCGATGGCGTCCTTCGCTGCAACCGCATGTCCGAAACTTCGCAGTACTCGGGTTCTGCATGCTGACGCTGGTGTTCCTATATCACCTGCCGTTCAACTGGCTTGGCATCATCGGCACCTCCCACGCCGACCTGCCCAGTTACTTGCTACCCGGCTTCTGAGCCCGAGTCGGCCATCGCTGGTTGACAACCTTCACGATCGGGCCCGCCCGGGATCTCGCAAGCGTGGCTCTGCCGGGGCCTAAGGTTCGCACACCACCAGGGAGATGCGCCGATCGGCGGCATCCTGATATCGCTTGTAGATCGGGTGGATTCGCGTCAGCGCGGCGGGAAGCCACAGTAGCTAGGCGACGACGCGGCCGCCGGTGCGGCGATACACCCAGATATGCATGCGAGCGAAGCGCTTGAGCGCAGCTCTGCGAAGGCCGGAATTGCGTACGGGGTGCGATGCCTCGGATACCCCGTCAAGGTGCCACGATTTACGGATCGCAGATCACGATCGGGATGACCCGATCGGTCCACGCCTGGTAATCGTCGAAGCTCGAGTACATCGCGACCAGCTTCGGCCAGTACTCGGCGCGCTCCTGCTCGGTGGCGTCCCTGGCGGTCAGGGACAGCACCTCGTCCTTGATCTGGACCTTCACCTTCGGGTTCGCCTTGAGGTTGAGGTACCACAGCGGGTGCTTGTCGCTGCCGCCCTGGGACGCCACGAGCACGATCCGATTGCCCTCGCGCAGGAACAACAGGGGTGCCACCCGCGGCTCACCGCTCTTGCGGCCGATCGTCGTCAGCAGCGCCACCGGCGCGCCTTCAAGGAAACTGCCGCCGATCTTGCCGTTGCTCACCTTGTACAGAGCGGTCTGCGCGCGAGACATCCACTTGATGATGACCTTCGTCATCGCAGAGTCGAGCCCCTTGGGGCGCGGTTTGGGCACGAAGAGCTCCTCGGGCTAGCGCTTGATGAACGGCCGGATATCGGCCCGGATGTGATGGATCTTGCCATCTGCCACCGGGATCAGGAACGTCTCGTCGACGTGGGCGCAGACGCGGCGACCCGCCAGCGACGGTTTGGTGACCACGTCGAAACGAGCCCGGATGTGGTCGCCGTCGACGGAGAACTCCGGATCGGTGGTGCCCGCGATGATCTTGTACTGCGGACCGCGATTGAGGCTGCGCCGCAGGTGATCTCCGGAGAAGCCGGTCTTCAGCCCGACCTCGATACGGGTGCAGCCCGGAGCGAACGGAACGTCGTCGGCCCGGTGGCTGGCCAGTGCGCTGATGTAGGCCTGCGCGGCCGCGATCCGATCGGCGTCGCTGATCGTCACGGGGGCGCTAGATCCGCTCGATGATCGTTCCGGTCGACAACGCGCCGCCAGCACACATGGTGATCAGGGCGGTGCTCTGATCGGTGCGCTCGAGTTCGTGCAGCGCGGTGGTGATCAGCCGGCTGCCGGTGCTGCCAACCGGGTGGCCCAGGGCGATGGCTCCGCCGTTGACGTTGACCTTGTCCATGTCCGCACCGTGCACCTGGGCCCAGGACAGCACCACCGACGCGAAGGCCTCGTTGATCTCGACCAGGTCGATGTCGCCGAGCTTCATGCCGGCCTTCTCCAGCACACGGGCAGTGGACTGCACCGGGCCGTCGAGGTGGTAGTAGGTTTCGGCGCCGACGAGGGCCTGACTGACGATGCGAGCGCGCGGAGTCAAACCGAGTGCCTTGGCTTTGTCTTCGTCCATCCACAGCACCGCGGCGGCGCCGTCGGAGATCTGCGACGACGTACCCGCGGTGTGCATGGCGCCCTCCATCACCGGCTTGAGGCCGGCCAGCGCTTCCATGGTGGTGTCGCGCAGTCCTTGGTCGCGGCTGACCATGTGGCGCTCGTCGGTGGGCCGCTTGTTCTCGTCGAGAACCGGTGCCTCGATGGGTGAGATCTCCCGGTCGAAGCGGTGCTCGTCCCAGGCGCGCTTGGCCCGTTGCTGGGACAGGAAGCCGAGGTGGTCGAGGTCCTGGCGGGTGATGCCACGACGCTGGGCGATGCGCTCGGCGGCGGTGAACTGGTCGGGCATGTCGATGTCCCACGACGCGGCGCGGATCAGCGAGCGGTCCGGGCCGGCGTTGGCTCCGAGGCCGACGCGGCTCATCGCCTCGATGCCGCACGCGATGCCGACGTCGATGGCGCCGGTGGCGATCAGACCGGCGATCAGGTGGTTGGCCTGCTGGGCGCTGCCGCACTGGCAGTCGACGGTGGTCGCACCGATCTGCTCGGGCAGTCCGGCCGTGAGCCAGGCGACGCGGGTGATGTTGTTGGACTGCTCGCCGTACTGGGTGACGCAGCCGCCGATGACTTGCTCGACCTCCGCGGCGTCGATGCCGGCCTTGTCGACCACGGCCTTCTGGACGGCCCCCAACAATTCGGTCGCATGCAGACCGGACAGCCAGCCGCCCCGCTTCCCGATCGGGCTGCGGGTGGCTTCGACGATGACAGGATTACCCATGAGGTCAGGCTAGAACACGTTTCATTACTCTGACAAGCGAGGATGCTTTTGCGCCTTTTGTCTGCGGTGAAGGCATGTTTTACTGGCACTAGAACACGTCATAATTGAGGAGCGCGCGATCATGCCAACCCCCAACCTGCCGCACGGTTTCGACTTTCTGGATCCCGACCGCAACGTGCAGAAGTTGCCGGTCGACGAGCTCGCTGAGCTGCGTGCGGTCGCGCCGATCTGGTGGTGCGAACAGCCTATCGGCAAGGGCGGATTCAACGACGGTGGTTACTGGGTGGTGACCAAACACAAAGACGTCAAAGAGGTCTCCCGCCGCAACGACGTCTTCTCCAGTTGGGAGAACGGCGCCATCCCGCAGTTCCCGGACGACATGGCCCGGGAGGACATCGACCTGCAGCGCTTCGTGATGCTCAACATGGACGGTGAGCACCACGATCGGTTGCGCCGCATCATCTCCAAGGGGTTCACCCCGCGCGCGATTGACCGGCTCAAGGACGAGCTCAACGACCGCGCGCAGGCCATCGCCAAGGCCGCCGCGGCCGACGGGTCCGGTGACTTCGTCGAGCAGGTGTCGTGCGAGCTTCCGCTGCAGGCGATCGCGGGTTTGCTGGGTGTGCCCCAGGAGGACCGCGAGAAGCTGTTCCGCTGGTCCAACGAGATGACCGGTGGGGAGGACCCCGAGTTCGCCCACGTCGACCCCAAGCAGTCGTCGATGGAAGTGCTGGCCTATTCCATGCATATGGCGGCGGTCAAGACCGCGAACCCCGGTGAAGACATCGTCACCGCGCTGGTCAACGCCGACATCGACGGCGAGAAGCTCTCCGAGGACGAGTTCGGATTCTTCGTGATGATGTTGGCGGTCGCCGGCAACGAGACCACCCGAAACTCCATCACCCACGGCATGATCGCCTTCGCCAACCACCCCGACCAGTGGGAGCTCTACAAGAAGGAACGGCCGGAGACCGCAGCCGATGAGATCGTGCGGTGGGCCACCCCGGTCACGGCGTTCCAGCGCACCGCGCTCGAGGATGTCGAACTCGGTGGCGTGAGGATCAAGAAGGGTCAGCGGGTGGCAATGTTCTATCGGTCGGCCAACTTCGACGACGAGGTCTTCGACAATCCGCACACGTTCAATATCCTGCGTAACCCCAACCCGCATGTCGGGTTCGGCGGCACCGGGGTGCACTACTGCGTCGGCGCGAACCTGGCCAAGATGACGATCAACCTGATGTTCAACGCCATTGCTGACCACATGCCCGATCTCACCCCGATCGGCACCCCGCAGCGGCTACGTTCGGGGTGGCTCAACGGAATCAAGCACTGGCAGGTCGACTACACCGGAAAGACGCCGGCCGCCGCTTCGGCGAACTAGTTCCGGGCCACTTCGCCACCAACACAAGGAGGATTCGGGTGGACTTCACTGCGGACCCGGAGCAGCAGGCTGTCGCCGATGTGGTGACCTCAGTCCTGGACCGCGACAACACCTGGGAGGCGCTGGTTTCAGGCGGTGTCGCCGCTCTCGGCGTACCCGAACGGCTGGGCGGCGACGGGGTCGGGCTGGCAGAGATCACCACCGCGCTGACCGAGATCGGCAGGCACGGCACGGTCTCCCCGGCTCTGGCCACGTTGGGCTACGGTCTGCTTCCCCTGCTCGACCTAGCCTCCGACGAACAGCAGGACCGCTTCCTCGCCGGGGTGGCCAAGGGGGCGATCCTGTCCGCCGCGCTCAACGAGCCCGGCGCCTCGCTGCCAGACCGGCCGGCGACCACGCTGTCCGCCGGAAAGCTCAACGGCACGAAGGTCGCCGTGCCCTACGCCGAGCAGGCGGCCTGGTTGCTGGTCACCGCCGACAGCGGTGTCGCCGTCGTCTCGCCGACCGCGGATGGGGTGACACTGACCAAGACCCCGACGTCGGCCGGCACCGACGAATACGCTGTTACCTTCGCCGATGTCGCGGTCGACCCCGATGCTGTCCTGGCCGGCGCGACGGCGCACCGGGTCAACCAGTTGGCGCTGGCGGCGGCGGGCGCATTCGCCGCCGGACTGGTTGCCGGGGCGCTGAAACTTACCGCGAACTATGTGGCCAATCGTAAGCAGTTCGGCCGGCCGCTTTCGACGTTCCAGACCGTGGCCGCTCAGCTCGCCGAGGTCTATATCGCTTCGCGCACACTGAGTTTGGCTGCCACGTCGGTGATCTGGCGGCTGGCCGACGGCCGCGACGCCGATCAGGACCTCGACGTTCTCGGCTACTGGCTGACCTCGCAGGCGCCACCGGTGATGCAGACCTGCCATCACCTGCACGGCGGCATGGGTATGGACATCACCTACCCGATGCACCGTTACTACTCGTCGATCAAGGACCTGTCTCGGCTTCTTGGCGGGCCGTCCTATCGCCTCGATCTGGTGGGAGCGCAATGTTCATCGAACTGACGCCGGAGCAGCGGCAGCTGCAAGCCGAACTGCGGCAATACTTCTCGAACCTCATCTCGCCCGAGGAACGGGCCGAGATGGAGGTCGACCGGCACGGCAAGGCCTATCGGGCGATCATCAAGCGGATGGGTTCGGACGGCAAACTCGGCGTCGGCTGGCCCAAGGAGTTCGGCGGCCACGGCTTCGGGCCGGTCGAACAATCGATCTTCGTCAACGAGGCCGCGCGCGCCGACGTGCCGCTGCCCGCGGTGACGTTGCAGACCGTCGGCCCGACCCTGCAGGTGTACGGCACCGAGGCGCAGAAGAAGAAGTTCCTACCCGCGATCCTGGCGGGCGAGGTGCACTTCGCCATCGGATACTCCGAGCCGGAGGCCGGTACCGACCTGGCGTCGCTGCGCACTTCGGCGGTCCGCCAAGGTGACGAGTACATCGTCAACGGGCAGAAGATCTGGACCACCGGCGGACACGACGCCGACTACGTCTGGCTGGCCTGCCGGACCGATCCGGATGCGGTGAAACACAAAGGGATCTCGATCCTCATCGTCGACACCACCGATCCGGGCTATTCGTGGACGCCGATCATCCTGTCCGACGGCGCGCACCACACCAACGCGACCTACTACAACGACGTCCGGGTCCCGGTCGACATGCTGGTGGGCGAGGAGAACGCCGGCTGGCGGCTGATCACCACCCAGCTCAACCACGAACGTGTCATGCTCGGACCGGCCGGCAAGGTCGCCGGGATCTACGACCGGGTGCACGAGTGGGCCTCCAAGCCCGGCGCGGACGGGGTGACCCCGCTGGACCACGACGACGTCCGTCGCCTGCTCGGTGAGATCAAGGCGATCTGGCGGGTCAACGAGCTGCTGAACTGGCAGGTCGCGGCGTCCGGTGAGACCATCGACATCGCCGATGCGGCTGCCACCAAGGTCTTTTCGACCGAGCGCATCCAGCGGATCGGAAGGCTCGCCGAAGAGATCGTCGGCAAGTATGGCAACCCGGCCGAGCCGCAGACCGCCGAGCTGCTGGACTGGCTGGACTCGCAGACCAAGCGCAACCTGGTGATCACCTTCGGTGGTGGCGTCAACGAGGTGATGCGAGAACAGGTCGCCGCGTCGGGCCTCAAGGTGCCGAGGGTTCCGCGGTGATGAGCGCTTGCGCGAAGAACGGACAACCATGAGCGCGATTGACGACATCCGCGCGGCCGCGGAGAAGGTGAAGGCCGACGGAAAGAGCAAGCCGCGTGTCGGCCGTCATCCGGTGAACCAGCCGATGATCGACCACTGGCTGGATGCCATCGGCGACCAGAACCCGATCTACGTCGACGAGGCGGCCGCCAAGGATGCGGGCCACCCCGGCACCGTCGCCCCGCCGGCCATGATCCAGGTCTGGACGATGATGGGCCTTGGCGGTGTGCGTCCCGACGACGATCCGCTGGGCAAGATCATCACGCTGTTCGACGAGGCCGGCTACATCGGTGTGGTCGCCACCAACTGCGAGCAGACCTACCACCGCTACCTGCGTCCGGGCGAAGAAGTCAGTGTCAGTGCGGAGCTGACCGATGTCGTCGGCCCCAAGACGACGGCACTGGGTGAAGGTTTCTTCATCACGCAGAAGATCACCTGGTACGGGGGCGACGACCAGAAAGAACCTGTCGCCGAAATGATGTGGCGCATCATGAAGTTCATCCCTGCGGACAAGGCGCCATCGGCTGCTTCGTCCGTTCCGGACGATCTGGATCCGGCGTTCATGATGCGACCCGCGCCGTCGAAGGACACCCAATTCTTCTGGGATGGTGTCAACGCGCACGAACTGCGCGTGCAGAAGCGCCCGGACGGGACGTTGCAGCACCCACCGGTCCCCGCGCTGTGGGCGGACAAAGAGGCACCGGCCGACTACGTCGTCGCCAGCGGCAACGGCACGGTGTTCAGCTTCGTGGTGCACCACGCACCCAAGGTGCCCGGCCGCACGGTGCCGTTCGTGATCGCGCTCGTCGAACTCGAGGAGGGCGTGCGCATGCTCGGCGAGCTGCGCAACGTCGACCACTCGAAGGTGGAGATCGGAATGCCTGTTCACGCAACGTATATCGACTTCCCGGCCGGTGAGGACGGGCCGGCCTGGACCCTGTACGCATGGGAGCCCGACGCATGAGTGTTGAGGTGGGCACCACGTTGCCCGAGCTGGCTCTCTACGGCGATCCCACGTTCATCGTGTCGACGGCCATCGCCACCCGCGATTACCAGGACGTCCACCACGACCGGGACAAGGCACAGGCCAAGGGGTCCAAGGACATCTTCGTCAACATCCTCACCGACACCGGCCTGGTGCAGCGCTACATCACCGACTGGGCGGGGCCGAACGCGATCATCAAGACGATCGGTCTGCGCCTCGGTGTGCCGTGGTACGCCTACGACACGGTGACGTTCAAAGGCGAGGTGACCGCTGTCGAGGACGGTGTGATCACCGTGAAAGTTGTTGGCAGCAATAGCCTCGGCGACCATGTGATCGCGACGTCGACGTTGACCATCGGAGGAAACGCCTGATGCCCGGTGAGCTCTCGGGAAAAGCGGCCATCGCCGGTATCGGTGCCACGGACTTCTCCAAGAACTCCGGACGCAGCGAACTTCGGCTGGCCGCCGAGGCGGTGACGGCCGCCCTCGACGACGCAGGTCTGACACCCGCCGACGTCGACGGCATGGTGACCTTCACCATGGACTCCAACACCGAGGTGGCCGTCGCTCGTGCGACGGGTATCGGTGACCTGAAGTTCTTCTCCAAGATCCACCACGGCGGCGGCGCGGCGTGTGCGACGGTCCAGCAGGCCGCGATCGCGGTGGCCACCGGTGTGGCGGATTGCGTTGTGGCATACCGAGCTTTCAACGAGCGCTCGGGTATGCGGTTCGGCCAGGTGCAGCTGCGGCTGATCCAGGGTGCGGACTCCACCAGTGTGGACAACTCGTTCTCCTACCCGCACGGTCTATCCACGCCGGCCGCGCAGGTGGCGATGATCGCCAAGCGCTACATGCACCTGTCGGGGGCGACCAGCCGGGACTTCGGTGCGATCTCGGTGGCTGACCGCAAGCACGCCGCCAACAATCCGAAGGCGTACTTCTACGGCAAGCCGATCACGATTGAGGAGCATCAGGAATCCCGGTGGATCGCCGAGCCGCTGCGGTTGCTGGACTGCTGCCAGGAGACCGACGGCGGTGTGGCCATCGTTGTGGTGTCCGCCGAGCGGGCCAAGGACCTCAAGCACCGTCCGGCGGTCATCGAGGCAGCTGCGCAGGGCTCCAGCCCGAACCAGTATTCGATGGTGAGCTACTACCGTCCCGAACTGGACGGGCTGCCGGAGATGGGTCTGGTCGGCAAGCAGCTATGGGCGCAGTCCGGTCTCAAGCCGACCGACATCCAGACCGCGATCCTCTATGACCACTTCACGCCCTTCACCCTGATCCAGTTGGAGGAGTTGGGGTTCTGCGGCTGGGGCGAGGCCAAGGATTTCATCGCCGACGGAGCAATCGAGATCGGTGGACGCCTGCCCATCAACACCCACGGCGGTCAGCTGGGTGAGGCCTACATCCACGGCATGAACGGCATCGCCGAGGGCGTGCGCCAGCTGCGCGGCACCTCCGTGAACCAGGTACCCGATGTCGAGCATGTGCTCGTCACCGCCGGAACCGGCGTGCCTACCTCCGGTCTGATCCTCGGCTAGCGACATCTTTCGTCGAGCGTCATCCGGCGCGATCGATGGGTGCCTCATGCGTCACGGCGTGCGTCTCGTCAGGGCGGCTGTGGGTGGGCGGGGCAGTTTGGCGCCGGGCACTCAAGCGCCGGATCAACCGCCGGATCAGCCCGAAGGCCTGCCATGCCAGCATCACCGTCGCGACGGTGAATATCAGGTGCGGACCGCCGACGTGGGTGCCGACCACGAGCGCCAGAGCCCACACACTCGACGCCAGCGCCGAACAGGCCAGGAACGAAGGGAAGTGGCGCCGGTTGGCGCCCAGGAGCGTGGGTACCACACCCCTGGCCGGTGGAACCCAACGTTGGGTGAGCATCGAGTTGAGCATTCTTTGGTCGCGCACGCGCCGGTGTGTCCCGACCAACTTTCTGCGTGACCGCCGGATGATTCTCGCCGAGAACAACTTCGGGCCATAACGGCGGCCCAATGCGTAGCTCAGCGAGTCGCCGGCTATCGCTCCGGCAATCATCACGAGCACCAGGGCGCTCAGTGGGTGGTGTGGTGAGGCCAGCAGCGCCACGGCGATCACGACAGGTTCGACCGCCACGATCGCGGCCAGCACCGGTATTGACGACAGCATGACGATGAGCGCCACTGCCAGGTAGAACAATGGGCCCCCGGGCAGCTCGGGCAGCTGGATCATCGGTGGCATCGCACAACCGGCGGCTCGTCGGGCGACTCATGCATCGATGTCACGAAGCGCATCCCGCGCTCACCCGTAACAGCGCGACGGCGTGCGCGGGCAGCGCTGGCGCGAACAGGAAGCCGGACGTGGAAGTCGTGGATCCGGTCCACAGATTGTGCACGGTGTAGCAGGGTGCTGCCGGCAGCCCGATCTCGGCAGCACTGGTTCTCAGATCGACCGGCGCATCCGAAATGTTCAGCAGAGCAACGGCAACCGAGAAATCGGACAGCGGTTTGAACCAGATGTGTGGGTCATGATCAGCCATCGTGGGGCGAACCCGCAGCGGGTCGCGATCCACGTCGATGACTGCGCGATTGGTCAGGATCGCTGCCGTCTGCGGCGACATCGAGCGCAGGTCGTTACCGGCGATCAGTGGGGCCCCCAGCATGGCCCACAGCGAGAAGTGGGTACGTTGTTCATCCTCGGTCAGGCTGGGCTGGGCATCGGTGATCCACTGCAACGCAGCGGCCGGCATGGACAACATCGGCTTCAGCGCGGCGAGCATCTCCGGTGCCAGCGCCCCGGACTGGACGCTGTCGAGAATCAGTTTGCGGTGATTGTCGAAGAATTCCTTCCAGCTCACGCCGACCACAAGCATGTCGGGGTCGCCGCGATAGCTGATGTGGTCGGCTGCCGTCAGCGCCGCCGCGAATTGATCAGGCACGCCGTTGAATCCCCCGTGGACGAACGGGTCGTCGGGACCCTGGGGCGGCAGGACGTAACGCCACACCGGCAGGAGATCACCCGATGTGCGGACGACGTCGGCGACACCCGACCAGTCGTACCGGGTTCCTGCCGCCGGGTCGTCGGAGCTATTCGGGTTGATGCTGTAGACGATCTTGCGCCCGGTGGCGTCCAGCGCGGCACGCATCGCGCCGAACACGTTGACCTGGTCGTTGTGGTCGGCGTCGTTGCGGCACCAGTCGTACTTGAGGAAGTCCACGCCCCAGGCGGCAAACGTTGCAGCGTCGCGCTTTTCGTGCCCGAGGCTCGCCGTTGCCGTCCCCTGACCGCAGGTCTGGCCGAACGGGCTCGAGTACAGCCCGAACAGCAGACCCCGATCGTGGGCGTAGCGCACCACCGGGGCCAGGCCGTGGGGGAATCGGATCGGGTCGGCGACCAGGTCACCGTTGTCGTCGCGCGTCGCGGCGGCCCATCCGGCGTCGAGGTTGACGTAGCGGTAGCCCACGTCGCGCATTCCCGACGAGACCATCGCGTCGATGGTCTGCAACACCGACTGCTCGGTCAGCTCGATCCCGGAGTTCCACGAATTCCACCCCATGATCTGCTCGGGCGCGGTGACTGTGAGGTTCACCTGCCGCTCACATCCAGACGCGCTGACCGCGAAAGCGCCCGCCGCCGCGACGGCGGTGACGGTGGACAGAAATCGAGACAACCCGGTATCTCCTGTGCTCGAACGAACGGGTCGGGTGCCGCGTCGTCGCGCGTCAGACGTCGTTGGTATCGGAGACAGCCGCGGGCTGCACCGCGCGGTGGCGGGCCAGCGGGTTGAGGTGACGGTAGGGGTCGCTCTCCCTGATCTTGAGAAGGTCGGCGAGGATGCCCTCCAACGCGGTCTGGGTGGCTTTCTTGACCGACGAGATCCATTCGTCGTCGGAGACGCCCGTTGGTTTCGTCGTGTCGACCGGATCCCCGAACCTCAGGTACATCCGTTGCGGCGAGGGAATCAGGGTGGGGCCCCAGCCCAGGACAAGCGGCGTCATCACCATGTCCTGTTTGCCGCTGAGCTTCTCGCTGACGGTTCGGTTCAACCGTCCCAGGAGGCTGTCGCGGGTCACGATGCTGCGGTAGATGTCGTCACCGCCGACCAGGCCCATTGGCACAATCGGGTAGCCACCGGCGATGGCTTCGCGGGCGAAACCGGCACGGCGCTGCCACTTCAGCTGGTACTCCTCGCCCTTGAACTTGCCGATCTCGCGGCCGCCGCCGGGGAAGACCAGGATTGTCTCGTTGTGTCGCATGAGTTCCTGCGCCGACGCGGGTGAGCCGACGACGCCGCCGTAGGCGGCCATCAGGTCACCGACGACACCGCGTGCCCGGCCCATCCCCCGTTCGGCCAGCGGTCGTACCCGGCGGCCGAGGTGGCGGTACACAAAGTACGAGGACAGCATCACTTCGGCATTGGCCGTCTGGGTGTGGTTGCCTACCAACAGGAAACGTCCGTCGCGTGGAAGATTGTCCAGGCCGTCGACGTAGGGACGGTAGAGATCCATCGCGGGCCCGGCGAGGTCGGCCGCTGTTTTGAGTGCCTTTTTGAGGGTGCGTACTCGCGGCGATTGGTCGATGATCTTGTCGAGGTCGGCCACGGCGCTCATCGGGTGTGCTCCGCCGTCTTGTCGCTCGTGGGCCTGGAGAACACGGCCGTCATCGGCGCCCCGCCGAGTCTCGAAGACTGCTCGCGGAATTCGACGTTCATGTCTGGATCGGCCGCCTTGCCCAGGGCGCGCAGCGCCTCCGGTGAGTAGGCCCGCAGCATGCTGATGAACCCGTCGTGCATCACGGGGATGATCGAGGACGGGGGGATCAGAGCCAGCGACACCGGAGCCATGACCAGGGGAGTGAACAGCATGCCCACCGGTGACGACCGCTTGAGATCGACGACCAGGAATTTGGTGGCGACCCGCGTTGCCTCGGCGATCGCCCGATAGGCCGTCACCGGCGGAAGGTGGTGGAACGCGAGGGCGAACACCACGAGGTCGTAGGAGTTGTCAGCTGCGTCGATGGCCGTGGCATCGACCACCTGGGTGCGGGCACGAGGATTCTGGCCCAGCGGGCCGGCTGCCATGTTGGCCACCGAAGTCGCGTCGAGGTCGCTGGCGGTCACCGTCGCCTGCGGGTGCAGTTCCAAGATGCTCGCCGAGAGTTTGCCGTGTCCGGCGCCGAGCTCGAGGATGCGGGGGGCCTCGATGTCGCCGACCACCTCCAGCGCCAGCCGGGCGTGCTGCTCGTGCTGACCGGTCCTGGTGCCTATCGCGTCCAGCCCGGTGATCACCTTCTGCTTGAGCTCGTCGGCGACGTCGTCACGGTCGAGGTATTCCAGCGTGTCGGTTTGCAGCAGCCGGTCCAGCCACGAGGCGTTGGGGCCCCCGCGGGGCATCGTCGAGATGTCCGGCTCGAAAGTGTCTACGTTGGGCATGACGGCCTCCCTGGCTGCGAGTGCGATACGGCCAGGGTACCGAACGAACTAGTTCGTGTGTCTAAGTCTTGGCTGTGATTTCCGATACCGCCAACCGCGAACTCACGCCAGAGGGGTGCGTTGAACCGGTCGGCCACCCACTGCATGGAACGTTCCCCGTCCACGAAGTAGGGCAGCGGCGTGTTCACCGATGCCTTGTTGAGGAACGGCGGCTCCTCGTTGGTCCACAACTGCACGTCCGCCCCCAGCGAAGCCCATTGGTTGGCGAGATCCACCGACGCTTGGTACGGGTTGAACGTGTCATATCTGTTTATCGAGATATACACCGACCCAGTTGTTTTTAGTGTTCCGAGGTTCTGTGCAGCGAGCCGGCTCTTGGCCGGACCGCTGCCGAACAGCTGGGCCGGGTCGACGTTGAACCATCCGGTGTCGTCCGGGGAAATAGAAGTGCCGGAAACCGAAGTCGGCTACCGACTGCACCGGGCAGATGTAACTCGACCACTGCGCCATGTGCATCCCGCGGTCGGTCAGCGTCCCCATCAACAGCTACCTGTCCGCCGGTCAGCCAGCCCCAGAATGCCACCGTCCCATGGGGATCCGGTGAGATGTCGGGCAGCTGCATGGCCGCCTGGGCGGCGTCGAGCAGCCCGGTGCCGGCCGAGAGGCGGTTGGCGAACTGCGGCTCGCCCTGGGCTGTGCACACCCATGCCAACCCCGTCGCCGACGACCACGGCGTGGCCGCCGGCGACCATCGTGGCCAGGAACGAATCTTCGTAGTTGAAGGTCAGGTCGAAGCCCTGGAAGAAGTGGATGCCCTGGTCCATCAACCGCGCGCCGGAAGTGGTCGTGGAACTTAGCGGTGAACGCTTCATACGGGCTCGGCTTGCGCCTGATGTCCCCGAGCAGGCCCCAGGTTTTGGAAGCCCGGCGACACGCGGCGGCGGCCGCAACTAGGCCGGGACGAATTCCACGTCGGAAAGCGCCACGGCGTCATCGCGCGACGGAACGGTGACGGTACCGACGAAGCGGCCGTCCTCCTTCCAGATGCTGGCCTTGATGGTCTCGCCCGGGAATACCACCCCGGCGAAGCGCGCCCCGTAGGTCTTCACCTGGGCTGCATCGCCGTCCAGCAGCGTGTCGACCAGGGCCTTGCAGGTCATGCCGTAGGTGCACAACCCGTGCAGGATCGGTCGCGGAAAGCCTGCGGCGGAGGCGAATTCGGGATCCGAATGCAGAGGATTGCGGTCGCCGCACATTCGGTAGAGCAGCGCCTGCTGCGGTGACACCGCGATCGAGATCTCGTAATCCGGCGCACGATCCGGTGCCGCCACCGAGGTCGACGGGCCGCGCTCACCGCCGAAACCACCCTCGCCGCGGGCGAAGATCGACCGCTTGGTAGTCCACAGCAGGTTGCCCGCGGGATCGGTCACCGTCATCTCGCTGACGATGACCGCGGCCTTGCCCTTGTCCCAGATCTCGGTGAACTTCTGCACCGACCGCCCGGTGCCGCTGGGCGGCAGCGGCGCCGCCACCGTGACCGCCTCGCTGGCGTGCAGCACCTTGCTCAGCTCGATGTCGATGCCGGGGAACTTCACCGTCGGCGCCTCGGTCATGTGGAAGCTGGCCGCCACGCTGCTGAACGTCGGCAGCACCTGAGGGGTGCCGTCGGTCAGATAGCGCAATTCGCGCGGGTTCATCGGGTCCGAGCCCGCGCCCAGTCCCAGGTGGTAGAGCTGCACGTCGCTGCTCGTCCAGGAAAACTCGATCGGCTCCAGCTCAGCACCGAGCGCGACATCGAGATCGATTGGCATGTCATCCCTTCCCGGTGTCTGATGTCGCCGACCCAGCGGCTCCGGCGATGTCGAGTGCCGCCAGGTAGCCGAAGGTCATCGCCGGACCGATGGTGCCACCCGGGCCGGGATAGGTGTGCCCCATCACCGGGGAGCTGACGTTACCGGCGGCGTACAGCCCCTCGATCACCGAGCCGTCGTCACGCAGTGCCCGGCCGTTGACGTCGGTGCGGACACCGCCCTTGGTGCCCAGGTCGCCGGGTACTAGCTTCGCCGCGTAGAACGGTCCGTGCTTGATCTCGCCGAGGTTGGGATTGGGCTTGTTGGTGGGATCGCCGTAGTACCTGTCGTACGCGCTTTCGCCGCGATGGAAGTCCTCGTCGACGCCGCTGCGGGCGAACCCGTTGAACCGCTCAACCGTCGCCGAGAACGAATCGGCGGGCAGTCCGGTCTTCTCCGCGAGCTCGGCAAGGGTGTCGGCCTTGACGATCACGCCGGATTCCATCCACTTCTTCGGAATACGCTGTCCGGGCTGCAGTCCGGCGAAGATGTAGCGGTCACGGTACTGCTGGTCGAAGACCAGCCAGGCCGGCACGTTCTCACCGGGGCCGGAACCCTGGCCGTACTGGCCGCCGTACATGTGGTGGCAGGCCTCGACATACGGCATGGACTCGTTCATGAAGCGCTTGCCCGACATGTTGACGATGATCGAGCCGGGCGAGTTGCGCTCCGACAGCGCAAACCACGGCGCGCCGATCAGCGGGACAGTCGGTCCCCACCAGGCGTCCTCCATCAATTCCAGTGCCGCGCCGAGCTTCTCGGCGGCCACGATGCCGTCACCGGTGTTGGCGACCGCACCCACCGTCCACTCGGTGGTGATCGGCGCCCGCTGGTACTTGACGCGCATCTGCTCGTTGTGTTCGAAGCCGCCCGAGCCGAGGATCACCCCGCGGCGGGCTCGGATCAGTTGCGGGTCAGCGGCTTCAGGCCCGGTGGTGTCGCGGACGTAGACGCCGCGTACCACGCCGTCCTCCACGTAGAGGTCGGTCAGGGCGGTGTTCAGCAGCACCGGGACGCCGGCCTGGCGCAGCCCGATTCGCAGCGGCGCGATCAGGGCGCGGCCCATCCCCACCAGGTTCTTCCCGCGGGCGTTCGCCCACACGGTGCGCGCGCCGACCTTCAGGCTGCGCAGCACACCCCGGGGGTGGCGCTTGAGCTGATTGAGGCGCATGTAGTCCTGCTGCATGACAACGACATTGAGCGGCACCTTGCCGTATGCCGGCTCCAGGAACTTCTCGTCGGGTCCGAGCTTCTTGGCGTCGAACGGTTTCGGTTCGACCGAACGCCCGCCTGGTCGCCCGCCCGGTGCCTCGGGGTAGTAGTCCGAGTAGCCCGGCACCCAGCAAAGCTTGAGCGGGGTGTGCTTGAGCACGAACGAGAGCATCTCGGGCCCGCGCTCCAGATAGGTGTCGATCCGTTCCGGCTCGACCACGTCGCCGATGATGGTGTGTAGATAGGTGCGCGCGGCTTCCTTGGTGTCGGTGACACCATCGCGCTTGAGGATCTCGTTGTTGGGGATCCACACTCCGCCGCCCGATCGGGCCGTCGAGCCGCCGAAGTGCGGCGCCTTCTCGACGACGACCGCCGATAGTCCCTGGTGGGCGGCGGTGAGTGCGGCCACCATACCTGCGGCGCCGCTTCCGACGACGACGACGTCGAACTCCTGAGCTGTCATACTAGAACACGTTATAGAATTGCCCCGTCCGGGCGCTACTGACCCTGCCCTTCCGATCAGCGGAACGCTTACCCCACGGGGTTCCGGACAGCACTAGAATCACCCGCACCGGGTGCCGTTCGCCCCGGTCATGCCGAGAGGGGATTCCGGGTAATGCTGAGCGTTGTGACGCGTGAAGAGCTGGCCGCCGAACTGGCCGAGGCCGAGCGCAGCCGTGTCCCGATGACTCCGCTGACCGCCAATCACCCCGACATCGACGTGGTCGACGCCTACGAGATCCAGCTGATCAACATCCGCCAGCGGGTCGCCGAGGGCGCCCGGGTGGTGGGCCACAAGGTGGGCCTGTCCTCGGAGGCGATGCAGAAGATGATGGGCGTCGACGAGCCGGACTACGGCCATCTGCTCGCCGACATGGAGGTCTTCGAGGGCACCCCGGTGCCGGCCGGGCGCTTCCTGTACCCGCGGGTGGAGGTCGAAGTCGGGTTCATCCTCGCCGACGACCTGCCGGGAGCCGGCTGCACCGAGGACGACGTGCTGGCCGCCACCGCGGCGTTCGCGCCATCCATCGAACTGATCGACACCCGGATCAAGGACTGGAAGATCGCGTTGTGCGACACCATCGCCGACAACGCCTCGTCAGCCGGTTACGTGCTGGGCAAGGAGCGGGTCTCGCCCAAGGACGTGGACATCAGAGCCATCCAGGCCGTGTTGACCCGCAACGGTGAAGTTGTGGCCGAGGGCCGCAGCGACGCCGTGCTGGGCAATCCGGTCACCGCGGTGGCCTGGCTGGCCCGCAAGGTCGACAGTTTCGGCGTCCGCCTCAAAGCCGGTGACATCGTGTTGCCGGGTTCGTGCACTAGGGCCATCGACGCCCGCCCCGGCGACCAGTTCGTCGCCGACTTCACCGGTCTGGGTTCAGTCCGGTTGTCATTCGAGTAAGAGGAGCGTTCACATGGCCGCAACGGCCAAGAAGTCCGTCGCCATCGTCGGGTCGGGCAACATCAGCACCGATCTGCTCTACAAGCTGCTGCGCTCGGAGTGGCTGGAGCCGCGCTGGATGATCGGCATCGACCCGGCCAGCGAAGGCCTGGCGCGCGCCCGCAAGCTGGGCCTGGAGACCAGCCACGAAGGTGTCGACTGGCTGCTGGCGCAGTCGGAGAAGCCGGATCTGGTGTTCGAGGCGACCAGCGCCTACGTGCACAAGGCCGCCGCGCCGCGCTACGCCGAAGCCGGCATCCGCGCGATCGACCTGACCCCGGCCGCCGTCGGCCCCGGCGTCATCCCGCCGGCCAACCTGCGCGCGCACCTGGACGCACCCAACGTCAACATGGTCACCTGCGGCGGCCAGGCCACCATCCCGATGGTGTACGCGGTGAGCCGCGTTGTGGATGTGCCCTATGCCGAGATCGTGGCGTCGGTGTCGTCGGCCTCGGCCGGTCCGGGCACCCGCGCCAACATCGACGAGTTCACCAAGACGACCAGCGCGGGCGTCGAGGTCATCGGCGGCGCCAAACGCGGTAAGGCGATCATCATCCTCAACCCGGCCGATCCGCCGATGATCATGCGCGACACCATCTTCTGCGCGATCCCCGAGGACGCTGACCGGGACGCCATCGTCCAATCCATCAAGGACGTCGTGGCCGAGGTGCAAACCTACGTACCCGGGTACCGGTTGCTCAACGAGCCGCAGTTCGACGAACCGTCAGTCGTCAATGGGGGCAACTTCCTCGTCACCACGTTCGTGGAGGTCGAGGGCGCCGGCGACTACCTGCCGCCGTACGCGGGAAATCTCGACATCATGACCGCCGCGGCCACCAAGGTCGGCGAGGAGATCGCCAAAGAGCTGGCCGGCGTGGGGTCACTGTCTACATCGTCGTCTTCACTGGCAACAGGAGCGCAAGCATGAGTGCAGAAGTTTGGTTCGATGCCAGTTGGGACGTCCGGATGACGGACACCTCCCTGCGGGACGGCAGTCATCACAAGCGCCACCAGTTCACCAAGGACGAAGTCGGCGCCATCGTCGCCGCCCTGGACGCCGCAGGCGTGCCGGTGATCGAGGTGACCCACGGTGACGGGCTCGGCGGGTCCAGCTTCAACTACGGGTTCTCCAAGACCCCGGAGCAGGAGCTGATCAAGCTGGCCGCCGAGACGGCCAAGGAATCCAAGATCGCCTTCCTGATGCTGCCCGGCGTGGGCACCAAGGAAGACATCAAGGAAGCCCAGAACAACGGCGGCTCGATCTGCCGGATCGCCACCCACTGCACCGAGGCCGATGTCTCGATCCAGCACTTCGGGCTGGCCCGCGAACTCGGGCTGGAGACCGTCGGGTTCCTGATGATGAGCCACACGATCCCGCCGGAGAAGCTGGCCAAGCAGGCCCGGATCATGGCCGACGCCGGCTGCCAGTGCGTCTACGTCGTCGATTCGGCAGGTGCCCTGGTGCTTGAAGGCGTGGCCGATCGGGTGGCGGCGCTGGTCGCCGAACTCGGTGACGACGCCCAGGTCGGTTTTCACGGCCACGAAAACCTCGGGCTTGGCGTCGCGAACTCGATCGAGGCCGTCCGCGCCGGCGCCAAGCAGATCGACGGCAGCTGCCGCCGGTTTGGTGCCGGAGCGGGCAACGCACCGGTGGAGGCCCTGATCGGGGTGTTCGACAAGATCGGCGTCAAGACCGGCATCGACTTCTTCGACATCGCCGACGCCGCCGAAGAGGTCGTCGCCCCGGCCATGCCGGCCGAGTGCCTGCTCGACCGCAATGCGCTGATCATGGGCTACTCCGGGGTGTACTCCAGCTTCCTCAAGCACGCCATCCGCCAGTCCGAGCGCTACGGTGTGCCGGCCCATCAGCTGTTGCACCGGGCCGGGCAGCGCAAGCTCATCGGCGGCCAGGAGGATCAGCTGATCGACATCGCGCTGGAGATCCAGCGCGAGCAGGCTGCCGGCGGGCAGGAGCGCAGCGACTCGGGGACTGCTTCAGCGGCCGCCAAGTAGCGTGTCACTGCCCCCGGGCACGATTGGGGGCATGACCACACGAGCCGACGCCCAGGCCATCCTCGAACAGTTGGCGGGCCCCGCGGCGGTGCTGCGTGACGACCAGTGGACGGCCATCGAAGCGCTGGTAGTGCAGCGCCGCCAGGCGCTGGTCGTGCAGCGCACCGGGTGGGGCAAGTCGGCGGTGTACTTCATCGCCGCCAAGCTGCTGCGCGAGCGGGGGCGCGGTGCGACGGTCATCGTGTCGCCGCTGCTGGCGTTGATGCGCAACCAGGTCGCCGCGGCCCACCGTGCCGGCGTGCGCGCGGCCACCATCAACTCGGGCAACGTCACCGAGTGGGACGAGATTCACCAGCGGGTCAATGCCGGTGACCTCGACGTCCTGCTGGTCAGTCCGGAACGGCTGAACAACCCCGACTTCCGTGACACCGTGCTGCCGGCGCTGGCCGCCGATGCGGGACTGGTGGTGGTCGATGAGGCGCACTGTGTCTCGGACTGGGGTCACGACTTCCGGCCCGATTATCGGCGGATCCGGACCTTGATCGCCGAACTCGGTTCGGACGTTCCAGTGTTGGCGACCACCGCCACCGCCAATGACCGGGTCGTCAACGATGTCGCGGCCCAACTTGGAGTCGGCGGCCGAGACACACTGGTGCTGCGCGGCGGGCTCGACCGGGAGTCGCTGCGGTTGTCGGTGGTTTCGGCCGGCGGCGGTGCGCAGCGCACGGCCTGGCTGGCCGAGCACCTGGATTCGCTGCCCGGTTCGGGGATCGTCTACACGCTGACCGTCGCCCAGGCGCACGACGTGGCCGCACTGCTGCGCGAGCGTGGCCATGAGGTGGCCGCCTATACCGGGTCGACGGAAACCGCTGAGCGCGAACAACTCGAGGCCGATCTGCTCGGTAACCGGGTGAAGGCGCTGATCGCCACCTCGGCACTGGGGATGGGATTCGACAAACCGGACCTCGGCTTCGTCGTGCACCTCGGAGCGCCGTCCTCGCCGATCGCGTACTACCAGCAGGTCGGGCGTGCCGGCCGCTCGACGGACAGTGCCGAGGTGGTGCTGCTGCCCGGCCGGGAGGACCAGGACGTGTGGCGGTACTTCGCGTCGGTGGCATTTCCCTCGGAAGCCATTGTGCGCACCGTGATCCGGGAGCTGGATGGCGAGCGTCCGCTGTCGACGCCCGCGCTGGAGCCGCTGGTCGACCTGGGCCGCACTCGGTTGGAGATGGTGCTCAAGGTGCTCGATGTCGACGGTGCGGTGCGACGGGTCAAGGGCGGATGGGTGGGTACCGGCCAACCCTGGGACTACGACGAGGCCCGGTACCGCCAGCTCGACGAGGCCCGCCGTCGTGAGCAGCAGGCGATGCTCGACTACCAGAGCACCGACGAATGCCGAATGACGTTCCTGCGCAGGCAACTCGACGACCCCGACCTCACCGACGGCGAGCGGTGCGGCCGCTGTGACAACTGCGCGGGTGCCCGCTACGGTGCCGCGGTGAACGACGATGCGGCGGCGCTTGTTCAGGAACGGCTGATGCGTCCCGGCGTGGAGATCACCCCGCGCAAACAGTGGCCATCCGGGCTGAACAAGCTCAGCGTCGCCCTGAGCGGGCGCATCACCGACGGTCCCGATCCGGGCCGGGCGATCGGGCGACTGACCGACCTCGGGTGGGGTCCCCGGTTGCGACGCCTGCTCGACGAACCCGACGCCGACGCGCCACCCGATCTGGTGCAGGCCGCGGTGAAGGTGCTCGCCGCCTGGAACTGGTCGACCCGACCGACCGCGGTGCTGGCCCTGGACTCGGCCACGCATCCGGTGCTGATCGCCTCCCTCGCGCGTGAGCTGGCCCGGCTCGGCCGGTTGAGCGACCTCGGCGTACTGCACTATGCCGCTGGGCACCGGCCGGTCACCGCGGCGAATTCCGCCTACCGGGTCGCCGCCCTCGACGGTGCGTGGTCGGTCCCGGATCCGTCGGCCATCGCGGCCGGGGGTGGGCCGGTGCTGCTCGTCGACGATCTGACCGACACCGGGTGGACATTGACGATGGCTGCCCGGGTGGTGCGAGACGCCGGCGCACCCGCGGTGCTGCCGTTCGTGCTGGCCGCTACCAGCTGATCGTCATCGGCGAGCTGTGGTCAGCCCCACGCCGGCTTGGAACCGCCGAGCTGGGCGGTCAGGGCGTCGGCACCGGCCACCAATCCGCGTGCGTGCTTGGCGATTTCGGCGTCCGTCAGTGCCCTGCCGATCTGTAGTGAAACCGTCATCGCCTGCCGGTGGTGGTGGTCGTAGACCGGTGCGGAGATGACGCTGACGTCGTGGCGCTGACGGGGTCCGGACACGTCCGACTCACTGCGCAGGTAGACCCGCTCGCCGATGTCGGAGATGAGTTCGCCCAGCAAAGCGCGCAATTCGTCGGGCAGGGTGCTCGACATGCCGGCCATCATCGCGTAGAGCCGTCGCCCCGCCGGCGTGAGGCGCTCGACCAGATACCCCGATGTCCGGCATTCGGCGACCACCCGGTCCAGGCGCTGGGTGTCGGTGCGCAGCGGGATAGTCGGTGTCTTGTTCAGCCAGGTGCGCAGGGCCTCGTCGTCCCACAACACGAACATCAGACCGACCGGTGGGGCGAACGGGTAGCTCTGACCGACCCGCACCCCGACGTCGGAGCCGGGTGGCCCCACCAGTTCCAGCAGCGTGATGCGGTCGTCGACCACCGCGGCCAGCGCCGCCGTGGTGGTGAACGTACTGGACAGCCGGGTCAACTCGGAGCGGGCGGCGGGGTTGACCCGCAGCGATTCCTGGGCGATGTGGCCCAGCGTGATCAGGCTGGGCCCGAGCCGGTAGGTCTTGTCGGTGGCGTCGCGAACCAGGTATCCGGACTCGGCCAACGTCGTCACGATCCCGAGGCAGGTCGGCTTGGCGAGGTCGAGCCGGCGGGCCAGTTCCGAGAGGCCGAAGCGGTCGTGCGGGTGCTTGGCCAGGAAGTCCAGGATGGCCACCACCCGCTGGGTGGGGGGCGACGACCGACCTGACGTGTGCGGCTCCGGCATTGCAAAATCCTACCTGCTCGGTCCAGATATGGACCGCGGCGTGGTTGACGCAACATTAGAACGCGTTCTAGTCTCTGTTCACAGAACGTACCGATGCGGTCCAATATTGAAACAATGAAACGCGAGGCGGTCGATGTACACGCAACCCCTGGCCGAGGCTATAGCCGAGGCGGAACGGCTCGTCGCCGAAGCGCCGTTCATTGAGACCGAGGCCGACCTGCTGGAGGGTCTGCAGTATCTGGCCGGTTGTGTCGCGGCGTGCACCCATGTCGCCTTCGACTACGACCGCGACCATCCGTTCCTGCACTCCGGTACCGGACCGTTCACCAAGATGGGCCTGGACAACCCGGACACCATGTACTTCGGCACCCGAGTCGTAGCCGGCCACGAGTACGTCGTCACCGGCACCCGGGGCACCACCACCGACGTCAGCTTCCAGCTGCTCGGCGGTGAATACACCGACGACAACGTGCCGGACAGCGAGACCGCGTTCGACGACCGCAAGCTCGACATCGCCGCCGACGGCACCTTCGAATGGCGCTTCACCCCGAAGAGCAATGCGCAGCTGGTCATTCGCGAGGTCTACAACGACTGGTCGGCGCAGCGCGGCAGCTTTGCCATCGCGCGTACCGACACCGCGGGTACCGCGCCGCCGCCGCTGTCCAAGGAACTCATCGAAAAGCGTTGGGCAACAGCTGGTAAGCAGCTGGTGCAACGCGTCAAGACGTGGCTGCAGTTCCCCAAGTGGTTCTACGACAACCTGCCGGTGAACACGCTGACCGCCCCGCGGCTCACGCCGGGTGGGCTGGCCACCCAGTACTCCTCGGTGGGGCATTACGACCTCGCGCCCGATCAGGCGCTGATCCTCACGTTGCCGGTGACCGACGCCCCCTACCTGGGCTTCCAGTTGGGCAGCCTGTGGTACATCTCGCTGGACTACATCAACCATCAGACCTCGTTGAACGGCACTCAGGCGCAGGCAGATCCGGACGGCAAGATCAGAATCGTGGTCGCCGACGCGAATCCGGGCGTTACCAACTGGGTCGAGACGCTCGGACACGGCAAGGGATATCTGCAGTTCCGCTGGCAGCGGGTGTCGCGGGAGCTCACCGAGGCAGACGGCCCCGCCTTGGAACTGGTGGACCTCGACTCCGTCGCGGGCGCGCTGCCCTACTACGAACACAACAAGATCTCCGAAGAAGGCTGGCGTGAGCGGATCGCCCTGCGCCAGAAGCTCATTGGCAACAGGATGGTGGGATAAGGTCATGGCGGGCTTGCTGGAGAACAAAGTCGTGGTGATCAGTGGCGTCGGTCCGGCGCTGGGAACGACGCTGGCGCGCCGATGTGCCGAGGAGGGCGCTGACCTGGTGCTGGCGGCACGCACCGTCTCCCGCCTCGAGGACGTAGCCAAGCAGATCACCGATCTCGGCCGGCAGGCGGTGTCGATCGGCACCGATATCACCGACGACGCGCAGGTGGACAACCTGGTCGCGGAGACGCTGAACGCCTACGGCAAGGTCGACGTCCTGATCAACAACGCGTTCAAGGTGCCGTCGATGAAGCCGTTCGGGAACACCTCGTTCGACCACATCCGGGACACGCTGGAACTCACCGTGCTGGGTGCGCTGCGGATGATTCAGGGGTTCACCCCGGCGCTGACCGAAGCCAAAGGATCGGTGGTCAACGTGAATTCGATGGTCGTCCGCCATTCCGACCCCAAGCAGGGCGCCTACAAGATGGCCAAGGCGGCATTGCTGGCCATGTCGGAGTCGCTGGCCAGCGAGCTCGGTCCGCAGGGTATCCGGGTGAACTCCGTTCTTCCCGGCTATATCTGGGGTGGCACATTGCAGGGCTACTTCGAACATCAAGCCGGCAAGTACGGCACCACCGTCGACGAGATCTACAAGGCCGCCGCGGTCAACAGCGATCTCAAGCGGCTGCCCACCGAGGACGAGGTGGCCTCGGCGATCCTGTTCATGGCCAGCGACCTGTCCAACGGCATCACCGGCCAGACGCTGGACGTGAACTGCGGGGAGTACCACAACTGATGGTGGGAGCGAGTGAGGATCGCAGCGAGGTACGAGCGAGGACCGGAGCCAGTGAGGTGAAAGAACTATGAGTGACTTTCTCAGCGTCGAAAGCCTGCTCGCGTCGGCCAGCAAGGCCACCGGGATGGACGACTTCGGCACCGACGACGACAACTACCGAGAAGCGCTGGGTGTGCTGCTGGAATCGTTTCGCACCGAGGCCGACCTCACCGAGCTCGGCAGCAAGATGCACCGGTTCTTCGTGCGCAATGCGCTGGTGGCCAGGCTCCTGTCCGAGGCGGCCTTCAAACAGTATCCGCAGCACACCGACGTGCCGATCGAGCGGCCGATCTTCGTGACCGGCCTGCCGCGCACCGGTACCACGGCGCTGCACCGGTTGTTGTGCGGCGACCCCCGCCATCAGGGGCTGGAATTGTGGCTCGCGGAGTTCCCCCAGCCCCGCCCGCCACGCGAAACCTGGCCGCAGAATCCCGTTTTCGCCGAGCTCGACGCCCGGTTCAAGAAGGCCCACGACGAGAACCCCGACTACACCGGCCTGCACTACATGACCGCCGACGAGGTGGAGGAGTGCTGGCAGCTGTTGCGGCAGTCGCTGCACTCGGTTTCCTACGAGACACTAGCCCATGTGCCGACGTATGCGCAGTGGCTGGCCCGCCAGGACTGGACGAAGTCGTACCTGCGGCATCGCAAGAACTTGCAGCTGATCGGACTCAACGAACCCGAGAAGCGCTGGGTGCTCAAGAATCCCAGTCATCTGTTCGCACTCGACGCGGTGTTCGCCGCATACCCCGACGCGTTGGTCATCCAGTGTCATCGCCCGGCCGAGACGATCATGGCCTCGATGTGCTCGCTGGCCCAGCACACCACCACAGGCTGGTCGAATACCTTCAAAGGCGATGTCATCGGTGCCGATTCGCTGGAGACCTGGTCGCGCGGTCTGGAACGATTCAACACCGAACGGGCCAAGCATGATTCGGCGCAGTTCTACGACGTCGACTACTTCGAGCTGATCCGTGAGCCGATCCGCACGGTGGAGAAGATCTACGCGGCCTTCGGCATCGAGATGACCGATGACGCCCGTGCGGCGATCCAGGCCACCGACGAGGAGAGCAAGCAGGGCCCGAGGGCGCCCAAGCACACCTACTCGCTGGCCGACTACGGGTTGACCGAGGAGCAGGTCAAGGAGCGCTTCCAGGGGCTGTAGTTCTGCGCCGAGATCGACGAAATGCAGCGATGTACTCGCACTTTCGCGGCGAAGTGTCGGTTTGGGCGGGGGAGGGCAGGCTAGCCGTCGCCGGGGGCGGGAGCACTGGAGTACTCCTCCAGACAGCCTTCGGCGACAGCGTGCTTGATGCTGTCCGACAGCTTGGGACATGACCGGGTTCGGGCACTCGACCCACCGGAGGCCCGGATCTCGGCGAAATAGGCGCAGCGCTGCTGAGCCTCGCCGCTCCACTGCACCGCGGTGTGCGCGACGCCGAGCTTCTTGACCTTCACCGCGACATGGCAGTACCGGCAGTCGACGTCGACCAGGCCGGCGGACAGATACCGTTCGCGGTCGCGGCGAGTGGCCTCGTGCACGGCGGCGGCTCGGTCGGGGTCGGACGCGAAGTCCGGTGCCTTAGACCAGGATCCGGGCGCGCCCTCGTCGTGTGAGTGCGGCTCGTCGTGCTCGTGTACGCCGAGCAGCTCGAGCATGGACCGCGCCAGATCGTCGACGTCGGGCGATTCCTCGGGGCTCATAGTCACACCTGGGTCGGCTGTCCTTCGGAATCGGCCTGTTTCTTGAGGTTTTCCTGCACCTCGACCCGCCACTTCTCGTTGGCCGGTGCGGTGTCGACCTCCAACTCGAAGCGGTCGGTCATGTCCGGCGTCACGTCGGCGACGTCGACGTAGAACTGCTGATACCAGCGGCGCATCTGGTACACCGCGCCGTCTTCCTCGACGAGCAGCGGATTGTCGATGCGGGTCTTGTGCTTCCAGATCTCGACGTCCTGCAGGAAGCCTTTGCTGACACCGGTGACCATGGCATCGGAAAGCTTCTCGCTCATCGAATCGTCCATGCCCTTGGGCTTCTCGACGATCACGCCCCACTGCAACACGAATGAGTCCTGTGTGACCGGGTAGTGGCAGTTGATCAGGATCGACTCGGCCTTGAAGCCGCCGTAGTTGTTGTGCAGCCAGTTGATCATGAAAGACGGCCCGAAGTACGACGCCTCGGAATCCAGGTGCGACTCGGTATAGGCCGAGCCACCCAGGGTGACGTCGGGCCGCCCGACGTTGTGCAGGTACTGCGAGGCGATGTGGCCTTCGAAGACGTTCTTGAAGTAGGTCGGCAGACCGAAGTGGATGTAGAAGAAGTGCGCCATGTCGGTGACGTTGTCGACGATCTCGCGGCAGTTGGATCCCTCGATCAGCATCGAGTTCCACTTCCAGTCGGTCCACTCGCCGCCGGTGTACTCCGGGATCTCCGGGATCCGCACCTCGGGCTGCGGGGGATTGCCCTCGTGGTCGTGCCAGACGAAGAGCAGCCCGCTGCGCACGTCGGTCTCCCAGGACCGGGTGCGCGCGAGCCGTGGGGTGCGCTTGGCGTACGGCACCAGCTTGCAGCGCCCGTCACCACCCCAGCGCCAGTCGTGGAATGGGCAGGCCAGCGCATCGTCCTTGACGGTGCCCTGCGACAGGTCGCCGCCGAGGTGTCGGCAGTAGGCGTCCAGGACATGCAGCTCGTCCTTGGAGTCGGCGAACACCACCAGTTTCGTGCCGAACGCCTCGATCGGATGGGGCTGGCCGTCGAGGAAGTTCGTGACCGGTCCCAGGCAATGCCAGCCCCGGGCGTACCGGTCCGGCAGGGTGCCGGTGTCGATCTCGCGAATGCCGGTTGTCACCTGGACGCCTCCACTCAATAGTGTTCTAACTAGAACACGTTACAGTTTTTTCGTGGGATCGCGCAACGAGAGCTGCGCTTACCTGCGGATTGCCTAGTGGCTTGCGGTATATCTGGACGATGCCGCTGTATTCGTTCGAAGGCCGGTCACCCAGGGTGGACCCGACCGCCTTCGTCGCGCCGACGGCCGTGCTGATCGGCGATGTGACGGTGCAGGCCGGCGCCTCGGTGTGGTTCAACACGGTACTGAGGGGTGACTTCGCGCCGATCGTGGTCCGGGAGGGCGCCAATGTCCAGGACGGGTCGGTGCTGCACGCGCCGCCGGGCATCCCGGTCGACGTCGGCCCCGGCGCGACGATCGCCCACATGTGCACTGTCCACGGGGCGCATCTTGGTGCGCACGCGGTGATCGCCAACCACTGCACGGTGCTCGACGGTGTGGTCATCGGGGCTCGCAGCATGATCGCCGCCCACTCGCTGGTGGTCGGCGGCACCCGGATCCCCGACGAGGTGTTGGTGGCCGGGGCGCCCGCGACGGTACGGGGCCCGATCGCCGGCACCGGTGCGGAGGTGTGGGTGAACCTCAACCCGAAGGCGTACCAGGACCTCGCCCAGCGTTATCGGACGGGATTCGGTCCCGTCGAGTGATGCAGCGGTAGCCGAGAGGCCGGCGACAACAGGTTTATAGTGGACAGAGTGTTCACAAAATCCGCAGCCGGGATCCTCCCGATGAGCGTGCCGGCCACGCATCGGCCGCTGCCATCACCGCAGCGCGCCGGGACCTCGCGCGCCTGGCTGCGGGCGGCGGCAGCGACCTTCGCTATCGCCTGGGGCGGCAACGAGTTCACTCCGCTACTGGTGATGTACCGCCAGGCGCACGGGTTTTCGGCGATCACCGTCGACGTCCTGCTGTTCGCCTACGTTCTGGGCATCGTGCCCGCGCTCCTGATCGGCGGTCCGTTGTCCGACCGGTTCGGGCGGCGGCCGCTGATGCTGCCGGCGCCCCCGCTGGCCGCCGCGGGGTCCCTGCTGCTGGCGCTCGGTGCGACCTCCGTGCCCCTGCTGATCGCCGGCCGGGTGCTCAGCGGTGTCGCGCTGGGTCTGGCCATGGCGGTCGGTGGGAGCTGGATCAAGGAACTGTCGTCGCCGCCGTGGGGTGACGGCACCGGTGGTGTCCGGCGCGCGGCGATGAGCCTGACGGCCGGATTCGCTGCCGGTGCGGGAGTCGCCGGGGTGCTCGCCCAATGGGCGCCGTGGCCCGGCTCGCTGCCGTACGCGGTCAACGTCGTACTGGCGCTGGCCGCGGGGGTGGCCGTCGCCGGGGCGCCGGAGACGCGGGCGGGGCGCCGCGACGACCGGCCGCTGCGGGCCGACCTGAGGATTCCCTCGGCGGCGCACCGCCGGTTCGTGTTCGTCACCATGCCGTTGGCGCCCTGGGTGTTCGGCGCCGCCGCCTCCGCGTACGCGGTGATGCCGGCCTTGATGGCCGACCGTGTCGGCCGCGCGCCGGTGGCGTTCTCGGCGCTGCTGTGCGTGGTGACGCTCGGCTGCGGATTCGTCGTCCAGTCCCTCGGCCGTCGGGTCGACGCCCCAGGCGGGGTGCGCGCGGTGGTTGTCGCCCTGGCCCTGCTGGTGGCGGGCATGGCGCTGGCAGCGTGGGCCGCGGCACATCTGAGTGTGTGGACCGCGTTGCCGGCGGCGGCCCTGCTGGGATGCGGGTATGGCATGGCGCTGGTCGCCGGCCTGCAGGAGGTGCAGCGCATCGCCGGGCCGGACGACCTGGCCGGGCTGACCGCGGTGTTCTACGGCATCAGCTATCTGGGCTTCGGTGTGCCGGTGGTGTTGGCCGTGGCCGCGCAGGCACTGCCCGGGGTGCTGACCTACCCGGCGATGTTCGGCGCCGGTGCGGTGGCTGCGGCGGTATGCCTGGCGGTGGTGACAGCCGGGCACCGGGCATACCGACCGGCCCTGTCCGCACCGCCCCCCTCCCTATGATCAGCGGGTGGTCGGTGAGGACGGGACACCCCGGCGCGGCAGGCCGCGCAGCCCGCGGGTGCGGGCCGCGGTCGTGCGCGCCGCCGTCGACCTGGCCCTGGCGGGCGGACCCGCGGCGGCCAGTGTCGACGCGATCGCCAAACGCGCCGGAGTCAGCCGCACCACGATCTACAAGTGGTGGCCCTCCGCCGCGGCCATCGTGCTGGAGGGCCTGCTGGAGTCGGTGCACGACTCGATCGTGCGGCCACCGGGCAGCAGTTCGCCCGAGGCGCTGCGCCACCACGTCCGCGAACTCAACCGCATCCTCGCCGAACCTCCGACAGGCCCGTTGCTGCGCAACGTCATCGCCGCGTCGGCCTCGGACGGCGACATCACCCGCGCTGTGCTCGACCAGTGGATAACACCACGCCGGGAGGCAGTTGCCGAGATCCTGCGAAACGCCGCCGCTGCCGGGGAGATCCCCGCCGACACCGATATCGAGGTGACCGTCGACGCTCTGGTGTCCCCGCCGTACTACCGGCTGACCCTGGGCATGCCGCCGCTCGACGACGCCGCGGTCAGCAGCCTCACCGAGACGGTGTGGCGAGGCCTTCGGCCCTGATCATGACGGCGCCCCCGCCCTTGAATCAGATCGGCCGCGCGCTTGCGGTGGCTTTGTCGAGCTCCCAATATGCCCGCAGCGCAACGATCTTTCCGGAATCATTGACGCGGTAGGTAAACACGCCCTCGGCAATCACCCGATAGCCGCTGGACTCGATCACGATGTGGCCGACGTTGGCTTCCTCGTTGCCGCACTGGTAGGTCTTCTCGAAGTGGAACTGCAGCGAGCTCGGTGCGATCGCCATGTCGTAGAACTTCGCGATCGCTTCCTTGCCGCGGTGGCCGTTGCCGTCGGGGTCGAAATGCGACGGACCGATCGGGTCCTCGACGATGGCGTCGTCGGCGAACACCGCCAGCCACGCGTCCTTGTCATGGGCCATCGCGGCCTCGCGGGATCGGCGCCCCGCCTCGTGGGCAGGCGTGCTCATCGCCCTTCTACCTCGCTCGCTGCGGTCCTCGCTCGGTCCTCGCGGCGATCCCCACTGACTCCCACCGTCAGTCCTGCCAACCGGAGTGGATGTAGGTGTCGGCGAAGCGCTTCATCGAGTCGATCTTCTCGACCACCGGTGCGTCGAAGGCGAGACCGTCGAACACCCAGGGAATCCCGATGTAGTCGGTGACGCCCGCGGCCACCAGGTCGCGGTGGCCGTCGACGCCGAATTTGTCGATGCACACCGCCTGGTATTCGAACGGGTCGTCGCCGCGGCCGGCCTCGGCCAGCAGCGTCTTGAGCTTCGAGATCGTCTCGGCCAGTTGGTCGCAGGTCATCATCGCGCTGGTCCAGCCGTCACCGATGCGGACGGCGCGCTTGAGCGCCACATCGGTGTGGCCGCCGACGTAGAACGGCACCGGCATGGTCGGTGCCGGGCTCATCTGCAGCCGGTCGAAGTCGTAGAACTCGCCGTGGTGTTCGACCATGCCGCCGGCGAGCACCAGCTTGATGACGTCGATCATCTCGTCGACACGCTTGCCGCGCTTGGCGTAGGGAACTCCACACCACTCGAATTCCTCTGGTGCCCAGCCGATCCCGACACCGAAGCCGAATCGGTTGTTGGTCAGGTTGGCTACCGAACCGACCTGACGGGCCAGCAGCAGCGGATTGCGTGAGCCGAGTTTCATCACGTTGGTGTAGAAGCGCAGCTTCTGCGTCACCGCACCCAACGTCGCCGCGAGGATCAGTGGATCGACCCAGGGCGAAGACTCGTCGAACATCCGCTTGCCGTCGGCGGTGTAGGGATAGTCGACCGATTGCTTCTCGAAATAGAAGATCGAGTCCGGCAGAGCGATGTTGTCGAAGCCGAGTTCCTCCGCGGCGCGGGCGATCTCGATCAGTTGGTCCAGCGGGCTGAACGCGATACTGACCGTGTATTGCATACGAGTCATGGCTTGGCGGCGGGCTTGTCGCTGCTGACAACCCACATCGAGAAGTACTGTGCGCCGCCGCCGTAGGCATGGCCCAACGCCTTGCGCGCACCGTCGACCTGGTGGTCGCCGGCCTTGCCCATCACCTGGATCGCCGACTCGGCGAACCGGATCATGCCCGACGCGCCAATGGGATTCGAGCTGAGCACACCACCGGAGGGATTGAACGGAATTCGCCCGCCGATGGCTGTTTCGCCGGCCTCGGTGAGTTTCCAGCCGTCGCCCTCGGCCGCGAAGCCGAGGCTTTCCAGCCACATCGGCTCATACCAGGAGAACGGGACATATACCTCGGCCACGTCGATCTCGTCGATCGGGCTGGTGATGCCGGCGGCCTTCCACAGTGCTGCCGCCGCGTCGCGGCTGGCCTGCGGATTGACTTGGTCACGGCCGGCGTAGGCGAGCGGTTCGGTGCGCAGCGCCGTTGCGTGGATCCACGCGACGGGATGCCCCTTCGCCACCCAGGCGTCGGCGGCTTCCTCGTTGCCGATCACCATGGCGGCCGCACCGTCGGAGGAGGGGCAGGTCTCGTCGTAGCGGATCGGATCCCACAGCATCGGCGACTGCATCACCTTCTCGACGGTGATGTCGGGCTGGTGCAGGTGAGCCAAGGGGTTCTTGGCGCCGTTGAGCCGGTCCTTGACCGCCACGATGGCGCCGATATTCGTAGGCGCGCCGGAGCGTCGGATGTAGGCGCGCACGTGCGGCGCGAAGTACCCACCCGCACCCGCCCCGACCGGCTTGGTGAACGGCACCGGAATGCTCAACGCCCACATGGCATTGGACTCCGACTGCTTCTCCCATGCCATCGTCAGGACGCGCTTGTACTTGCCGGACTGCACCAGGCTGGCGGCGACGATCGCGGTCGAGCCGCCCACCGAACCCGCGGTATGGACCCGGATCAGTGGCTTGCCCGTGGCTCCGACAGCGTCGGCCATGAACAGCTCGGGCATCATCACGCCCTCGAAGAAGTCGGGGGCCTTACCCACGACGACGGCGTCGATGTCGGCGAATGTCGATCCCGAGTCCTCCAGCGCCCGGTCGATCGCCTCGCGCACCAGGCCGTTCATCGAGACGTCTTTGCGCTTGGCGACGTACTTCGTCTGCCCCGTTCCGAGGACCGCGGCGAGTTTTTTGGCCATGACTACTTCCCCTCCAGCACGGCGACCAGATTCTGTTGCAGCGCAGGGCCGCTGGTGGCATGAGCCAGCACGCGAGCCGCCGAACCATCGAAGATGTGCTGGGCGGCGAATCCGATCCGCTCCAGGCCGGCGGAGAACATCGGATTGGCGGCCAGTGCGCCGCCGGACGGGTTGACCTTCGTCGACGCCGGCAGGCCGATCGCCTCGGTGAGGATCAGCTGCTGGTGGCTGAAGGGTGCGTAGATCTCGGCGATTTCGATCGAGGCGGTGTCGCCGCCGGTGGCCGCCTGGGCCGACGCCGCCGTCGACGGCGACGTGGTCAGGTCGCGGGCACCGAGCACCGGTGTCTCGATGCGGTGCTCGAATCCGGTGATCCAGGCGGGGTTTTCCCGCAGCTCGCGGGCCCGGTCCCCGGCGGCCAGCACGATTGCCGAGGCGCCGTCGGTGATCGGCGCAATGTCGTGTCGCCGAAGCGGTTCGGCGACGTACGGTCGCGAGAGCAGCTCGTCGATACTCTTTGCCGGTTTCTCGGAATCGGTGCGCCCGGCCGCCGCGAACGAATCCAGTGCGACCTGAGCCATCTGCTCTTCGGTCCACTTGCCGGAGTCCAGGCCGAAGCGGGCCTGCAGGCCCGCGATGGACACCGAGTCCGGCCACAGCGGCGCGACGGTGTACGGGTCGGTCTGCAGTGCCAGCACCCGGCGCAGGGTGCCCGCCGAGGACTTGCCGAAACCGTAGACCAGTGCGGTCTCGACCTCACCGGTGAGGATCTTGATATAGGCCTCGTAGAGTGCCCACGCCGCGTCCATTTCCACGTGCGACTCGTTGATCGGCGGCACCGCGCCGATCGAGTCGATCGCTGAGATGAACGAGAATGCGCGTCCGGCAAGGTAATCCGACGAGCCGGAGCACCAGAAGCCGATATCGGTCTGCTTGAGGCCGAGCTCGGTGTAGAGCTGCTGGAAACACGGCATCAGCATCTCGACACCGTTGGTGGTGCCGCTGGTGCGCCGTACATGCGGGGCATGGGCGAAGCCGACAACCGCTACATCGCGAAATGACATGTGGCCAATCCCTTTAGAGGTGGTGCTTGTAGGTGTCGTAGTCGGCGTCGGGTTCGCCGGTGGGCTTGAAGTACTCGATGTTGTCGATGCCCAGGCCCCATTCCTCGCGCGGCTTCCACACCGCCTGCACCCGCATGCCCATCCGCACGTCGGCCACGTCGATCTCCTGAATAAGGTGCAGGAACGGGATGTCAGCACCGTCGAGCAGGACGTAGGCGGCCACGTAGGGCGGTTTGATCCGTTGACCGGCGAACGGGATGTTGATGATGGCAAACGTCGTCACGGTGCCCTTGTCGGACAGCTCGACGAAGTTGTCCAGCTCGTGACCCGTGGCCGGATCCGCCTCCTTCGGCGGGAAGTACACCTTGCCGGCTTCGCCGGTGCGGGCGCCGAGCAGCTTGCCGTCCTCGAGTCCACGCAGGAACGCGCTCTCCGGAAGTGATGCAGTGTGCTCGATTTCGATGCTGCTGGGGCACACCAGCATGGTCACCGGCTCCAGGTCGTCGGCCGCGTCGGGCACGGATTCCGCAGCGTCGCCGGGTGCGAAGTAGGCGATGTCGGTGATGGCGCCGACCGGTTCGTCCACCCAGTGGGCGTGCACCCGGTCACCGGTCTTGATCGCATCGGCGGACTCGGCCGCCACGGCGTGCAAGAGGGCGGTATCGGCGCCGTCGAGCTTGATCAACGCCCAGGCGAACGGAGTGTCCAAGGGCTGACCTTCCAGCGGCTCGGGCTGCCAAGTCCACGACTGCACCGTCCCCACGCTGGCGACGGGCACCACCTCGGTCAACGGAGCGTAGGTCACCGGGTCATACTCAGCGGGCGGCACCAGCACCCGGCCGTCCGAACCCCGGACTCCGACGATGCGCCGTCCGCGCAGAGCGGTGAAGAACTGGCCGAGGAGCGGTCCGACTGAACGGGTGTAGTCAAATGACAGTTTCAGCGGTGCCGAAAGGGGCTTCTGATGCGTGTCGATCTGCACCGGGCTGCTTTGGCTGGTGGTCACAGCATCGAGTAGAACAGGTTCTAAGAATCGTGGCAAGAACCGTGTCTCGGAGAGAAAGGCGGTAGCGATGAAGCTGGGACTGCAACTTGGATACTGGGGTGCTCAGCCCCCTACGAACCATGCCGAACTGGTGGCCGTCGCCGAGGAGGCCGGCTACGACACGGTGTTCACCGCCGAGGCGTGGGGCTCGGATGCCTTCACCCCGCTGGCGTGGTGGGGCCGGGAGACCACCCAGATGCGCCTGGGGACCTCGGTGGTGCAGCTGTCGGCGCGCACTCCGACGGCGTGCGCGATGGCCTCGCTGACGCTGGATCACCTCTGCGGTGGCCGCCACATCCTGGGGCTGGGTGTCTCCGGCCCGCAGGTCGTCGAGGGCTGGTACGGGCAGCGCTTCCCCAAGCCGCTGGCGCGCACCCGCGAGTACATCGACATCGTGCGGCAGGTGTGGGCCCGAGAGGCCCCGGTGACCAGCGCCGGCCCGCACTATCCGCTGCCGCTGACCGGGGAGGGCACCACCGGCCTGGGCAAGCCGCTCAAGCCGATCGTGCATCCCAGACGCGCCGACATCCCGATCATGCTCGGTGCCGAAGGGCCCAAAAACGTCGCACTGGCTGCCGAAATCTGTGACGGCTGGCTACCGATCTTCTACTCGCCGCGCCTGGCACCGATGTACAACGAGTGGCTCGACGAGGGCTTCGCCCGCCCCGGCGCGCGCCGCTCGCGCGAGGACTTCGAAATCTGCGCGACCGCCCAGGTGGTGGTCACCGACGACCGGGCCTCGGTACTCGAGCTGATCAAGCCGCACCTGGCCCTCTACATGGGTGGAATGGGTGCCGAGGACACCAACTTCCACGCCGATGTCTACCGGCGGATGGGCTACTCCGACGTGGTCGACGAGGTCACCCGGCTGTTTCGCAGCGATCGCAAAGACGAAGCGGCCAAGGCCGTTCCCGACGAACTCGTCGACGACTCGGCGATCGTCGGCGACATCGACTACGTCCGCAAACAGATCGTCGCCTGGGAAGAAGCCGGCGTGACGATGATGGTCATCGGCGCCCGCAGCCCCGAACAGATCCGGGAAGCCGCCGCACTGCTGTAGACACTTCTTGCGAAGTGTCTAGCCCGGCTCTACATTGACGTGATGACGTTCGGGCGCTCAGCTCAGGATGTGGGCGTCGCCGAACGTCATCTCGACATGGGCGACCGACCCGGACACCATCGCGCGCTTGGGCAGCCCCAGCGAGGCGAGTTCCTTGGCGTATGGATGATCGCCAAGGCGCAGCGTCACACCGCCCGGCCGGAAGCGCAGCCCGGAATTCTTCATCTCCCACGGCACCTCGCGGGTGGTGCCCTCGGCGAAGGTGTAGGTCTTCAACACCTGTGTGCGCGGCCGCGGCATGGGCACCGGCAGGCCGCGGTCGAACTCCATGCCGGCGATCAGCGATCCACCCTCGCTGACCTCGAACGTGAACGGGTTGGCGTCGCGGATTTTGAAGTCCGCCATGATCTTGGGGAAGCCCCAGATCGTGCGGCCGGCCTCCAGGGTGAAGGACTGGTCGACGGGCAGGTGGTGGATGAAGGCCGCGGCGTTGCCGAGGGCCTTGAAGCCGCTGGCGTTCGACCCGGGCGGGTTGACCATCACGCACGTACCGAACTCGTTGTACTTGCCGAGATCGCCGTCGATGTAGCGGGCCAGCATCAGCGTCACGACCGCGCGGCCCGGCCGGAACTGGCAGACGTGCAAGCCGCTGTAGTCGATGAGGCGCTGCGCAGCGTCGGCCGGGACCGAGAACATCGCCGTGTGGACGGCGGCCTTGCGAATACGCACCGGCATGGTCAGGACCGTGCCGGCAATGGTGTGCTGCTGCGAATCAGGCATGCGGCCACTGTAATCCGCTTTGACACGGTGCGTGCACAGAAGTAGTGGAGGGAAGCAGATGACGGGAACTCTGGCCCCGGCCAAGCCGAATGTCGATCTCACGGACGGCAATTTCTACGCCGACGGCGCCGCGCGCGAGGCGTACCGCTGGATGCGGTCCAACGAGCCGGTCTTCCGTGACCGCAACGGGCTCGCTGCCGCGGCGACCTATCAGGCGGTCATCGAGGCCGAGCGGGACCCCGAGACCTTCTCCAACACCGGTGGCATCCGGCCCGACAACCCGGGCATGCCCTACATGATCGACATGGACGATCCCGGACATCTGTTGCGCCGCAAGCTGGTCAACGCGGGTTTCACCCGTAAGCGGGTGATGGACAAGGTCGCCGGCATCGACACCTTGTGTGACACGCTGATCGATGCGGTGTGTGAGCGCGGCGAATGCGACTTCGTGCGCGACATCGCCGCGCCGCTGCCGATGGCGGTGATCGGTGACATGCTCGGTGTACTGCCCGACGAACGCTCGACGTTGCTCAAGTGGTCCGATGATCTGGTGTGCGGCTTGAACTCTGCCGCCGACGCCGAGACGCTGCAGGCGGTGATGGACGCGTTCGCCGGGTACTCGGCCTACGCTACCGAGACCATCGCCAAGCGCCGGGCCGAGCCGACCGACGACCTGTTCTCCATCCTGGTCAACTCCGAGGTCGAGGGCCAGCGGATGGCTGATGACGAGATCATCTTCGAAACACTGCTCATCCTCATCGGCGGTGACGAGACCACCCGCCACACCCTCTCCGGTGGCACCGAACAGCTTCTGCGCCACAAGGATCAGTGGCAGCAATTGGTCTCCGACGAAAATCGGGTGGCGGGCGCCGTCGAGGAGATGCTGCGCTGGACGTCACCGGTGAAGAACATGGCCCGTACCCTGTTGCGTGACATCGACTTTCATGGCGCGCAGCTTCGCGCGGGGGAGAAGATGCTGCTGATGTTCGAGTCGGCGAACTTCGACGAGGCGGTGTTCGGCGACCCGGAGAACTTCCGCATCGACCGCAATCCCAACAGTCACCTGGCATTCGGGTTCGGAACACACTTCTGCCTCGGTAACCAGCTGGCGCGCCTGGAGTTGTCCACGATGGTGCGCAAGCTGCTGACCCGGCTGCCGGACCTGCGCCTGGCCGACGAGACCGCTCTGCCGCTGCGCCCGGCCAACTTCGTCAGCGGCCTGGAAGCGATGCCGGTGGTGTTCACCCCGTCCAAGCCGGTCATGGCCTAGCACAAGGCGTTCGTCGTCTTGGACCATCTGCGCAACCACGTCGTGCGCTCCATCTGATTGCATCCGCGAGTGCGGGTTTGGATTGTGCCGGTTGCGGGAACCACGACCGCACCTCGGGGGAAGCGGTGTGGCTACCCGAGCCGGGGTCCATCACGAGCTTGTGGAGCGACATGAGTGGTATGGGAATCGAACGGGCCCGGATCGTGAGGCGTGCGTCCGCCGGTGCCGCGATCGTTCGGCTGTTCTGCGCGGCGATACTGACCGGGGCCGGACTCCTGGCCGGGTCGATAGGCATCCCCGTCGCGGCGGCCGACGAGGGATGCCCCGACGTCGAGGTGATCTTCGCCCGCGGCACCTTCGAGCCGCCCGGCGTCGGCAACATCGGGCAGGCGTTCACCGACGAACTGCGCGCCCAACCCCAGCTCGGCGGCAAGTCGGTCGACGTCTATCCGGTGGACTACCCAGCCTCGCTGAACTTCTCGACCGCGGTCGACGGCGTCATCGACGCCAGCAACCGGGTCCGCGACATGGCGGTGCGCTGCCCGAACACCCAGGTGGTGCTCGGCGGGTACTCGCAGGGTGCCGCGGTGGTCGGCTACGTCACGTCCGACAAGATCCCGGACGGCTACACCCTGCCGCCGGGCCTGTCCGGCCCGATGGCGCCTGAAATCGCCAAACACGTCGCCGCTGTCGCGCTGTTCGGCAAGCCGTCGAACGGATTCCTGAACTTCGTCGACCGCACCGCGCCGCCGATCGACGTGGGTGGCCTCTACGCACCCAAGACGATCGACCAGTGCGTGCCCGACGACCCGGTCTGCTCGCCGGTGGGCGGCGACAACGGCGCCCACGGCGCCTACGCCCTCAACGGGATGACCGCGCAGGCAGCCGGTTTCGTCGCGCAGAAGGTCGCCGCCGCCGAGGCGGGAAAGTCCGCCGCCGCCGAGGCGGGAAAGTCCGCCGCCGCCGAGGCGGGAAAGTCCGCCGCCGCCGAGGCGGGCAAGCCGCTGACGCAGACCGCCGGCCACAGCTGAACCAGCGGCGCGGCTCAGCGCATCTTGAACTGCGGGGCGCGCTTCTCCTTGAACGCCAGGGGGCCTTCTTTGGCGTCCTCGCTGAGGAAGACTTCGATGCCGATCCTGGTGTCGATCTTGAACGCGTCGTTCTCGTGCAGGCCCTCGGTCTCGCGGATCGAGCGCAAGATCGCCTGCACGGCCAGCGGGCCGTTGTTCGAGATCACCTCGGCGATCTCCAGCGCCTTGTCCAACGCGGTGCCGTCGGGCACCACGTGGCCGATCAGCCCGTACTCCAGTGCCTCCGCCGCGGTGATGTGGCGGCCGGTCAGCAGCAGGTCGCAGGCGATCGTATAGGGGATCTGGCGCACCAGGCGCACCGCCGAGCCGCCCATCGGGTACAGGCTCCACTTGGCCTCGGAGATTCCGAACTTCGCGCTCTCACCGGCCACCCGGATGTCGGTGCCCTGCAGGATCTCGGTGCCGCCGGCGATGGCGGGCCCCTCGACCGCGGCGATCAGCGGCTTGGTGAGACGGCGGCCCTTGAGCAGGCCGTCGATCCGTGAGGGGTCGTAGCTGCCGTCCTTGAACGAGTCGCCCGGCGGCCTGGCCGTCGCGGCCTTGAGGTCCATCCCGGCACAGAAGTAGCCGCCGGCGCCGGTGAGGATGCAAACCCGGATGTCTGGATCGTTGTCGACCCGGTCCCAGGCCTCGACCATGATCGAGAGCATCTCAGTGGAAAGGGCATTGCGCGCCTCGGGCCGGTTGAGCGTCACGATCAAGGTATGTCCGCGCTGCTCGATGAGGGCGTCAGGGCCCTTCGCAGTGCTTTCCGGCTCGCTCACGGGCAGTCCGCCTTTCTTCGCCGAGACCACAGACTTGTGTGGAAATGTAACACGTTCTAATTTGGGTCCGTGGCCCTGAACATAGCTGATCTAGCCGAGCACGCCATCGACGCTGTGCCTGACCGTGTTGCCCTGATCTGTGGTGACGAGCAGATCACCTACGCCGAGCTGGAGGAGAAGGCCAACCGCCTGGCCCACTACCTCATCGACCAGGGCGTGAAGAAGGACGACAAGGTCGGCCTGTACTGCCGCAACCGCATCGAGATCGTCATCGCGATGCTGGGCATCGTCAAGGCCGGGGCGGTGATGGTGAACATCAACTTCCGCTACGTCGAGGCCGAACTGCGGTATATGTTCGACAACTCCGACATGGTCGCGCTGGTGCACGAACGCCAGTACGCCGACCGGGTGGCCAACGTGCTGCCCGAGACGCCCAAGGTCAAGACCGTTCTGGTCGTCGAGGACGGGACGGACAAGGACTACCGGCGCTACGGCGGTGTGGAGTTCTACGAGGCGATCGCCCAGGGCTCCCCGGTGCGCGATTTCGGCGAGCGCAGCGCCAACGACATCTACCTGCTTTACACCGGCGGCACCACCGGCTTCCCCAAGGGCGTGATGTGGCGCCACGAGGACATCTTCCGGGTACTGCTGGGCGGAATCGACTTCGCCACCGGCGAATACAAGGCCGAGTTCGACCTTGCCGAGCAAGCCGCCGCCGGCCCGCCGATGATCCGCTTCCCGATCCCGCCGATGATCCACGGCGCAACGCAGTCGGCCACCTGGGGTGCGCTGTTCACCGGCTCGACCACGGTCCTGGCACCGGAATTCGACGCGAAGGACGTCTGGCGCACCATCGCCGAACACAAGGTGAACCTGTTGTTCTTCACCGGTGACGCCATGGGCCGGCCGCTGCTGGACGCACTGACAACCGACGCTTCCGACCACGACCTGTCCTCGCTGTTCCTGCTCGCCAGCACCGCGGCGCTGTTCTCGCCGAGTCTCAAGGAGGCCTTCCTCGAGCTGCTGCCCAACCGGATCATCACCGACTCCATCGGGTCCTCCGAGACCGGATTCGGCGGCACCAGCGTCGTCGCCAAGGGCGAATCCCACGCCAGCGGACCGCGGGTCACCATCGACAAGAACGTCGTCGTGCTCGACGAGGCGGGCAACCCGGTGCAGCCCGGCTCCGGGGTGCGCGGCATCATCGCCAAAAGCGGCCACATCCCGGTCGGCTACTACAAGGACGAGAAGAAGACCGCCGAGACCTTCCGCACCATCAACGGCGTCCGCTACGCGATTCCCGGCGACTACGCCACCGTCGAATCCGACGGCACCGTCACGATGCTGGGCCGCGGCTCGGTGTCGATCAACACCGGGGGGGAGAAGGTCTACCCCGAAGAGGTGGAGGCCGCGCTCAAGGGCCATCCTGACGTCTTCGACGCCCTGGTGGTCGGCGTCCCCGATCCGCGATTCGGCAACCACGTCGCCGCCGTGGTTGCCCCGCGCGAGGGTGCCCGCCCGACGCTGAGCGATCTGGATGCGTTCGTGCGCAAGGAGATCGCCGGCTACAAGGTGCCCCGCAGCCTGTGGCTGGTCGACGAGGTCAAGCGGTCACCGGCGGGTAAACCCGACTACAAGTGGGCCAAGGAGCAGACCGAACAGCGTCCCGCCGACGAGGTTCACGCCAAGCATGCGGGCGCGGTGGGTTGATGCACACCGAACTGTGTGACCGGTTCGGCATCGACTACCCGATCTTCGTCTTCACCCCGTCGGAGAAGGTCGCGGCGGCGGTGAGCCGGGCCGGCGGCATGGGTGTGTTGGGCTGTGTGCGGTTCAACCACCCCGACGACCTCGAGGGCGTCCTGAACTGGATGGACTCCAACACCGGCGGACGGCCGTACGGCGTGGACGTGGTGATGCCGGCGAAGGTGCCCACCGAGGGCACCGCCGTCGACATCGACAAGCTGGTCCCGCAGGCCCACCGCGACTTCGTCGCCAAGACGCTGGCCGACCTCGGTGTCCCGCCGCTGCCCGACGACGCCGCCCGCAGCGAAGGCACCCTGGGCTGGCTGCATTCGATCGCCCGCTCGCACGTCGAGGTGGCGCTCAAACACCCGATCAAGTTGATCGCCAATGCGTTGGGCTCGCCGCCGAAGGATGTCATCGACCAGGCCCACGCGGCGGGGGTTCCGGTGGCCGCGCTGGCGGGGTCGGCCAAACACGCACGGCGCCATGCCGACAACGGTGTCGACATCGTCATCGCCCAGGGTCACGAGGCCGGTGGGCACACCGGTGAGATCGGATCGGTGGTGCTGTGGCCGGAGATCGTCGACGAGCTGGCCGAGTCATCCCCGCAGACCGCGGTGCTGGCCGCCGGCGGCATCGGCACCGGCAGGCAGGTCGCCGCGGCGCTGGCGCTGGGCGCCTCCGGGGTGTGGATGGGCTCGGCGTTCCTCGCCGCCGCCGAATACGACCTCGGCGTGCGTGGTGGCGCGGGGCCGTCGGTGATCCAACAGGCGCTGCTGGCCGCGTCCTCGAGCGACACCGTGCGCAGGCGCATCTACTCCGGCAAACCCGCACGGCTGCTCAAGAGCCGCTGGACCGACGCGTGGGACGCCGAGAATGCGCCTGAGCCACTGCCGATGCCGCTGCAGAACATCCTGGTCAGCGAGGCACACCAGCGGATGAGCGCCTCGGCCGACCCGACGACCGTCGCCATGCCGGTCGGCCAGATCGTCGGGCGGATGAACGAGATCCGGCCGGCCGCCGACATCGTGGCCGAACTGGTCGCCGGGTTCGAGGCCGCGACGCGCAGACTGGACACGATCCGCGACAGCTGAGCGCGCCGCGCGTCTACAGTCGAACGCGATGACGATCGACGTTGGCCGCAACGGCGCACAGGCACTGATCACGACGCTGGTGGAGCGCGATGTGCGCGTCTGCTTCGCCAACCCCGGCACCTCGGAGATGCACTTCGTCGCCGCGCTGGACACCGTTCCGCAGATGCGCGGGGTGCTGACGCTGTTCGAGGGTGTCGCGACCGGCGCGGCCGACGGCTACGCCCGGGTCTGCGGTGACCCGGCCGCGGTGCTGCTGCATCTGGGCCCTGGGCTAGGCAACGGACTGGCCAACCTCCACAACGCCCGCCGTGCCGTGGTGCCGATGGTGGTGGTGGTGGGCGATCACGCGACCTACCACAAGCAGTACGACGCCCCGCTGGAATCCGACATCGACTCGGTGGCGGGCACCGTATCGGGCTGGCTGCGGCGCACGCAGTCGGTCACCGATGTGGCGGCAGACGCCGCCGAGGCCATCGCCACGGCGCGTGGCCGCAGGCACATCTCCACCCTCATCCTGCCGGCTGACATCTCCTGGGGTGACGGCGCGACGCTGCTGGAAGAACCTGCCGTGCAACCGGTTTCGGTGCCGGCTGACGGCTCCGGTGTCGAGGCGGTGCTGCGGTCGGGGGAACCGACGGTGATCATGGTGGGCGGTGACGCCACCACGGCGGCAGGGCTGTGCGCCGCCGTCCGGCTGGCGCAGGCCACCGGCGCCCGGGTGCTCTGCGAGACCTTCCCGGCCAGGCTGGAGCGGGGCGCCGGGTTGCCGGCGGTCGAACGCCTGGCGTACTTCGCCGAGGCCGCTACCGACCAGCTCGCCGGAGCCCGGCATCTGGTGCTCGCCGGGGCACCGCACCCGGTGTCGTTCTTCGCCTACCCGGGCAAGCCCAGCGACCTGGTGCCCGACGGCTGTACCGTGCACTCGCTGTCCGGGCCGGTCGGCGCGGCGGCCGCACTCGACGAGTTGGCCGCCCGGATCGCCCCGGAAGAGGTCGCCGCCACCGCGTCGCTGTCGCGCCCCGCGCTGCCGGAGGGCCCGCTGAACGTCGCGACCTCGGCCGATGTCATCGGTGCGCTGCTGCCCGAAGGCGCGATCGTGGTCGACGAGTCCAATACCTCGGGATTCCTTCTCCCACAGGCAACGTCGGGTGCACCCGCACATGATTGGCTGACGCTGACCGGTGGGGCGATCGGGTACGCCCTGCCGGTGTCCATCGGGGCGGCGATCGCCGCGCCGGACCGCCCGGTGGTGTGCCTGGAGTCCGACGGCTCGGCGATGTACACCATCTCGGCGCTGTGGACGCAAGCCCGTGAGCAGCTCGACATCACCACCGTGGTCTACGCCAACCGTGCCTACGACATCCTGCGGATCGAGCTACAGCGGGTCGGGGCCCAAAGCGGCACCGAGGGCGGCCGGCCCGGGCCCAAGGCCGAGTCACTGCTCGACCTGACCGGCCCCACTTTGGATTTCGTGCGCATCGCCAAGGGGATGGGCGTGCCGGCCCGCCGGGTTGGGACCGCCGAAGAACTGGCCGACGCGCTGCAGTGGGCGTTCGCCGAGCCGGGGCCGCATCTGATCGAGGCGGTCATGCCCTCGATCACCGGTTAGGTCGACGTCTCAGCGCGGTATCTCAAACACCGGGTCCGTGCAGTCGAGCGCCTCGGCCGACAGCCGGCGCTTGATGATCTTGAACGTCTCGGTGCGCGGCAGCACGGTGGCGACCCGCACGAACGCCGGCCACTGCTTCGGCCCCAGGTCATCCTGCGCGGCCAGGAACTCCCGGAAACGGGACGGGTCGAACGCGGTGCCGTCGGGCAGCACCAGTGCCGCCATCACCCGGTCGCCGACCTGCGGATCGGGAATGGGGTACACCACCGCCTCGGTGACGTCGGGATAGCGCATCAGCACCCGTTCGATGGGCGCGGTGCCCAGGTTCTCCCCGTCGACGCGCATCCAGTCGCCGAGGCGGCCGGCGAAATACGCGAAGCCGGCATCGTCCCGGTAGGCCAGATCACCGCTGTGGTAGACGCCGCCGGCCATCCGCTCGGCCTCGGCGTCCTCGTCGTTGTAGTAGCCGCGGAAGTTGCCGGGGCCGGCCAGGTTCACCAGCTCGCCGGCCACGCCCGGCGGGCAGGGCTGCCCGGTTTCGACGTCGACGATCGCCAGCCCCTCCGGTAGCGGGCCGAGCGCACCGTCCGGGGTGTCGGGGGTGCGGGCGATGTTCACGCCGCCCTCAGTGGAGCCGAACCCGTCGACCACCGTCACCGCGAACCGCCGGGCGAACCGCGCGATGTCGCGCGGGGCGGCCTCGTTGCCGTAGACGATGCGCAGCGGATTGTCGGCGTCGTCGGCCCGCGGTGCGGTCGCCAGGATGTAGGACATCGGCTTGCCGACGTAATTGGCGTAGGTGGCATTGAAGCGGCGCACGTCGGGGATGAACTGGGACGCGGAGAACTTGCGGCGCAACGCGATCGAGGCACCGGCGGCCACCGCGGGCGCCCATCCCGCCATCACCGCATTGGAATGGAACAGCGGCATCGACAGGTAGCAAGTGTCGGTGGGGCCCAGGCCGAACCGCTGCGCGAGCATCACCCCCGGGACGGCCACCTTCTCGTGCGTGCACCGGACCGCCTTGGGGTCGCCACTGGTGCCGGAGGTGAAGATCAGCATGAACAGGTCGTCGGGTGCGCTCGTCGTGAACGTGACCGGGGCACCGCGGAACCGGGCCAGCTCGTCGGCCCAGGCAGCCGAGGTGACGTCGACGACGGCCATGCCCTCGGGGGCGAATCCGGTCCCGTAGGCCTGCTCACCCCCGGGGTCGCCGTCGGCGAGCACCAGTTGGCAGTCGGCCCGCTCGATGTCGCGGCGCAGCGCCTCGCCGCGGCGGGTCGGGTTCAAGCCGACCGGTACCAACCCCCTCAGGGCGGCCGCGACGAGCAGCGACGAGAAGAACGGGGTGTTGCCCAGCAACACCCCCACATGTGGTGGCTTCGCCGGGTCGAGCCGCTCGGTGAGCGCTGCCGCCAACTCAGCGGCGGCCTGAATGTGTTGGTGCCAGGTCGAATACGAGCCGTCGTCGGAGTGGACACCGCGATCGTCGACGTCGGCGAGCCGTGCCACCAGATCGGTAACGGTCTCCCCGCCGCCCACGGCCCCGGTCAAGCCGGCGTGTCGGCCAGCTCGCGGCCGATCTGCCGCAGTTGCGCGGTGGCGCCGCCCAGTGCGAATTCGACCTGTTTGGCGGTGAGGAAATAGCGGTGGATCGGATGGTCCATGTCGATGCCGACCCCGCCGTGAACATGCACAGTGGTGTGGGCTACCCGGTGCCCGGCCTCGGCCGCCCAGAACGCGGCGGTGGCCACCTCGGTGTCGGCCGGCAGGTCTTCGGACAGCCGCCACGACGCCTGCACGAGCGCCAGACCCAGACCCTTGACCTCGATGTAGTCGTCGGCCAACCGCGCCGAGACAGCCTGGAAGCTGCCGATCGGCCGATCGAACTGCTCTCGGGTGCGGGCGTATTCGGCGGTCAGCTCGAGCGCGCGTTCGAGCACGCCGAGCTGGAAAGCGGCATGGCCCAGCGTCTGGTGGATCGTCAACCAGGCCAACGCATCGGCATGACCGACGATGCGGTCGGCCGACACCTCGACGCCGGACAGGTCCAGTTCGGCGGCGCTGTTCTTGCCGGTGGTCAGCAGCGCGGTCACCGATACGCCGGGATCATTCGCCGTCACCAGGAAAACCCTTGTACCGGAATCTGTTTCGGCCGGCACCAGGAACGCGTCGGCGACCGGACCGAACTCGACCTGTGTGCGGGTTCCGGTCAGCCGGAACCCGTTACCGGATCCGGTGGCCTGCACGGGGCCCTGGCCGAACTCGCCGTCGGATGCGACCGTCAGGATCTTCTCGCCGGATATCGCCGGAACCGCCCACTGCTGCTGCAGTTCGGCCGAACCAAAGCGAGCCACCGCGCCGGCGGCGAGCACCACCGACTGCAGATACGGCACCGCTGCGAGCTGGCGGCCGAGCGCGGTCAGGATGGCGGTCTGCTCCAGCACACCGAACCCCGCACCGCCCACGGCTTCCGGTGCCGCCGTGGACAGGATGTCGGCGTCGATGAGCTTGCGCCACAGTTCGGTGTCGAAACGCTGCTCCAAGCCGTCGAGCTCACGTTGGTGCCGAGGTGTGCAGACGGCATCCACGATCGTGCCGACGAGCCCCGAGAGATCCTGTGCAGCTTCTGTTCTGGTGAAGTCCATGTCCGGTCCTAAATCTTGGGGTGGTGTTGTCGGCGCGTTTCAGCGGTTGACTCGGGGCAGGCCCAGCGCCACCATCCCGATGATGTCGCGCTGGATCTCGTTGGTGCCACCGCCGAAGGTGAGGATCAGCGCGGCGCGATGCATCCGCTCGACGCGACCGCGCAGCAGCGCGCCGGGGGAGTCCTGGCGCAGGGTGGCCGAGGGGCCGAGGATCTCCATCAGCAGCCGGTAGGCCTCGGTGGCCAGCTCGGTGCCGAAGACCTTGGCCGCCGAGGCGTCGGCGGGGCTGAGGGTGCCGCTCTTGGCCGATGCCAGTTCCCAGTTGATCAGCTTGAGGTATTCGGCCTTGGCGAGTACGCGGGCGAGGTTGAGCTGCACCCACTCCGAATCGATCAGCCGGTTGCCGTGGGCGTCCTTGGTGTTCTGCGCCCACTCCCGAACCTGGTTGAGCGCCAGGAAGATCGGCTGGGCAGAGACCAGCGCGACCCGCTCGTGGTTGAGCTGGTTGGTGACCAACTTCCAGCCGCCGTTCTCCTCACCGACCAGGCTGGACGCCGGTACGCGCACATCCTGGTAGTAGGTGGCGCTGGTGCCGACACCGGCCATCGTGTGCACCGGCGTCCAGGAGAAGCCGTCCGAGCTGGTCGGCACGATCAGCACCGAGATGCCGCGGTGTTTCTTTGCCTCGGAGTTGGTGCGGACCGCTAGCCAGACGTAGTCGGCGTACTGGATCAGACTGGTCCACATCTTCTGGCCGTTGACCACGTAGTCGTCACCGTCGCGGACAGCGGTCGTGCGCAGTGCAGCCAAGTCGGTTCCGGCGCCGGGCTCGGAGTAGCCGATCGCGAAGTGCAGGTCCCCGGCGGCGATCTTGGGCAGATAGAACTTCTTCTGCTCGTCGGTGCCGAACGCCATGATCGTCGGCGCGACACTGTTGATGGTCAAAAACGGCACCGGTGCGCCGGCGATCGCCGCCTCGTCGGTGAAGATCAGCGAGTCCATCGGGTCCCGGGCCTGACCGCCGTATTCGGTCGGCCAGTTCAGCGTGAGCCAACCGTCCTTGCCCATCTGCGCGACGGTCTCGCGGTAGACGTTTCCGGTGCCGATCTCGCCCCCGGAGGTCGACATCAACGCTTCCTGGCGCTCAGGGGTCATCAGCTTGCCGAAGTACGTTCGCAGCTCGCGGCGGAGCTCCTCTTGTTCAGGGGTGTAACTGATCCGCATGAGCCTGGCCCTTCACTGAAATCTCGTACCGCCGGCCACCCGCCGGCACTCCTGGTTGTAACACGTTCTAGTGTTGGGGTCCAGCGCCCGATCGGCCCGGCAATCGATACGTCAGGCCTTATGGTGGTGCTGCGAACGCCGCGGGATGCGGATCTGTCGGGCAAGGAGGTTGTCATGCGAGTCGAAGTCGACCGTGATCGTTGCGAAGGTAACGCTGTCTGCGTGGGAATCGCGCCGGACCTGTTCGAATTGGACGATGAGGACTACGCCATCGTGACCAAGGATCCGATCCCCGCCGACGAGGAGGGGCTGGCCGAGCAAGCCATCGCCGAATGCCCTCGCGCCGCCCTGACCCGCCGCGACTAGAGGTATTCATAAGTTGACTGCACACGATGGGTCTGCGGACCCGACCGATCTGTCCGGCCGCGTCGCGGTCGTCACCGGCGCCGCCGCCGGCCTGGGGCGTGCCGAGGCCATCGGGCTGGCCCGGTCGGGCGCCACGGTCGTCGTCAACGACATGGCCAAGGCGCTCGACGCTTCCGACGTGCTGGACGAGATCAGCGCCGCCGGATCCAAGGGTGTGGCCGTGATCGGTGACATCAGCCAGCGCTCGACGGCCGACGAACTGGTGGAGACCGCCGATTCGCTCGGCGGGCTGAGCATCGTCGTGAACAACGCCGGCATTACCCGCGACCGGATGTTGTTCAACATGTCCGACGAAGACTGGGATGCCGTCATCGCGGTGCACCTGCGTGGCCACTTCCTGCTGACCCGCAACGCGGCGACGTACTGGCGCAACAAGGCGAAGTCGGCCGGGACTGATGGGGCCGGTTCGGTCTACGGCCGCATCATCAACACCTCCTCGGAGGCCGGGTTGTCCGGCCCGGTCGGGCAGGCGAACTACGGCGCCGCCAAGGCCGGGATCACCGCGTTAACGTTGACCGCATCGCGGGCGATGGGCCGCTACGGGGTGACGGCCAACGCGATCGCGCCGCGGGCGCGCACGGCGATGACCGCCGACGTGTTCGGTGAGGCCCCACCGGAAGGTGAGATCGATCCGCTCTCACCCGACCACGTGGTCACCCTGGTGCGGTATCTCGCCTCGCCGGCCTCGCAGCAGGTCAGCGGACAGATCTTCGTCGTCTACGGTCCCACGGTGACGCTGGTGGCCGCTCCGACGGCCGAGCACCGGTTCCACGCCGACGGCCCCGCATGGGACCCGGCGGCGTTGAGCGCATCCATGAGCGAGTACTTCGCCGATCGCGATCCCGAACGCACCTTCGGCGTGATGGGCCTGATGGGCGACTGAGCCGCCCGGACCGACGCCGCTAGGGTGCGTCCTGGTCGTCGTCGGTCCACTCCGACGGCGACTCCGCGGACGCGTCCCCGGTGCCGGCCAGTGCGTCGAGGAATGACCGCGCCCACCGGTCGACGTCGTGTGCCAGTACCTGGCGGCGCAGGGCGCGCATCCGCCGGCGGCCCTCCTCAGGAGTCTGGTTGAGCGCGGCCTCGACGGTATCCTTGACACCCTCCAGGTCGTGTGGGTTGGTCAGATAGGCCTGCCGGAGTTCGGCTGCGGCTCCGGTGAATTCGCTGAGCACCAGCGCGCCGCCCAGATCGCTTCGGCAGGCGACGTACTCCTTGGCCACCAGATTCATCCCGTCGCGCAGCGGGGTCACCAGCATGACGTCGGCCGCCACGAAGAACGCGATCAGTTCGCCGCGGGATACCGGCCGGTGCAGGTAGTGCACCACCGGGTGGCCCACCTCGCCGTACTCGCCGTTGATGTGGCCGACCTGCTGCTCGATCTCGTTACGCAGGATGCGGTAGCTCTCCACCCGTTCCCGGCTCGGTGTCGCAAGCTGGACCATGACGGTGTCGTCGCGTTTGGCGCGCCCCTCGGCGAGCAGCTCGGAGAACGCCCGGAGCCGGACGTCGATGCCCTTGGTGTAGTCCAGCCGGTCGACGCCCAGCAGAATCTTGCGCGGGCCGCCGAGTTCGGCGCGAATCTCCTTGGCGCGCCGGCGAATGTCGCGGTTTCGGGCCTTGCGGTCGAGGTCGGCGGAGTCGATCGAGATGGGAAACGCGCCCACCTTGACCGTGCGGAAACCCAGCTGCACTTCGCCGAACCTTGAGCGAACGCCCACCGAGGCGCGAGACGTGTTGGCCCCCACCAACCTTCGGGACAGGAACAGGAAATTCTGCGCGCCGCCGGGCAGGTGGAAGCCCACCAGGTCCGCGCCCAGCAGACCCTCGATGATCTCGGTGCGCCACGGCATCTGCATGAACAGCTCGACCGGCGGGAACGGGATGTGCAGGAAGAACCCGATGGTCAGGTCCGGGCGCAACATGCGCAACATCTTGGGTACCAGCTGCAGCTGGTAGTCCTGCACCCACACGGTGGCGCCTTCGGCGGCGGCGCGGGAGGTGGCTTCGGCGAAGCGGCGATTGACGTCGACGTAGCGGTCCCACCACTCGCGGTGGTAGAGCGGTTTGACGATGACGTCGTGGTACAGCGGCCACAGGGTGGCGTTGGAGAAGCCCTCGTAGTATTCGGCCATATCCTCGGCACTGAGCTTCACCGGGAAGAGCTGAAGATCCTGCTCGACGATCGGATCCTCCGGACCGTCGACGATCCCTGGCCAGCCGATCCATGCGCCGCGTCTGCGGCGCAACAACGGCTCCAGCGCGGTGACCAGACCACCCGGACTGCGCTTCCAGGTCACGCTGCCGTCGGGCAGGCGCTCCATGTCGATCGGCAGCCGATTGGCCACCACCACGAAGTCAGAGTTTCCGGAGCGGGTGGGATGCCTGTCTCCGGACACGGGCTAGGCCTCGAGCTTTGACGGCCCAATACCCAGCATCGAGAGGAAGACGCGGCATTCGTCGGCGTCGGTGGCATAGGCCGCGACCACCCGGCGGGCCTGCCGGGCTGTGCTGTCGGCCAGCGGCTCCACGTCGTCGATGTCCGCGGGATCTGATTTAGCAGGCATGTGTCAACCTTAGCGAAGCGGTGAACGGCGGCTACGGGCTCGAGGAAATCGTCGACTTCGGCGTGACCGCCACCTCGTCCTGACTCGTCTCGTAGCAGGCCGCGGACTCCCAGTAACCGGTGCACGGTGTGCCGTTGATGTTGGGCACCAAGTCGGCGGCGATCCCGGTCTCGCTGGTCGTGGTGACGTCCTGGGTGGTTCGCGGTTGCAGATCGTCGATCGCCTGATCTCCACCGGTGGTGTCGATCGGGGTCATCGTCGGCACGCAGTTGCCCGTCGACGCCTCCAGCGACTCACCGGGCTGGCAGCCACCGGAGCCGCCCGGCTGCGCGGCAGCCGGGGCGGGCACCGGGACGGGCTCGGGCGCCGGGATGGCGCCCTCACCCTCGGCGTGTGCCGTCGGAGCCGCGGCGACCGCGAGCGCGAACACGCTCGCGGTCACCACCTTGGCCAACCAACTGGACTGGAACGGCATCGTTGCCCTCCTATTCGCGTTGCCGACTACGGGCTCGACGAGATGCTCGAATGCGGCTCGACTGCAGGCACCTGGTTCTCCTGCAGGCCGATGCACTGGCCGGTGTTGGCGCCCGTGCACGGAATACCCTGGACCTCGGGCAGGCTGTTGGAGTCGCCCGGGGTCGAGTAGGTGACGTTGCCACCGCCGGAGGTGGTGGGGTAGTTACCGCCGGGAACGTTCGGTGCCATCTCCGGAATGCAGTCCCCGGTGTAGATGTCCTCAAGCTCGCCGGCGGGGCAAGCCATCGCCGGACCGGCCGGTGCGGCGGACGGTCCCGCGAGGACCGCCAGCGCCGGCGCGGCTGCGATCGCGATGCTGAATCCTCCGGCGAGAAGGATTCGTCGGCCGACTGAGGAGGAAATCGTCATACTTCACACTTCCTTGAGAAGTCGACGGAGTTCCGAAGTCGGCCCTCCGCTCTACGGACTGGACGAGATGGTCGAGTGGGGTTCTGCGACCGGAGCCTGCTGCTCTTCCTGCAATCCTATGCACTGACCAGTGTTTGCGCCTGTGCAAGGTATCCCCTGGACCTCCGGCAGGCTGTTCGCATCGCCGGGTGTCGAGTAGCTGATGTCACCGGGAGGCGTGGCTTCCGGCTGAACCTCGCACGCGCCGTTCTCCGGATTGGCGAGCTGGCCGGCCGGGCATTCGGCCACGGCCGAGCCGATCGAGGGGACGGCAAAGGCGGCCATCAGCGGCGCTGCCGCGACTGCGAGCGCAAAGCTGCCAGCCAGGGCCACGCGTTGGGCCGAATTCTTCAAGGTAGCCATAATCGTGCTTTCTACTCGTTTGCTGAGCGGCTGTGTCAGAGCAGTGTATTGCTGCCTTCCCCATCCCGCAGATGTTCGGGGGTTTTATCGACCGGCCCCGCCTGACTGTTACACCCTGGTCAATATTCGTCGTCGCGCGCCCGCAGCGGTCGCGAACTGCCTTGTCCGCGGCCGTCGGCAGAGGTCAACCAGGGCTAGCGACAGTCGGGTGCCAGAGGTGCGGCGGTGCCGCGGCGCAGGAGCCGCCCGCTGTGACCGCACGGTACGGCCCGCGCCAGGCACCGCGTCGAAGCCCGGATCGGGCGCGGTCCGTGCGCGTGCGACGAAGCGCCGAATTGGCATTGCATAACGCGCTGTGATGTTCGCTAGGTGGCGATCGTAAATCGTTACGTAGAGCCATTTCTGCTGTCGCGTGCGCGAAATTCCTTTCGGGTTTGCGGTGGTTCGTCACGACCGGGACGGGCGCTGTGCGATGACCCGGCGGCGTGGTTCTATATGTAGAACATGTTCTAGTTCTGTGTGAGGAGTGCGACGTGCAGCTCTCGTTCGAGGATCGGACGTACCTGATCACCGGTGGCGGCAGTGGCATCGGGAAGGGAGTGGCGGAGGGTCTGGCCAAGGCCGGCGCCAACGTGATGATCGTGGGCCGCGGCGCCGATCGCCTGGCCGCTGCGGCCGACGAGATCAAGGCCGCCGCTCCCGCGGGCCAGGTGAACTACGAGCCCGCGGACGTCACGAACGAGGACCAGATCGCCGCTGTCGTCGACGCCGCTACGGCGTGGACCGGCCGGCTGCACGGGGTGGTGCACTGCGCCGGCGGCTCCCAGACCATCGGGCCGATCACCCAGATGGATTCCGACGGCTGGCGTGCGACCGTCGATCTCAACATCAACGGCTCGATGTACGTGCTCAAACACTCGGCGCGGGAAATGGTCCGCGGCGGGGGCGGCTCGTTCGTCGGGATCTCGTCGATCGCGGCCAGCAACACCCATCGGTGGTTCGGACCGTACGGCGTGACCAAGGCTGGCCTCGACCATCTGATCAAGCTGGCCGCCGACGAACTCGGGCCGTCCTGGGTGCGGGTCAACGGGATCCGGCCCGGCCTCATCCGCACCGAGTTGGTTCAGATGGTTCTCGACTCCCCGGAGATCAGCGGCGATTACCGGGACTGCACGCCGCTGCCGCGCCCTGGCGAGGTGCAGGATGTCGCCGACATGGCGATGTTCCTGCTCAGTGATGCCGCCCAGTGGGTCACCGGTCAGATCATCGGCGTCGACGGCGGGCAGAACCTGCGCCGCGGCCCCGATTACACGGCGATGCTCGAACCCGCGTTCGGGGCGGACGGCCTACGCGGAGTGGTCTGAGGTACCGGCGTCACGCGCCGCGAGGCTGCCCACCGCCGACCAGTCCAGGTGCTCCCCGCCGCCGGCGAGTAGGCGCAGGAAGCGGTCCCGCAACAGGCTGGCGATCGGCAGCGGCACCCGCAGCTCCTCGGCCGCGGCCAGCACCAAGCCGATGTCCTTGTGCCCGAGCGGCGCGGCGAAGCCCGCCGGCTCGAACTGCTCACCGGCGATGAGGCCGCCGTAGGTTCGGTACACCGGCGCCGAGAACAGCGTCGAGGTCAGGATGTCCAGATACTGGTGCTTGTCGACGCCGCCGCGGTCCACCAGCGCCATGGCCTCGCCCAGTGACTCGATCACCGAGCCGATCAAAAAGTTGCCGCTGAGCTTGACCAGGTTGGCGGCCGACGGATCGTCGGACACCACGAAGGTGCGCTGGCCGATCGCGTCGAACACCGGCGTCACTGATGCCACGACCTCGGCGGGCCCCGCGGCGACGACGAACAACGCGGCGGCGGCGGCGGCCTCCGGCCGGCCGAACACCGGGGCGCTGACGAACCCCTGACCGGCCGCCTGGTGGGCCTGTGCGAGGCGGTTGGCCAGTGCCACGCTGATGGTGCTCGAGGAGACGTGGACGGTCTCGGGTGCCGCCGAGGCCAGCACGCCGCCGTCGCCGAACACCACCGCCTCGACCGCCCCGTCGTCGGCGAGCATCGTCAACACCGCGTCGCCCGTGCAGGCATCGGCGATGCTGTCGGCGGCACGCGCGCCCGCCTCGGCCAGCCTGTCCACCCTGGCCCGCGAGCGGTTGTAGACCGTCACCTCGTGTCCGGCCTTGATCAGATTGGCGGCCATGCCCGCGCCCATGTTGCCCAGTCCGATGATTCCCACGCGCATGGTTTCCATCGTGCTGGTGCGTGGCGGCATTAGCCAATCGGATGCGCAATCGGGGCGGGCCGGGCTGGTCAGTTGACGCAGGGCACCCCGCCGCCGTCGATTGGCGCGCCCTGGTCGGGGGTGGGGGTGGTGGTGACGTCGTACCAGCTCTGCATGGTCGAGGTCGCCGTGGCGTCTTGGGGCTGCGGTTGCTCGACCGGAATGTCGTAGCCCTCCCCGAGCATGACGCGGACGTGGTCGCCGGCCAATGCGGAGCTGGCCTGTGGCGCGTTTTCCACTCCGAGCAGTGCGGCCACCGATTGGGCGTCGGTCTGTGCGCCGGGCCCGTAGGTCACCACGGTGTCGATCGGCTCGCCCGACTGCCGGTCGCGGATCTCCTCGACGGTGTAGTCGTGCTTGCCTAGCAGTGCCGCGGCCTCGGAGGCCAGCCCCGCGGTCTCGCTGGCGTTGACGACGCTGACGACGGTCTGCGGGTTGGGCGGTGGAAGTTGTTGAGCCGCGACGGTCGGCGTCGATGTCGCGGCCTCCCCGCCGATGGCGCGGGCGATCTCGGCGCGGATCTTGGCGGGGTCGACGATGTTGACGTCCTGGCCGTTGACGTTTTCGTAGCGCACCACCGGCAGCGTCCGGAACTCGACGTCGCCGCCCGCGAGCGCGGCCATCCGGCGGAACTGGTCCTCTCCCCACCCTTCGGAGAGCACGATGTCCTGACGCGCCACCGCCATCAGCCGCTTGAACTTGTCCAGGTCGGCGAACGATCCCGAAGCCTGCAGTTCATGCATCACCGACAGCAGGAAGGCCTGCTGGCGATGGGTCCGATCGAGGTCGCCGTTCTCCAGCCCGTGCCGCTGGCGCACGAATGCCAGAGCCTGGGAGGCGTCGAGGCGCTGCCGCCCGGCCGGGAAGTCGGCGCCGGAGTAGTCGTCGTGCACGGCGTGCAGCAGACAGACCTCCACGCCGCCGAGGTTGTCGGCCAGGTGGTAGAAGCCCGCAAGGTTGACCTCGGCGAAGTAGTCGATGGGCTGGCCGGTGAGGTTGCGCACCGCCCGCAGGGTCGCCTTACGGCCCGCCTCGCGTCCGGCTTGCTCGAGTGCGGCGCGGTCGCTGACGCCCTCGTCGACCAGTTGCTGCTCGGTCTGGAACTTTGTCAGGCCGTAGGCCTCTTTGATCTTGATGTGGCTGTAGCCCTTGATTCCGCTAACCGCGACATAGTCGTCGCGGGGGATGGAGAACGCCACGACCCGGTCGTCGGCTCCGATGTGGACGAGGATCAAGGTGTTGGTGTTGTAGCCACCGGAGTCGGAGTCGCCCGCGTGCAGCTTGTCGAGTACCGCATCCGGTAGTTCGTTGCCGTCCTGGTCTTTGCGGGAATCAAGCCCGATCAGCAGGATATTTATCGCGCCACCGCTGGACCTCGGCTCGTCGGCGCCCAGGGCTTGCGACACGGTGATGCCGCTGAGCATCCCGTGCGCCTGCGAGTACGCCAGTCCGGTGATCATCAGCACGACCACCGAGACCACGGCGAGCAGCGAGCGGCTGACGATCCGGGCCGCGCGCCGCCCTGTGCCGGACCGGCCGCGATGGCGGCCGTGGCGGCTACCCGCAGCGGCCGCTGGCGCAGGCGGCGACGGATCCATGCTCGACAGTATGCGGGCAAAGGCTGGTGCGGCCCCAGCGAGGCCGGCTCCTGTTGCACCGAATGCCCACGCGCCACCTGCGTGACAAGTACTGTCCTGCAGATCACTGCGCGCGACAGCGGCGGGAGGCCGGCCATGCGGACACGCGATCACCGCTGGACAGCGGCACTCGTCTGCGCTGGTGTCGGTGCCGGTGGACTACTCACCGCGCCTGCGGCGCAGGCCGACTGCGTCTCCGGCGGAGGGTCCACGGTGTGTGCACAGGGCGAGGTGCGCGGGGCCGATGGCCCGCCCGGTCCCGTCACCAGCGGGCCCTACGTCCCCTATCCCTGTGACTACGACCCGTACTGCTTCGACGGTGGCTTGTCGATCATTTTCGACCCCGGCGACGGTCCCAACCCGCCGCGGCCCAACCCGCCGCGGCCGCGGCCGCCGCGACCGACTCCGCGGTAGTCCCCAGCGCTACACCGCTATGCTGAGCGCATGCTTAGCAAGACGGATCCTGGTGCGATCCGGTGAAACCGGCGCCGTTCGCCTACCACCGGCCGGACAGCGTGGCCGATGCAGCGGTGCTGCTCACCGAGTTCGGTGATGACGCCAAACTCCTCGGCGGCGGACAGAGCCTGGTGCCCATGCTCGCCATGCGTCTGGCCTTCTTCGACAACCTGATCGACATCTCTCGGCTCGCCGAGATGAAGGGCATCGAGGAGCGGGGCGACACGCTGTGGATCGGTGGTGGCACCACGCACGCTGTCGTCGGCGCCGACGAGAACGTCCGGGCGAGGGTCCCGCTGCTGGCCCGCGTGACCCCGTTCATCGGTCACTTCCAGATCCGCTGCCGCGGCACCATCGGCGGGTCGATCGCCCACGCCGATCCGGCCGCCGAGTATCCGACTGTCGCGCTGGCGCTGGACGCCACCATGGAGACGGTGTCGACGTCGGGACGCCGCGAGATTCCGGCCGGTAAGTTCTTCGCCGGCGTCTGGGAGACGGCGATGGCTCCCGACGAGGTGCTCGTCGGCATCCGCTTCCCGATCTGGTCGGGCCGGTGTGGTTTCGGCGCCGAGGAATTCGCCCGCCGCCATGGCGACTTCGCGATCGCCGGCGCGGTGGCGGCCGTCGAACTCGGTGCCGACGACCGCGTGCGCCGGTGCGCTATCGGCCTGTTGGGTCTGAGCGCAACGCCACGCCGTGCATCGGCCGCGGAGTCGGCGATCACCGGTCGCGGGGTCGACGAACTCACCGCCGAGGACGTCGGGGAGCTCGCGATGACCGGACTCGACGACATCCCGGCCGATCTTTCCGGTTCGCCCGGCTACCGGCGTCGGGTCGGTGCGGCGATGGCCGCACAGGCATGGCAGGCGGCGGTCAAGGAGGCGCGTGATGCATGAGCGTCCGGTTCGGTTGTCGGTCAACGGGATTGCAGTGCAGGCTACGGTCGAGCCGCGACTGACCCTGGCCGACTTCCTGCGTGAGAGTTGCGGTCTGACCGGTACCCACCTGGGGTGCGAGCACGGTTCGTGCGGCGCCTGCACGGTATTGCTCGACGGGGTAGCGGTGCGCTCATGCCTGGTGTTCGCGGTGCAGGCCGAGGACGCCGAGGTTTCCACCGTCGAGGGGGTGGCGTCGGCCGACGGTGAGCTGTCGCCGGTGCAGGCCGCCCTGCGTGATTGCCACGGCCTGCAATGCGGTTTCTGCACACCGGGATTCGTCATGTCGATCACGGCGCTGCTGCGCGACAACCCGCATCCCACCGACGAGGAGATTCGGGAAGGACTGTCCGGCAATTTCTGCCGCTGTACCGGTTATCAGGGCATCGTCAACGCGGTGCGCCAGATTTCCGAATCCGGTTCGGCGCCTTCCTAACCCGCCGAGTCCGCTGTCGCCGCCTCGATCAGCGCGACGATCTGGGCCGGGCTGGCGGGCAGCCGGGTGACCGCGACACCGAGTGGGGCCAGGGCGTCGTTGATCGCGTTGATCACCGCGGCCGTCGAACCGATCGCGCCGCCCTCACCGCAGCCCTTGTAGCCGCCGACACCCGGACCGGGCACCTCGACGTGTCCGTATTCGATCGCGGGCACATCGGTCGCGGTGGGCAGAAGATAGTCGACGAAGGTGGTGGCCAACGGGTTTCCGTCGTCGTCGTAGACCAGGCTTTCTAGCAGTGCGCCGCCGATTCCCTGTGCTGTCCCGCCGGCGATCTGGCCCTCGACGATGGTGGGGTTGATCATCGGTCCGACATCCTCGCTGACGATGTAGCGCGTCAGGGTGACCCGGCCGGTGGTGACGTCGACCTCGCAGGTGCAGGCGTGGGTGGCGTTGGCCCAGTGGACCATGGTCTGCGAGGTGAATCGGGCGGTCGCTTCCAGGGTGGCGGGCATCCCCGGCGCCAGTTGCCCCGGCTCGTAGTACGCGCGGTAGGCGATGTCGGCGAACGTGACCGCCCTGGCCGGATCGTCGCGCACCGTGGCGCGCGAGCCGCCGAGCTCGACGTGTTCCTCGTCGGTTCCGAGTAAGTGGGCGGCCATCGCCACCAGCTGCCGCCGCACGATCGTGCCGGCGTCGTTGACGGCACCGGCGGTCATCGGCCCGCTGCGGCTGCCCTGAGTCCCGGCCCCGTATGGGGTGACCGCGGTGTCGCCCTGGATCGTCGACACGTCGGCGATGTCGGCACCGAGGACGTCGGCGGTGAGCTGGACGACGGTGGTCTCGATGCTGTTTCCGCTGGAGCCGCCGTTGACATAGACGTTGATCTTGCCGGTCGGTTCGATGCGGATGGTGGCGCCCTCGGTCGCCAGGTGCCCGGTGGCCGCACCCGTCGGTTCGATGTAGGCGGAGAAGCCCAACCCGAGGTAGCGGCCCTGGGCCAGCGCCTCGCGCTGCTCCTTGCGGAAGCCTTCGTGGTCGAGGATCTTGACGGCCTGCTCGAAGGTGTCCATCGGTGCGACGTGGTCATACGGCATGCCGTTGGGGTTGACGTACGGCATCTCGTCGCCGCGCAGCAGGTTCTTGCGGCGGAGCTCGACCGGATCGATCCCCATCTTGCGGGCCGCGATGTCGAGAAGGATCTCCCGCGTGAGGGTTTCGTACTGCCAGGGCCCGCGATAGGCGGCCAGACCACTGGTATTGGTGAACACCGTCTTATAGCTGAAGCTGGCCTTGGGCACCCGGTAGGGGCCGGGGAAGAACATCCCGATGGCGGCGGTGGTCAGAACCGGGTACGGCGTCGGGTAGGCGCCGACGTCCTGGATGAAGTCGATGTCGACGACGGTGATCGCGCCTTCGGCGTCGAAGGCCATCCGGGCGGTCCCGTCGACGTGGCGGGCTTGCCCGGCCGACATCAGGTTCTCCCTGCGGTCCTCGATCCATTTCAGCGGCCCGGCGACCTTGCGCGCAGCCAGCAGGATGCACATGTCTTCGCGCATCGGGACGACCTTCTGGCCGAAGCCGCCGCCGGTGTCGCGGGCGATGACCCGGACGCGCTGCGCTGGGATGCCCAGCAGGCGGGCGGCGAAGGCACGCAACTCGTGCGGGGTCTGGGTCGACGCCCACACGGTCAGCTCCTGGGCGGCGGCGCCCCACTCGACGACCAGGCCGCGGGTTTCGATCGGCACCGGTACATGGGTCTGCTGATAGATGCGCTCGGTGACCACGAACGCCGCACTGTCGAAGGCGTTCTCGTCGGGCGGCGCACCGGCGAGGCCGCCGGCCACGTTGTCGGGGTAGGCCTCGTGAACGACGGCCACGTTGTTCACCGCCCGGGTGAGATCGGCGATCGCGGGCAGTGGGTCGTAGTCGACGTCGACCAGGTCCAACGCGTCCTCGGCGATGTAGCGGTTCTCGGCGATGACGACCGCGACGGGGTCGCCGACGAACTTCACCTCGCCTTCGGCCAGGGGTGGGCGTGGAGTGTCGGCGACGTCCCTGCCCGCGACGGCGTGCCAGGCCTGCCTGACATCGGGGTTCAGGTCGGCCGCGGTCAGCACCGCATGTACGCCGGGCAGCGCCAGCGCCGCCGAGGCGTCGATGCGGCTGATCGTGGCGTGGGCGAACGGGCTGCGCACGAAGCAGGCGTGCAGCATGCCGGGCCGGACGATGTCGTCGACGTAGGTGCCGTGCCCCGTGAGCAGCCGGCTGTCTTCCACCCGGGGGAGCCGGGTCCCGGCGTAGCGGGCGGCGGGTGCGGTCATGGCGTTCGCTCCAATGCGTTGTCGGCGAGCCGATTCACGACCGGCTAAGCAGCCGCTCAGCAGAGCGTACTCAGTGCGGGCCGATGCGTCACGGGGTGTCGGGCAGCCCGCACAGCCGGCGCACCGCCGCCAGTCCGTCCGCAGTGCCCGGCCAGTGCCGGGTCAGTGCCTGCGGGCCTGCCGTGCGTGACACCCACCGCAGCACCAGGGCGGTGATGATGACGTCGTCGGCGAACCCGATCACCGGCAGAAAATCCGGAATCAGGTCGATCGGCGAGGCGATGAAGGCCAGCAGCACGATCAGCGCGACCCGAAGGCGCCGCGGCAGCGCCGGATCGGTGGCCAGGCGTTTGAGCAGCCGCAACACATCGGGTAGCAGCCGAAGCATGTCCTGGATGCCGACATCGTCGGGTTTGGCGAGCCACAGCGTCACCGCGAGCGCCAGCCAGATGACGGCCAGCGCGGCGGCGATACCGACCGGGATCATCCACCACTGCTCGACCACGGCGCTCCTGTTCGTATCGTCGAAGGATGAGCGTATGGCCGACACCGGACAAGCCCGGCCCCGGACAGGAATCGGTGTGGGACTACCCGCGGCCGCCGCGGCTGGAGGACTTCTTCGGATCCATCACCGTCGAACTGGGTGGCCAGGTCGTCGCCTCGACCACCCGCGCCTGGCGCGTGCTCGAGACCAGCCATCCGCCCACTTACTACCTGCCGTCCGACGCGTTCGCTCCGGGCGTGCTGCGCCAAGCCGCCGGTTCGTCGTGGTGTGAATGGAAAGGACAGGCCCGCTACTACGACGTCGTCACCGACACCGCCGTCGCGGACCGGGCGGCGTGGACCTACCCCCGCCCGACGCCCGGCTTCGAGCCGATCGCCGGTGCGATCGCGGTGATGGCGGCGCAGATGGACCGCTGCACCGTCGACGGGGAGACCGTCCTGCCCCAGCCCGGCGGGTTTTACGGCGGGTGGATCACCGGCCGGGTCGTCGGCCCGTTCAAAGGCATCCCGGGCTCGATGGGCTGGTAATACCCAGAAGTCGCCCGCACGCCGAAACGCGGATGAAACATATTCGTCGCATTGGTGAAACACTGCGCCGACATTCTCGTCGGGACCGTCGAAGGAGCCGGACTTGGATTCGATCGATCCCGCCGCCACCGCCTGGCTGCTGGCCAGCACCGCGCTGGTCCTGTTGATGACACCGGGATTGGCCATCTTCTACGGCGGCATGGTCCGCACCACCGGCGTGCTCAACATGATCATGATGAGCTTCATCGCCATTCCCCTGGTGACCGTGACGTGGCTGCTGGTCGGGTACAGCCTGGCGTTCTCCGGAACCAGCCTGGGTGGGGTGATCGGCGACCTGTCGCACATGGGGATGGCCGGTATCGGCCCGACGACCGCGCACGGCTCGGTTCCCGAGCTGTTGTTCGCCACCTTCCAGCTCAGCTTCGCGATCATCACCGCGGCCCTGGTCAGCGGCGCGATCGCCGATCGAGCCAAGTTCGGTGCCTGGATGGTTTTCGTGCCGGTGTGGTCGATCGTGGTGTATTCGGTTGTCGCGCACTGGGTGTGGGCGCCCGGCGGCTGGCTGTCCAAACTGGGGGTACTCGACTACGCGGGCGGGCTGGTGGTCGAGATCGTCTCCGGCGCCTCGGCGTTGGCGCTGGCGTTGGTGCTGGGCCCGCGGATCGGGTTCAAGGTGGACGCGATGCGGCCGCACAACCTGCCGTTCGTGCTGCTCGGGGTAGGGCTGCTGTGGTTCGGCTGGTTCGGCTTCAACGCCGGGTCCGCGCTGGCCGCCGATGGCACGGCCGCGGCTGTCTTCCTCAATACTCTGGTGGCGGGCTGTCTGGGCATGCTGGGCTGGCTGGGCGTCGAACAGGTCCGCGACGGTAGGCCCACCACCTTCGGTGCCGCCTCGGGCGTGGTCGCCGGGCTGGTGGCGATCACGCCGTCGTGCGGCACCGTCAACACTCTCGGGGCGGCGGTGGTCGGCGTCCTGGCGGGGATCGTGTGTTCCTTCGCGATCGGGTTGAAGTTCCGGTTCGGCTACGACGATTCCCTCGATGTGGTCGGGGTGCACTTCGTCGGCGGCGTGGTCGGTGTCCTTCTGATCGGCTTCTTGGCCACCGCGGTGATGACCGGCGGACCCGAGGGGTTGTTCTACGGCGGCGGGCTGGCCCAGCTGGGCAAGCAGGCGCTGGCGATCGCCGTCGTCGCGGCGTACGCCTTCGCGGTGTCGTTCGGGCTGGCCAAGCTGATCGACCGCACCATCGGCTTCCGGCTCAGCCCGGAGGACGAGACCGCCGGGGTGGACTTCACTCAGCACGCCGAGACGGCGTACGCCGAGGGTGTGCACGGCCATCAGCCGCTGCGTCGCCCGCTGTTCGGTGAGCAACGGCCACGACCCGAATCCGGCGGGGAGTGACGTTGGCCGGGGTCGCCTGAAATCGGCTCGCATCCAAACGGTGCCGGCGCCGGGGCCGCTTGAAAACCTGGGTGTTCCGCCCAGCCCCGATTGGGTTTTGGCGATCACAGATATGGGGTGTTCGGCCATTCGCCGGTGGGGATTCGTCGACGGCATGCGCGGCGACGCGCCACCCGCGAATATGACTGTCTACCTGACTTTTTCGTGACCGGATAGCGAAAGTGAGCCGCTGGAGTTACTGCCGCTTTCTGCGGCGCAGGAACATCACGCCGACGAAGAGCAGAACCGACGTCGGCGTCTGAGGAACCATCGTGTAGCCGAGATCCTGGAGAATGCCGATCTCGACGGCACTGAGCGTGCGAACTCCCACCCCGGTGGTGGACGCGGCATTCATCAGCTTCTGCGCGGTTCCGGTGAACGTCGTGTCGTCCAGATGTGACATGGAGCTGCCCGACTCCCACGGGCTGGGCGTGTACAGCGGCACGGGTCCGCCGTAGGCCGCCTCCGCGTTGGTGCCCCCGAAGTACAGCCCGCCGTTGCCGCCGGTGAGGTTCGAGTTGTAGGTGGTCTTCCAGGTCGACCCGTTGAACACTGAGGTTCCGTTCGAGGTCACGATGAAGCTGTCGAACGTGGTCCGCGTCGGTTCGGTGTTGTTGCCGGCGCTGTCCACCACCGACAGGAAGCCGAACGTGTGCAGCAATTCGTGCATCGCGGTGGCCTGGAAGTCGTATTGGGCACTGCTGACCGTGCTGTAGCCCCAGCTGTAGCCGAAGTTCCAGTCGATCGCGCCGTCCGCAGCCGCACCGTTGGAATCCACTCCGGTCAAGATCTTGTTCTGCACCACGGTCGGGAAGAACCCACTGCCGTTGCCGGTCAGATCACTGCCCGCGGAAGCCAGCGTCGACCCACCCAACGAGTATTGGCCGGTGACCGAGTAGGTGATGGTCACATCGTGGGTGGCGACGAAATCACTCGACAGGTAGATCGCGGTCGACTCCAACGACGCGCGCGCGGCGCTCGACCAGAACTGCGACCCGCTTCCGTAGCTGAAGTCGAAGGTGATTCGGGGGGTGCCGGCGGGCTGCTGGTAGACGCCGACCGCCGCCCAGGTGCTGGGTGCCCGGAACCAGTTGAGCAGGTTGATGTGCAGCCCGGTGTCGACGGCGGCAACGGTGAAGGAGTCGATGCAGGTGGTGCTGCACTGCCCGTCCGGCGTGGGGGTGTAGGTGTACGTGCCATCCGAATTGAGTGTCACGGTGCCGTAGTGCGCCTGCTGGGTCAGTTTGTAGACCAGGTGGTCGCCCTCGGGATCGGTCGCCTCGATGGCGCCGGTGATCGGACCGGTCGTCTGGCCGGTGAGCTGAACCGGGGCCACGGTGGGCGCTTCGTTGAAGAAGCTACGGCGCACCAGCAGCGCGGCTCCCTCGAAGAGTCCCTGGATCGAGCCGACGAAGCCGGTCAGCACGTCGGCGGGTGACGCCTGTGCGCTAGCCGAAGGCAGCCGCAGCGCGGTCACGGTCGTCGTCGCCGCTGTCGTCGCCGTGGTTGCGGCCGCTGTTGTTGTCGCCGTCGCCGTGGTTGCCGTCGTGGCGGTAGTGGTTGCCGTGGTGGTGACCGACGCCGGCTCGGTGTCGTCCGTGGTCGCCGTCGCCGTGGACTCCTCGGCCCGGGTGGCCGCCGACGTCACAGTGCTGGTGGCCGCCCTGCTCGACCGGGCCTTGGTGGTGGTGGTGGTGGACGCTTCGGTGTCGGCGGTATCGGCGGTGGTGCTTGCCGCAGCAGCCTTACGAGCCGACCCACCGGTGGTCGTGGCTGTCTTCGCCGACGAGCTGAGGCTGTCGTGCGCGGGCTTGGCGCCCCTGGCGGACCTCGCCGTCCCCGCTCCCGATTTCGCCGGACCTGCCGACACCGACGAGGAATCCTGGTCGGGGCTGTCCGCACCGGCAATAGCGACGGCAGGCCAGCTCAATGACAGTCCGAGGGCGAACGCCGCCGCACCGATTCGCGCACCGCGATGCGTACTCGCCACCATGCACCCCCCTTACCGTCAGTTTCGGTATCGACCGTGAGGTGGGTGGAGCCTGGCCGCAACCCCCCCGGTCGGGGTGCCTGACCGCGATGACGGCCGGGCACCCGTTTGCTGTTCTAGCGAATCCTAGGCCTAACTGGGTCTGCAAGAGGACGTTTGCCCGCGATGTCAGCAGTTGCCTGATCGTTTCCTTTTTGGGCCCGAGTAGCGGCAGTCGGTTTCCGCGTCAGCGGGTTTTCCTTCGGCGCACGAACACCAGCCCGACGAAGAGCAGAACCGAGTTCGGCGGGTCGGATGCCATGCGGTAACCGAGATCCTTCATGATTGCGATTTCGATGGGGCTCAATTTCCTGACCCCTTTTCCGCTGGCGGAGACGGCATTCATCAGTTGTTGGTTGGCCCCGGTGAACGTCTTGTCGTCCATGTGGGATACCGAACTGCCGTCGTCCCACGGGTTGGGCGTGTAGAGCGGGACATATCCGCCGTAGACCGCGACGGCATTGGGGCCGCCGAAATACAGGCCGCCGTTTCCACCGGTCAAGTTGGCGTTGTACGCGGTATTCCACCGGTAGTTGTCCCCGATGACGTTCGTGCCGGCAGAGGTGACGATGTAGTGATCGAACGTGGTCCAGTTCAGGTCTGTGTTGTTTCCGGGACTGTCGACGAAGGACAGGAACCCGAAGGTGTGCAGCAACTCGTGCATTGCGGTGGACTGGAAGTCGTACTGCCCGCGATGAACCGAGTCGCCGTATGCCCAGATATTGCCGAAGTTGCACGAGATGACGCCGTCGGGCGCTGATCCGTTGGCGTCCACGCCCGTCAGGATCTTGTGCTGTACGACGGTCGAATAGAACCCCGGGTCGGAGCTGATGGTGTCGCTGTCTGCGGAGGCCAGCGTCGAACCCATGTACGACCATTCCCCGGTCACGGTGTAGGTGAGGGTGACCGGCTCGGTGACGGTGAAGTAGGTCGACAGGTAGATCGCCGTCGACTGCAGCGCGGCGCGGGCGGCGCTGGACCAGAGTTGGGAACCGGACCCGTAGATGAAATTGAACGTGATCCTGGGGGTGTTGGTGGCGTCCTGGGTGACCGAGACGACGGCGTCGGTGCTCGGCGTGCGGAACCAGTTGAGCAGGTTGACGTGAGGGCCGGTGTCGGTTGCCGCCACGGTAAAGGCGTCGACACCGTTGAATCCGTCGCCCGGGGTGTAGGTGTAGTTACCGGCGGAATCGATGGTGACGGTGCCGTAGTGCGGGGCCTGGCGCACGGTGAAGGTGATCTTGTCGGCCTCGGGGTCGGTGGCTTTGATCGTGCCGGTGATCGCTCCGGTGGTCTGTCCGCTCAGCTGGACCGGGGAGACGGTGGGTGCCTCGTTGAACAGGCTGCGACGTACCAACAATGTCGTGCCCTCGACGAGCCCTCCGAGGGTGTTGACCAGACCGGTGACCTTGTCGGGCACCGGCGACACCCTGACGTTCCCGGTCGGCACGCGCAGTGCGGTGAGACCCGACGCGGCGGTGTGCGGGGCAGCCGATGCAGGGGTGAGGATGTCGGTGCGAGCGGGCGTCTGCGCGTTCCCGGCTTCGACCGACCCGGTGGCCTTGCCACCCGGGCGCGCCGCAGCATGGCCGGTCAGAACCGTGGCGCGGTCGGCGGAAGCCACCCGGATCTGCAGCGAGGTGACCGGCGATGTCGACGGCCGTGACGAGCCGCCGGAGACAGATGCCGAGGGCTTTGCTGCCTTGGTGCCGGCATGCGTGGGTTTGGCCGTCCGAGCTGAGCGCGCGGTCCCGCCGCCTGGCTTCGAGGGGCCGGCCGACGCCGAGGAGGACTCGTGACCCGTGGTGTCGGCGGCGGCCACTGCCGCCACTGGCCACCACGTCAGTGCCAGTCCGAGGCCAAACATCGCCGCACCGGCTTGCGCACTCCGCCAGACATCGCTCATCGAGCACCGCCTCCGCTTACTTCGGTGCTGCCTTGACGTTGGCGAACGTCGCCGCAACCCCCCCGTCCCAGCACCGATAAAGCGCGCCCAGACACCCTGATGGTCTCTTCGCTAACCCTGTGCCGGATTGCCGCCGGACAAAACGTACCGGCAAGAAGTCGGAATCGCCACCAGGACGGCACGCTGAGAGCCCTGTGCGAACGCCCAGCGCGGCGCGCATTGCCGTGCTGGTCGCGGCACGTCTGGACGTGAGGGTGCCCTTTGCTGGCCCGTCGTCCGGAGTGGGACGCTTTCGGACTGCCGGGCGGCCAGGGCCGTTCATTGAATGCTCGGGCGATTGTGTTGTCAGCCAAAGGTTCTCGTCGCAGCCGAGCTGTCCGAGGACACCGGGACAGCGCAATCACGAGTCGGGAGACATTCGCATGCGCTAGCTCCGAGCACGTCTGCGCCGAATCTCGTGGTGGCGCGGCGATCTCGGTGCCAGGTCCGCTTCCCATGCATCGCCTGTTCGAAGGAGAGCCGAGGTTCGGTGTGCCGACTGCGCGTCACCGGAGGCCCCGGTGAGGCCGCAGTGGGGACGGCGCGCGGCGTTCTGGGCGCGTTTGCTGGTGAGAAATGGCGACGGATGACATGGTTGGCCCATCGCCGTGGGATCCCCGCCGCGCGAGGCCTTTCTGTAAGTGCCCTTGGACAGTCTGGGGCAGGATCGCTGAGATTCAGGGTCGACGTCGCACATCGTGTGGGGTGTTGGCACCGCGCTGCCAGCGGGAGATGCTGGACTGATCGATACCAATTGCGGCGGCAGTGTCTTTCTACGGCGCGTTGCCAGTCACCATCACGACGTACTGCCACCACATCGCATCCGCCACCGGGACAGGCTATTGCATCGGCCCCCATCGCCGCGGTTCGTCGCTTGTACGTATGTCGGAGGTGCGGATGACGGTTCTGACCCGAAGACGTTTTCTCGGTGCCACCGCCGGTGTGGCGGTCGGGGCTGTCTGCGCGGGAGCATTCTGGCTGGAGACAAGCCGCACGCACCGCAGCCACCACACCGCCATCGTGATCGGCAGCGGCTATGGCGGCGGGGCGTCGGCGTTGCGGCTCGGCCAAGCCGGTATCGACACTCTGCTTCTGGAGAAGGGCAGCTGGTGGAACTCTCCGGATCAGGACGGCAAGAGGTTCTCGAAGATGTTGGCGACGGTCGCAATAGTGGGCGGTCTGGCCATCAACACCGCCCACGAGTGGGGACACAAGCGCGAAACGGCGGAGAGATGGCTGAGCAAGATCGCGCTCGCGCAGACCTGCTACGGCCATTTCTTCGTCGAGCACAATCGCGGACACCACGTGCGGTCGCCACCGCCGAGGATCCCGCGAGCTCACGGATGGGTGAAAGTCTGTACAGCTTCATTCCGCGGTCGGTGACAGGCGGTCTACGTTCCGCCTGGTGCATCGAAACCAAGCGCCGCGCCCGGATCGGCAAGTCGCGGTGGACACTTAGGAACGACATCCTCAACGCCTGGCTGCTGAGCATCGCTGTGTTCGCCGGGCTTTGTATGTGGTTCGCGCATCCGCGCCGTCGCTACCAGGCGCTGCGTCACAACGCAGAGGCGCCCCAACTCCCGCGCGGATACAGCACCATGTTGCTGTTGGCGATGTGTCCTCCGCTGTGGCGCCGTGTGATGGATCCACGTGTACTGGCCCATTACGGCGGTGACATCGGATTGGCGGCGCTGAGCCCGCGCCAAGAAAAGCTGTGGAGCCCCCTGTCAGGATTGAACTGACGACCTACGCTTTACAAGAGCGTTGCTCTACCACTGAGCTAAGGAGGCGTGGCCGGCCCGAAGGGCTGCAACCGCCTAACAGAGTATCGCCTCACTGCTCGTCGTCGATGACCAACCGCTCGCTGGCGACCCGTTCCGGACCGAGGGTGCGCGGTGTGGTGTGGCGCCGGCGGCCGGGGATCGGGATCCGGTCGGCGATGTTGCTCAGCGGGTTGACCACCAGGCTCAGTGTCGTGACCGCCTCGCGCAGCGTCTCTATCGTCGGCGCCAGCGCTTCCAGTCCCGGGGCCAGCCGGTTGAGGGTGTCGGCCACGTCGGCCAGCTGCTCGAGCGGGCCGTTTCGCGCCGTCAGCTTCTCCACTAGGCCGCCCTCGGCCAGCAGCCGATCGGCGAGCCCGTCCTCGCCCAGGATTCGCTCGACCAGCCCGTCCTCGTCGAGCAGCTGGTCGACCAGGCCGCCCGTTGCCAGCGCGCGTTCCAGGCCGCCGCCCTCGGCGGTAAGCCGGTCGAGCACCCCGTCGGGTGCGGTCACCCGGTCGATCAGCCCGCCGGGGCGCATCAGCCGGTCCAACGGGCCGTCCGGTGCCAGTGCGCGGCCCAGCGGTGCATCGTCGTCGAGCAACTGGGCGAGCTTGTTGGCCCGTGCGACCGCGTCTTCCAGGCCGAACATCTGGGCCACCGAGTTCGGCGACGCGGCCGCTCCGGGTTCACCGAGGGTCCGCCTGGTGAGGTCGACACCCATCTTGGCGACGTCGAGCCCTGCCTCGGCCGCGGCCAGCCCCACCCGCATCGGTGTGGTCGCGATCCCAACCAGGGTCTTCGCCAGGTCCATCGCACAAGTGTATGAGCGGGAATAACGCGACCGGCGGTATCGGTTAAAACCGAGCAGAATCAATTCACAGGAAGCCCACAGCTTGCTTGCAGCGTGGTTTCACCAAGGTAAGAGGAAATTGTCAGCATGGCCGCACCCGCAATTCCCGAAACCAAACCCGAGGCGCGTGTCCTCGTGGTCGACGACGAGACCAACATCGTCGAACTGCTGTCGGTGAGCTTGAAGTTCCAGGGCTTCGAGGTCCACACCGCCTCCAGCGGACCCGCCGCCCTGGACCGCGCCCGCGAGGTCCGCCCGGACGCGGTCATCCTCGACGTGATGATGCCCGGCATGGACGGCTTCGGCGTGCTGCGCCGGCTGCGCGCCGACGGGATCGACGCCCCGGCGTTGTTCCTGACCGCCCGCGACAGCCTGCAGGACAAGATCGCCGGGCTCACCCTCGGCGGCGACGACTACGTCACCAAGCCGTTCAGCCTCGAAGAGGTCGTCGCTCGGTTGCGGGTCATCCTGCGGCGGGCCGGCAAGGGAGTGGAGGAGCCGCGCAACTCGCGACTGGTGTTCGCCGACATCGAGCTCGACGAGGACACCCACGAGGTGTGGAAGGCCGGCGAGCCGGTGTCGCTGTCGCCGACCGAGTTCACCTTGCTGCGCTATTTCGTCATCAACGCCGGCACCGTACTGAGCAAGCCGAAGATCCTCGATCACGTCTGGCGCTACGACTTCGGCGGTGACGTCAACGTGGTCGAGTCCTACGTCTCCTACCTGCGCCGCAAGATCGACACCGGCGAGAAGCGCCTGCTGCACACCCTGCGCGGGGTCGGATACGTCCTGCGGGAGCCGCGGTAATCGCCGCGCGGCGTACCGCCGTGAGCCGACAATAGAGCGATGGCGACTCCATACCGCCGGCAACTGCCGCTTCGAGTCGGGCTGGTGGCGGCAATGCTGTTGCTGGTGGGCTGCGGGCTGCTGGCCTCCGGGATCGCGGTCACCTCGACCCTGCAGCACGACCTGATCAACCGCGCCGACCAGACCTTGTTGGATGCCTCGCGGGGCTGGGCGCAGGCTCCCCGCCGGATGCCGCCGCCCGACGAGGGGCCGAATCCGGCCCGCCCACCATCGAACTTCTACGTCCGCGGCGTCGACTCCGACGGCCACCTGTGGATGGCCGTCAACGACCGTGACGCCGAACCCGCACTGCCCGACGACAACGATGTCGGCGCGGTGCCGGTCACCGTCGGCTCACTCGACGGGTCGCGGGTGCAGTGGCGGGCGGTGTCGGTGCGCGGGCCCGGCGGAGAACTGACGACCGTCGCGATCGACCTGTCCGACATTCAGTCCACCGTCCGCAGCCTGGCCTGGTCACAGGTCGCCATTGGCACCGCCGTGCTGGTCATCCTCGGTGTCCTCGGCTACTGGGTGGTGCACCGCAGCCTGCGTCCACTGGTCGAAGTGGAGAAGACCGCCGCGGCGATCGCTGCCGGACAGCTGGATCGCCGTGTGCCCGAACGGGATCCGCGCACCGAGGTGGGCCGGCTCTCGCTGGCGCTCAATGGGATGCTCGCCCAGATCCAGACTGCGATGGCGTCGTCGGCGGCGTCGGCGGAGCATGCCCAGATGTCCGAGGAACGGATGCGGCGCTTCATCACCGACGCCAGCCACGAACTTCGTACGCCGCTGACCACGATTCGCGGCTTCGCCGAGCTGTACCGGCAGGGTGCGGCCCGTGACGTGGAGATGCTGATGTCTCGCATCGAGAGCGAGTCCCGCCGGATGGGTCTGCTCGTCGACGACCTGCTGCTGCTGGCCCGGCTGGACGCCCAGCGTCCGCTCGAACAGCGCCGAGTGGACCTGCTGGCGCTGGCCACCGATGCCGTCCACGATGCCCAGTCGATAGCCCCCAAACGCCGCATCGCCATGGAGGTGTTCGACGGTCCCGGCACCCCGGAGGTCCTCGGTGACGAGGCGCGGCTGCGGCAGGTGCTGGGCAACCTGGTGTCAAACGCGCTGCAGCACACCCCGGAGACGGCGCGAATCACAGTGCGGGTGGGCACCGCCGCCGACGACGCGGTGCTGGAGGTCGCCGACGAGGGGCCGGGCATGACATCGGAAGACGCGCAGCGGGTGTTCGAACGGTTCTACCGCACCGATTCGTCCCGTGCCCGCGCCAGCGGTGGCACCGGGCTCGGTCTGTCGATAGTCGACTCCCTGGTCTATGCCCACGGCGGTCGGGTCACGGTCCGGACCGCGCCGGGCCAGGGCTGTTGTTTCCGGGTCAGCCTCCCGCGGATCGCCGACATCCCGGCCGCGGTCGGCTGAGGGTCAATCCAGTTCGGCCAGTGCGGCTTTGATCTTGGCCTGGGCCTGGTCCAGTGACTCCGGCGATGGGTTGCGGTCGACGTTGGCGAAACCGAAATCCGACAGGTCGCGGGCCGGGAAGACGTGCACGTGCAGGTGCGGCACCTCCAGCCCGGCGATGATCAGCCCGGACCGCTGCGCACCGAAGGCGGCGCACACCGCCTTGCCGATCCGCTGCGACACCGCCATCACCTTGTTGAACAGCTCCGGTTCGATGTCCTGCCAATTGTCGACCTCGGCGCGGGGGACCACCAGTGTGTGTCCTGGCGTCATCGGCTCGATGGTCAGGAAGGCGACGACCCCGTTATCTCCGTCGTCGTCTTCGTAGACGAATCGTCCCGGTAGCTCGCGATTGATGATCCTGGTGAACACAGACGCCATGGCGCCCAGCATATGAGCCGTGACCGCCACCGCTCACCCCGACTCTCGAAGCCGGCTCACAGCAAGTGCCCAGACGAGCTGCAGTGCCACGGCAGCTTGACCGGGAAACATCGTGTCAATGACCGACACGCTGCCGGCCGAGCAGAGCATTGCTACCGGAGCGGAGTGCCATTACGTCCTCGACATCGTCATCCCGGTCTACAACGAAGAACGCGACCTGCCCGCATGCGTGCGCCGCCTGCACCAGTTCCTGATCGACGAGGTACCCTACCGGGCCCGAATCATGGTGGCCGACAACGCCAGCACCGACGCAACGCTGGCGGTGGCCCGCCGCCTGGCCGACGAGTTGCCCGACGTTGAGGTGATGCACCTCGACGCCAAGGGCCGCGGAGGTGCGCTCGCCGCGGCGTGGACGTCATCGCCGGCCGACGTGGTGGCCTACATGGACGTCGACCTGTCGACCGATCTCTCTGCGCTGATGCCGCTGATCGCTCCGCTGGTGTCCGGCCACAGCGACATCGCGATCGGTTCGCGGCTGTCCGCGTCGTCGAGGGTAGTGCGCGGCGTCAAACGCGAGGTGGTGTCCCGCGGCTACAACCTGCTGCTGCGCGGACTGCTGGGCACCCGCTTCTCCGACGCCCAATGCGGATTCAAGGCGGTGCGAGGCGATGTCGCGCGCGAGCTGCTGCCACTGGTCGTCGACACCGGCTGGTTCTTCGACACCGAACTGCTGGTGCTCGCCGAACGGGCCGGCCTGCGCATCCACGAAGTGCCGGTGGACTGGGTCGACGACCCGGATTCCCGGGTCGACATCCTGGCGACCGCTGTCGAAGATCTGAAGGGCTGCTGGCGGGTGGGCCGTGCGCTGGCCACCGGGACGCTGCCGCTGCGGGACCTGCAGGCCGCGCTGGGGCGAGAACCCATGGTGCCAGGTGTACCGCGCGGCATGGTCGGCCAGCTCGTCCGGTTCGGCCTGATCGGAATCGCAAGCACCATCGCCTTTGCGCTGCTATATCTTTCGCTGCACCCGTACCTGGGATCACAGGCCGCCAACCTGACCGCCCTGCTGATCACCGCGCTGGCCAACACCGCCGCGAACCGCGCGTTCACCTTCGGGATCCGGGGTCGTAGCGGCGCCGCGCGCCACCACGTGCACGGGCTGCTGGTGTTCGGCTTCGGTTTGGCGATCACCAGCGGATCGTTGTACCTGCTGCACCGCTTCGATCCGGCCGTCGGCAAGGTCGTCGAGCTCTCAGTGCTGGTCGTGGCCAACCTTATCGCCACGCTGGCGCGCTTCGTGGCGCTGCGCCGAGTCTTCGGCGCATCCGCCCGGTAGCGCCATGACGGTCAGAGCCGATCCACCTAAGGTCACCGCCACGCTGGCGGTCATGCGCCGAGGCGGGCTGACCGCGCAGCAGTGGGCGCTGCTGGCACTGCTGAGCTGCACCGCCATCCTCTATCTGTGGGACCTGGACCGGTCGGGTTGGGCCAACGCTTTCTATTCGGCAGCCGCGCAGGCAGGTTCGCAGTCGTGGACGGCGTTGCTGTTCGGATCCTCGGATGCTGCCAACTCGATCACCGTGGACAAGCCGCCGCTGTCACTGTGGCTTCCTGCGCTGAGTGTGCGTGCCTTCGGGCTCAATACGTGGAGCATCCTGATACCGCAGGCGCTGATGGGTGTCGTCGCCGTGGCCCTGCTGTGGGACACCGTGCGCCGCCGATTCGGCGAGACCGCGGGGCTGATCGCGGGCGCTGCCTTGGCGCTGATGCCGGTCGCCGTCTCGATCTTCCGCTACAACAATCCCGACGCACTGCTGGTGACCCTGATGATCGCGGCGGTGTGGGCACTGCTGCGGGCCGTGGACGACGGCCGGCTGCGTTGGGTGCTGGCGTGCGGCGGCCTGCTCGGGCTCGGGTATCTGACCAAACAGCTCGAAGTGGCGCTGGTGATGCCGGCGCTGGCGCTTACTTACCTGATCGCCGGCCCGCGGACGCTGGCCACCCGGGCGGCTCAGCTGTTGGCGGGGCTGCTCGCCGCGGTGGCCGCAGCCGGGTGGTGGGTGCTACTCGTCCAGCTCTGGCCGGCCGACAGGCGCCCGTGGATCGGCGGCACCCAAACCAACTCGGTACTGGAATTGACGTTACGGTACAACGGCTTTGGTCGGCTCAACGGCGACGAGCCGGGCAGCACCGGCTCGCCGGGCTTCGCGTCGCCGGTACACCTCGGCGGGCGGACATCGGCTCATCCCTGGGGCCAGCCCGGCATCGGACGGCTGTTCGAGCCCGAACAGATCGGCGGCGCCGGCTGGCTGTTGCCGGCCGCGCTGCTCTTCGGGCTCGTATTGCTGATCCGGTGGGTCCGCGCCCCGAGGCGCGACCCGCAGCGTGCCTCGGTCCTGGTGTGGATGCTGTGGTTGCTGACCGCCGCAGGAGTGTTCAGCTTCATGGCCGGCATCTTCCATGCCTACTACACCGTCGCGCTGGCGCCGTCGATCGCCGCCCTGTCCGGCATCGGTGCGGCGGTGTGCTGGGCGGAGCGTGACAAGCGTTGGGCACGAATCACTCTGGCCCTGGTCGTCGGCGTGACCGCCCTGACATCGGTGTCGGTACTACGCCGCATCCCCGGTTACCAGCCCGGTCTGCGGTGGGCGGTACCGCTTGCAGCGGCAGTGTTGCTGGTGTGGCTAGTGCTGGGCGCCTGGGCGGCGGATCGCCCGCCGGTGCGGGCCGGTGTGATCGCGCTGGCGGCCCTGGTGGCGTTCGGTGGTCCGGCCGCCTTCGCGGTGACGACGGTGCTCCGGGGCAATTCGGGTGCGCTGCCGATCGCCGGTCCGGTACCCCGCGTCGTCGTGGCGATGACCAAGGGCGTAGGGACGGTTCCGCGTGCCGAGATCAGGGCGGCAACCGGACCCGGTTTCCTGCTGCCCGCAGGCGCGCCCGGTGGAAGCAGTCATCTGGTGGGTTGCACGCTGCTCGACTCCGGTGTCCCAGACCCGGCCCTGGTCCGGCTGCTCGATGCTGACGCCGGGCGTTACACCTGGGTCGCCGCCACCGTCGGCTCGGTGTGCGCCGCCGGATACCAACTCACCAGCGGGCATCCGGTGATGGCCGTCGGTGGCTTCAACGGCACCGATCCGTCACCGGCGCCGGACACCTTCCTGCGCCTGGTGCTGGCCAAGCGGATCCACTACTTCATCGTCACCAACCCGATCCACGAGGACCGGTGGGGTCACCTGGACACCAACGCTCTTATCCAGCAATGGGTCCAGCGCAACTTCACCCCCATAGAGGTCGGCCGGGTGACGATCTACGACCTGACCGGCTGAGTCAGGCCAACATCGCCGCGATCTCGCCGATCGACCACGGCGGCGAGTGGTGGTGGTCGCGGTAGCCGATTGGCGCGGGGGAGGGGCGGTCGAAGCGGCCGACGAAACCGCCTGCCGCGATGAACATTTGGCCACTGATCCCGGCGGCCATGTCACTGACGAGGTAGGCGTACAGCGGGGCGGCGTACTCCGGGGCCGCAGCATCCAGCGCGCCCTGGGCGCTGACGTCGTCGAGCATCCCGCGTGCCCGCAGCGACGCGATCTGCTCCTCGAACTCCGCCCCGGTGGACAGTCTGGTCTTCGCCCCCGGGCACACCACGTTCGCGCGCACCCCGTGCTCGGCTAGTTCGGCCGCGATTGCCATCGTCAGCCCGTTGACCGCGCCCTTGCCCGCCGGATACCCGGTGCCGCCGTAATCACCAAGGAAAGCAAACGAACTGGTGTTCACAATGGCGCCGCGGCCGCGCGCCACCATCTTCGGCGCGGCGGCGCGGCAGGTGGCGAACACGGTGCCCAGGTGGACGTCGATGAGCTCGCCGAACTGCTCGGGGGTGACCGACAGGATCGACGACCCGGCGGGTTCGGCAGTGCCTGCACAGTTCACCAAGGCGTCGACGGCACCGAATTCGTTCTCGCACCGTGCGATCAGTTCGGTGGCGACGGTTTCCTCGGCAGCGGAACCGCAGTGTCCGACGGCGCGTCCACCGTCGTCGAGGATGCCCGATACGGTGGCCTCGACGGCGTCCGGGTCGCGGCCGTTGACCACCACACCGGCGCCGCTGCGGGCCAGCAGAGCGGCGACCGCGGCGCCGATTCCCCGCGATCCGCCGACGACGACAGTGCCCTGGCCTGCCAGCGGCTGGTCACTCACCGCCGGAGGGCGCCTGGGCGAACTGCATACCCGCCATGTTCCAGTAGCCGCGCATGTTGGTGATCAGTCCCGCGGCGTCGACGCGGTAGGTGAAGACGCCGCGCACGGTGCTGGTCAGACCGCCCTCGAATTGGCTGCGCAGCACCAGAATGTGGGCGACCTCGTCGGGCGAGCTGGAGGGGAAGGTCTCCTCGCAGGTGACGCGAAGGCTATTGGTCGCGATATTGGTGTCGTAGAACGCCGCCACGGCCTCCTTGCCGCGCACGCCGTGGCCGTCGGGGTTGGTGATCGCCTCACCGATCGGATCCTCGATCACCACGTCGGGTGCCATCAGCGCCAGCCATCCCTCACGATCGTGCGTCATCACGCACTGCCAGGAGGCTTGCGAGGCCGCGAGGGCCGGGGTCTTTTCGATGGCGGTGGACATATCGTTCTCCTTGGTTGTCAGACACTGCAGGCGGCGCGGGCGGCGTGCAACGGTCGGATTCCGCCGGGGCTCAACATGTTCACCGAAGGTGCCGGTGGTCGCGGGGGGTGACGATTTCCGGGCCGTGCCCGCGCCGGGGGCAAGGCGGGCACGGCCCGGAAGGTCCGTGATGGAGGTGCGGGTCAGCGGTCTTCGTCGGTGTAGCGGATCACGCCGCGGATGTTGCGGCCCTCGAGCATGTCCGCGTAGCCCTCGTTGATCTGCTCCAGGCGGTACTGCCGGGTGACCATGTCGTCGAGGTTGAGTCGGCCCGCCTTGTACATCGACAGCAGCTGCGGGATGTCGTAGTGCGGGTTGCCACCGCCGAAGATGGTGCCCTGCAGGCGCTTCTGCATGAGGGTCAGCATCGCCAGGTTCAGCGTGACGTTGCTGTCGGCCATGTTCGCGACGGCGGTGGCCACCACTGTTCCGCCCTTGGCGGTGATGTTCATGTAGTGGTCGATGTCCTCACCCTTGAGCTCGCCCACGGTCACGATGGTCTTGTGTGCCATCCGGCCCTGGGTGACCTCGGCGACGCCGGCCATCGCACTGAAGATATCGGGGTAGGCGTGGGTGGCGCCGAACTTGAGCGCGTTGTCGCGCTTGAACTCGACCGGGTCGACGGCGAAGATGTTGCGCGCGCCGGCGTTGAGCGCGCCCTGCAGCGCGCCGGTGCCCACACCGCCGACGCCGACGATCACGACGTCGTCACCGGGGCGGACGTCACCACTGCGGACGGCCGATCCGTAACCGGTGGTCACGCCGCAACCCACCAGGCAGGCGACCTCGAAGGGGATCGTGGGGTCGATCTTCACCACGGAGCTCTTGTGCACCACCATGTACGGGCTGAAGGTGCCTAGCAGCGTCATCGGGATGACCGGCTGCCCGTTCTTGGTGGCGTGGATGCGGTAGGTGCCGTCGGACACCGCGGTGCCGCCCAGCAGGCCCGCACCCAGGTCGCACAGGTTGCGCAGTCCTTCCTGGCAGGCCGGACACTCGCCGCAGGAAGGGATGAACGACAGCACAACGTGATCGCCGGGGGCAAGGTGTTCGACGCCGGGGCCGACTTCGGTCACGATGCCGGCGCCTTCATGGCCGCCGAGAACCGGGAAGCCGGCCATCGGGATGTCGCCGGTGACCAGATGGTGGTCGGAGTGGCACATACCCGAAGCTTCCATCTGGATCTTGACTTCGTCTTTGACGGGATCGCCGATCTCGATCTCCTCGATCGACCATGGCTGATTGAACTCCCAGATGAGAGCGCCTTTTGTCTTCACTGCGAACCTCCACTCGCAAAACCCGGACCCGGGTTTTCCCGGGGGGGCCGGCCTGGCCGGATGGTCAATCTAGGCAAAGTTAGAACGTGTTCCTGTTCTACGGGCCATTATGACGCCCGTCACTTCACCGTACTCCCCGGGGCCGGAGTTTTTGACGGGTGTCGAGTTTTACCAGATCGGGACGGGGGCCTCGCCGATCGGGTAATAACCGGGCAGTTTCTCGCCGGCGACGCTGCGCTCGATGCGCTTTTGCATGGTCGGGGTGAGATCACCCGACGAGATCAGCGTGACGAAGGCCTTCTGCACGTGGCCGAAATCGAAGAAGTCGCGCTGCCACTCGATCAGCAGTTGATCGTTGAGCCGGAACCAGCTGCCGCCGATGCCGTAAATCTCATCGCGGGATCCGTCGGACTTGTTGGCGACCTGCTTCCAAAAGCCGACGATCTCGTTCTGCTTGTCGTCGACGATGACCTTCTGGTACTCGTAGACCCAGTTCTCCAGGCCCTCCATCTCCAGCCCGAGAGCGATGTCGCGGATCTGTTCCTTGCCGACGCACATGACGTCTTCCTTGGGGCCGATGTTCCAGCCGTAGGTCGCATCGTCGGTGTAGAAGTCCGCCAACGGTTTCCAGTCGCCGGCCTTCTCGCAGTCCTTGTTGGTCTGCAGCCAGCGCTGGACCCAGTCGTCCAACTGCTCTCGTCTGGAGGGGGACGTCGATGAGGAGGTCATGGATGCGCCTTCTTACTTCTCGGTGATGGATAGTGCTCGGGTAGGACACATTTCGACGGCCCGCTCGACGTCGTCGCGCATCTCGTCGGGTGGTTCGGAGTCGAGGATTTCCACGACGCCGCGTTTGGGCACCCGGAAGATGTCGGGTGCCTCCAGTTCGCACATGGCGTGCCCCTGGCACAGATCCGCGTCGAGTTCAACCCGGTAGCTACCCATGACCGACTCCTACGACGTGCGCTTGCGGTACCGGACCCTGGCCGGCCTGGCCAGCTGGACCACCATCTTGGAGTGGTCGTTACGATAGCTCTCGGGTGGCTGTGCCATCTCGAACTCATACTCCCGCAACAGGACCGAGAAGATGGCTTTGATCTGCATCTGCGCGAACGCCGCCCCGACGCAGCGGTGCCGCCCGGCGCCGAACGGGATCCAGGTCCAGCGGTTGATGATGTCTTCCTGCCGCGGCTTCTCGTAGCGGTCGGGGTCGAAGGCGTCCGGGTCGGGGAAGTCCTCGGGGATGCGGTTGGAGATTGCCGGTGAGGCGGCGACCATCTGGCCCTTGTGGATCGGATGACCCTCGACCTCGAACTCATCCTGGGCTACCCGCATCAGGATGATCAGCGGCGGATGCAGCCGCAGTGCCTCCTTGAGTGCGTTGTCGATCTTCGGGATCTGCCGCAGCGCATGGAAACTCACCTCCTGGCCGTCGGAGTAGAGATCGTCGAGTTCCTGCTGGACCTGGGCGTAGTAGTCCGGATGTCGCAACAGCTCGATCAGCGTCCACGACGAGGTGCCCGAGCTGGTGTGGTGACCGGCGAACATCAGTGAGATGAACATGCCGGTGACCTCGTTGGCCGAGAACCGGGGATTGCCGTCCTCGTCCTTGATGGAGACCAGCACGTCGAGCAGGTCCCGGTCGGTCTTGTCGGTGGGCGGGTTGGCGATACGCCCGGTCATCACCTCCTGCACCAGTTCCACCAGGTTGGCGCGGGCCTCGTCGCGGATGCGGAAGCTCTCGATCGGCAGGTAGGGATCGACGTAGCAGAGCGGATCGGTGCCACGCTCCAGCAGGTGGTAGTAGTTCGCGAACCGGGAGTCGAGCTGATTGCGGAACTTCTGGCCGATCAGGCACGCCGTGGAGGTGTAGATGGTCAGCTCGGCGAAGAACTCCAGGAGATCTATCTCCCCGTGATCGCCCCAGTTCGCGATCATCGTGCGGACTTCGTTCTCGATGGTGGCGGCGTGGCCCTTCATCTGTTCGCCGCGCAGCGCGGTGTTGTGCAGCATCTCCGCGCGCCGCTCGGGATCGGCGTCGAACACCACGCCCTCGCCGAAGATCGGCGTCATGAAGGGGTAGGCCTCGGCCTGGTTGAGGTCGGCATCAGGGGAGCGGAAGAAGAACTCGTTGGCTTCGGCGCCGGTCAGCAGGATGACCTGCTTGTCGGCGAGCTGGAACCAGCCGAGATCGCCGCATTCGGAACGGATGCGCTGCATCAGGCCGATCGGGTCGGTGCGGAACTCCTCGAGGTGGCCGTGCTCCTCTTCGCCACCGGAGACGCGCGGAACCTCTTTGGTGGCCGATGGGTTGGTCACGATGGCATCCCTTCCTCGCCAAGGGCGAGTTTTTGGCGGTCTGTGTTGTCGGCCAGCGGAGCTTCGGGCTGGAGCTCCATGTTGGCGATGAACCCGCCGCGCGGCGTCTCCGCGACGAACGTGATGGCACGGGCGAGGTCGGCCGCGCGCAGGAAGTAGTCGTGCCGGGCCTGGCCCCACTTGGCCCAATCCTCCAGCGCGGGGCCGATCTTCTCGGCGGGCAGGCTCCAGCCCATCGAGGTCTTGGTGGGCCCGGGATGCACGATCGAGGCACGCACGCCGGTGCCTTCGAGTTCCATCTGGAAGTTGTTCACCATGGCAACCAGGCCGGCCTTGGCTGCACCGTAGGCCCCCATGTGCGGACGCTGGCGTAGCGAGACGTCTGAGCCGACGAAGATGAGATCGCCGCGCTGGCGTTCGAGCATGCCGGGAAGGACCGCGGTGGCCAGCCGATTGGCGCCGACCAGGTGGATCTGCAGCTGCGAGACGAACTCGTCGGTGCTGATCTCGGCGAGCTTGCCGAAGTAGGTGTCGCCGGCGCCGGCGACCAGCACCTCGATGTCGCCGAGGGCTTCACCAGCTTGTGCGACAAAAGTTTTCACCGAATCGGGATCGGTGACGTCAAGGTGGAATCCGACCGCTTCGCCACCGTCAGCGTTGATCTTGCCGACGATGTCGGTGAGTTTGTCGACGCGGCGAGCGCCGAGCGCGACCGGGAAGCCGTGCGCGGCGAGTTCGATGGCGGTGGCTTCTCCGATACCGGACGAGGCGCCGGCGACGATGGCGGGCCTGCGGTCGGGAAGCGGAGCGAAACGTGGCATGTCAGCGGGATCCTTTACCGAGAGTGCACTGTGATGGGCAGACGGGCGAAACCGCGGACATTGCTGGAATGGACCCGCACCGCGTTGGCCTCGTCGACCTCGTAGCCGCGGATGCGCGTGAACAATTCCTCCAGGGCGACTCGCGCCTCCATACGGGCCAGGTGGGCGCCGAGGCAGAAGTGCGCACCGCTGCCGAAGCTCTGCAGCTTGGCGCCGATGTCACGGCCGATGATGTAGTCGTCGGGATTGTCGAACGCGCGCTCGTCGCGATGGGCCGAGCCGGGCAGCAACAGCAGCACGTCCCCGTCGGGGATCGTGGTGTCGTAGAGGGTGAGCTCGCCGGCGACGGTCCGGGCCAGGATCTGGCTGGAGGTGTCATAGCGCAGCGTCTCTTCCACCCACAGCGGTACCAGCGACAGGTCGTCATAGACCGGTGCGAGCTGATCGGGGTTCTTGTGACCCCAAAATGCGGCGTTGGCGAGCAGTTTGGTGGTGGTCTCGTTGCCGGCGATCACCATCAGGAACAGGAAGCCGAGGATCTCGTCGTCGGTGAGCCGGTCGCCGTCGATCTCGGCGTCCAACAGGGCCGACGTCAGGTCGGTGGTGGGTTTCTTGCGCCGCTCCTCGACCATCGCCTGGTAGTAGACGATCAGGTTGAGCGAGGCCTCGACGGCCTCCGGCGGCACGTCGGTCACTCCTTCGTCGCGGTGCATCACGCCGTCGGCCCAGGCCCGGACCTGGACCCGGTCGGCCTCGGGGACCCCCATCAGCTCGGAGATGACGTCCATGGGCAGCTTGCCGGCGAACTCGTCGACGTAGTCCACCGCCTCACCGGCGGCGGCCCGCTCCAGCATGGCGTCGAGGTGCTTGACCGCGATCTCGGTGACCCGGGGCTCCAGTTCACGAATCCGCCTGGGGGTGAACCCTTTCGAGACCAGGGTGCGCAGGCGCAGGTGGGCCGGGTCGTCCATCGCCAGAAACGACATCGTCTTGGCGGCGTGCGGGCCGCGCGATGCCGGGTCCAGCGAGACGCCGTACTTGTTCGACAGCGTCGTGCTGTTGCGGAAACCCTGCAGCACGTCGCGGTGCCGGGAGAGCGCCCAGAACTTGAGCTCCTCGTTGTAGTACAGCGGCGCCTCGTCGCGCAGCCGCTTGTAGTACGGGTATGGATCCTCGTGGAAGTCGTAGTCGTAGGGATCCAGCACCAATTCGACGGGCCGGTCCGGAGTCTTCACGCTCATTGGTGGGCTCCCAGGATTAGTCCGACGACGTAGGCCAGCCGGTCGGCGACCTCGCGGTAGCTCAATGTCCCGCTGCCGGCGTGCACCAGTGCGCCGAAGTACGTCATCTCCAATGCGGAGACGATCTGCGGATCGGCGTCGGGCCCCAACGCCGACTTGATCCGCTTGTGGATCTCGGCCCCGATGCGATCGCGGACCTTGTGTACCCCGGTCTCGTTGCTCAACAGCGCGGTGGTGCAGGCCGCCGCGAACTCGGGCTCGTCGGCGATGACCAGGGCCAGGCTGCGCAGCGACTGCTGGACACGGTGCAGCCGGGTGTCGTTGACGTCGGTGAAGTACGGCACCTGGCGTACGAGGTCCAGATACACCTCGGCGATCAGGTTGTTCTTCGATGAGAAGTAGGTGTAGGCGGTCGCCGGCGCCACCTTCGCCCGAGCCGCGACGGCGCGCACTGTCAGGTCGGCGTAGGACGACTCGCGCAGCATCTCCATGCCGGCCCGCAACACCTTGCGGAAGGTCTCCTCCTGGCGGCGGTTGCGCGGTATGTCACCGCCATCGGCGGTGACGGCCACTACGGCATCACTGGACACTTGTCCAACTTATCGGAACGGCGCTGGGATAGGCAAGCGGCAATCGCAAAGTTCCAGCAGGAACGGGCACTTCAGGCTCATTCGCACGGATCCTTGCACCGCGCGCGGGTCTGTGGTTATGGTGCGACTGAGAGATTCTCGGACAGGTGTCCAATCAATCAGGCGGGAGCCGGGATGGCGATAGCGGCCGACAGGAACAGCGATCTGTTCATCGACGGCAAGCTGGTGGCCGGCGGGAACGGCCGGTATCCGACGATCAACCCGGCGACCGAGGAGGTCCTCGGCACGGCCGCCGACGGCGACACCGGGGACATGGACCGGGCCATCGGCGCGGCGCGGCGGGCCTTCGACACCACCGGCTGGTCGACCGACACCGAGCTGCGGGTGCGGTGCATCCGGCAGCTTCGGGACGCGATGAAGGCCAACATCGAGGAACTGCGTGAGCTGACCATGGCCGAGGTCGGGGCCCCGCGCATGCTGACCGCCGCCGCTCAGCTGGAGGGCCCGGTGGAGGATCTCTCGTTCAGCGCCGACACCGCCGAAAACTATTCGTGGCGCCACGATCTCGGTGTCGCGTCGCCGATGGGGATCACGACGCAGCGCACCGTCGTCCGCGAGGCGGTCGGCGTCGTCGGCGCGATCACCCCATGGAACTTCCCGCACCAGATCAACCTGGCCAAGCTCGGCCCGGCACTGGCGGCGGGCAACACGATCGTGCTCAAGCCCGCACCCGATACCCCTTGGTGTGCTGCGGTTCTCGGTGAGCTGATCGCCGAGCACACCGACATCCCGCCGGGTGTGGTCAATATCGTCACCTCCGACGACCATGCCGTGGGGGCGATGCTGTCCAGCGATCCGCGCGTCGACATGGTGTCGTTCACCGGTTCGACGAACACCGGGCGCGCGGTGATGACCGCCGGAGCTGCGACCATCAAGAAGGTGTTCCTGGAACTCGGTGGCAAGTCGGCGTTCCTGGTACTCGACGACGCCGATCTGGGCGGTGCCTGCTCGATGGCGGCGTTCACCGCTTCGATGCATGCCGGGCAGGGCTGCGCGATCACCACCCGCCTGGTGGTGCCGCGGGCCCGCTACGACGAGGCGGTCGAGGCGGCCGCAGCGACGATGGCCGGTATCCGCCCGGGTGACCCGACGAACCCCGGAACCATCTGTGGGCCGGTCATTTCCGAACGTCAGCGCGACAGGGTGCAGTCCTACCTCGACCTCGCGATCAGCGAGGGCGGCCGGTTCGCGTGCGGCGGTGGCCGTCCCGCGGAGCGCGACACGGGCTTCTTCATCGAGCCGACGGTGATCGCCGGGCTGGACAACAGCGCCCGGGTGGCCCGCGAGGAGATCTTCGGGCCGGTGCTGACGGTGATCGCTCACGACGGGGACGACGACGCGGTCCGAATCGCCAACGATTCGCCGTACGGCTTGTCGGGCAGCGTGTTCAGCGGCGATCCCGAGCGTGCCCAGGCGGTGGCGGACCGGCTGCGGGTTGGCACGGTCAACGTCAACGGCGGGGTGTGGTATTCCGCGGACGCGCCGTTCGGCGGGTACAAGCAGTCCGGTGTCGGCCGGGAGATGGGGCTGGCCGGCTTCGAGGAGTATCTCGAGCTGAAAGTCATCGCCACCGCCGTGTAGGTCATGCCGAGTGGCCACTTATGACACGCGAATCAGCTGAATCCGTGCGCTAACTGGCCAGTCGACCCGAGAGAGGAACGCACATGGGACAGTTCGACGAGAAGGTGGCGATCGTCACCGGTGCCGGCGGCGGCATCGGGCAGGCCTACGCCGAGGCGCTCGCGCGCGAGGGCGCCGCCGTGGTGGTCGCCGACATCAACCTCGACGGCGCACAGAAGGTCGCCGACGGAATCAAGGGTGAGGGCGGCAGCGCGCTCGCACTGCCCGTCGATGTCAGCGACCCGGTGTCGGCCAAGGCGATGGCGGATCAGACGCTCGCCGAGTTCGGCGGCATCGACTACCTGGTCAACAACGCCGCGATCTTCGGCGGGATGAAGCTGGACTTCCTGATCACCGTGGACTGGGACTACTACAAGAAGTTCATGAGCGTGAACCTCGACGGCGCGCTGGTGTGCACCCGCGCTGTCTACCGGAAGATGGCCAAGCGCGGCGGCGGTGCGATCATCAACCAATCGTCCACCGCGGCGTGGCTGTACTCGAACTTCTACGGGCTGGCCAAGGCCGGGGTGAACAGCCTCACCCAGCAGCTGGCCACCGAACTCGGTGGCCAGAACATCCGGATCAACGCGATTGCGCCCGGCCCGATCAATACCGAGGCCAACCGCACCACCACGCCGCAGGAGATGGTCGCCGACATCGTCAAGGGAATCCCGCTGTCGCGCATGGGTGAAGTCGACGACCTGGTCGGCATGTGCCTGTTCCTGCTGTCGGATCAAGCCAAGTGGATCACCGGCCAGATCTTCAACGTCGACGGCGGACAGATTTTCCGATGAGCGCTTGCGCGAAGAGAGTCGGGCGCCGCTCATGACGTCTAGCGACATCAAGGTCGGCTACATCGGTCTCGGAAATCAGGGTGCGCCGATGGCCAAGCGGCTCGTCGAGTGGCCCGGCGGGCTCATCGTTTTCGACGTGCGGACCGAGGCAATGACACCGCTGGCCGAACTCGGCGCCACCCTGGCAGACGGCGTCGCCGACGTCGCGAGAGCCGACGTCATCGAAGTGACCGTGCTCAACGACGAGCAGGTCCGCGATGTGGTGGCCCAGCTCGCCGAACACGCCAAGCCGGGAACGGTCATCGCGATCCACTCAACGATCGAGCCGGACACAGCCGCTGAGCTGGCTGACAAGTTGCGCCCCAAGGGTATTCGCATCGTCGATGCACCGGTAAGCGGCGGTGCCGGTGCGGCCGACAAGGGTGAGCTGGCCGTCATGGTCGGCGCGGACGACGACGCCTACGACCTCGTCAAGCCGGTGTTCAAACGGTGGGCCTCTATGGTCGTCCGTGCCGGCGAGCCGGGCGCCGGAACCCGGATGAAGATCGCCCGAAACATGTTGACCTTCATCGGTTTTACCGCTGCGTGCGAGGCCTCGAGGCTTGCCGAGGCGGCCGGGATCGATCTGCAGAAACTGGGCCGCGTGGTTCGGCACAGCGATGCCCAGAGCGGAGGCCCCGGTGCGATCATGGTCCGCGACGACACCAAACCGCTGCAGCCGGATCACTTCGTCTACAACATGTTCATGCACACCCGCGGATTGGCCGAGAAAGACCTGAAGCTGGCGCTCAGCCTCGGTGAAGCCACCGGCGTGGAACTGCCCTTGGTCGAGATCGCATTACGGGACCTGGCCGCTGGGCTTGGTGTCCCACATACGAAGGAGTGACGATGGACGAGCTGCGCCGCAAGGGCCTGGAGAAGATGAACGAGGTCTACGGCTGGGAGATGCCGGACTCGCCGGGTGATTATTTCGCGCTCACCGCCGACCACCTGTTCGGGACCATCTGGACGCGACCGGGATTGACGATGCGGGACAAGCGCATCATGACGTTGACCGTCGTCACCGCGCTCGGTATCTCGGATCTGGCCGAGATCCAGGCCAACGCCGCCCTGCACAACGGGGAGCTCACGCCCGAGGAGCTCAAGGAGATGGCGATCTTCCTGACGCACTACCTCGGTTTCCCGTTGGGCTCGAAACTGGACGGGGTCGTCACCAAGGTCACGGCCAAGCGCAAGAAGGCCGCCGAGGCCGGCCAGGCCGAGGACAAGAAGGCCAATGTCAACGACGCCCTCAAGATGCACAGCGGTAGGAAGCTCGAGGATTAGACGCCTCCTCCGCATCGGATTTCTTGTCGGAGCCACCGCGCAGGTTGTCCCCGGTCTGTCTTACCGAACGCGGGATCAGCACTCGATGACGTTCACGGCTAGTCCACCCAGCGACGTCTCCTTGTAGCGGCTGTCCATATCGGCTCCGGTAGCGCGCATGGTGGCGACAGCCGTATCCAGGGACACCAGGTGTCTTCCGTCGCCGTGCAGCGCTATCCGGGCGGCGCTGATCGCTTTGACCGCGGCCACCGCGTTGCGTTCGATGCATGGCACCTGCACGAGCCCGCCGACCGGATCGCAGGTCAATCCGAGATTGTGCTCGATGCCGATCTCGGCGGCGTTCTCGACCTGGCCGGGCGCGCCGCCGAGCACTTCGCACAGACCGGCGGCGGCCATGGCGCACGCCGCGCCGATCTCGCCCTGGCAGCCCACGTCGGCGCCGGAGATCGAGGCGTTGGTCTTGATCAGGGCGCCGATCGCCCCTGCGGTCAGCAGGAAACGCACCACCCCGGTGTCGGAGGCGCCGGGCACGTGCCATCGGTAATAGGACAGCACCGCGGGGACGACACCGGCGGCGCCGTTGGTGGGAGCTGTGACCACCCGCCCGCCGGCCGCGTTCTCCTCGTTGACCGCCAGGGCGTAGAGCATCACCCAGTCCGCGAACTCGAAACGGGCTGCCTCACTGTCAGATTGGTGAGAGCGCAGGCGAGCCAGCAGTGCCGGTGCGCGCCGGGGCACGCCGAGCCCTCCGGGTAAGACCCCTTCGGTCCGCAGACCGCGGGCGATGCACTCCTGCATCGCCGACCAGATGTCGAGTATCCCGGCCCGAACCTCGTCGCGCGGGCGCAGGGCCGCCTCGTTGTCGAGCATCACCGCACTGATCGGCACGCTGTGCTGGCGGCAGCGCTCCAGCAGTTCTACCGCGGAGGAAAAGGGATGGGGGACAGGCGCGGTCACTTGTGGGATCGATATTTCGGCGGCCCGTATCACGGTGCCGCCGCCGATCGAGAAACAGGTCTCTTCAGCCAGTACTGCGTTCTGAGCGTTGAAGGCTGTGAAGCGCATGCCATTGGGGTGGTAATCCAACGCGCGCCCGGTATGCAGGACAAGGTCTTCAGGTCGCAATGCGGCCCAATGCCGGCCCAGCAGGTGCACACGCTGCTGCGAGCGCACCTGCTGGGCCCGGGTGATCAGGGCATCGCCGTCGACGGTGGCTGGTTGAGCCCCCTCCAGGCCGAGGATGACGGCTCGGTCGGTACCGTGCCCAACACCTGTGGCGCCCAAGGATCCGAACAACTCCACCCTGATGCGGGTGACCTCGGTCAGTGCCGACGATTCGTCGAGCGCCACGGCGAACGAGCGTGCCGCGCGCATCGGGCCGACGGTGTGTGACGACGATGGACCGACGCCTATTGAGAATAGGTCGAAGACACTGACCGAGGTCACCGCTCAGTCCCCGTCGGTGATGTTGCCGATGCGCCGGGTGAACAGGTAGACCACCAGCCCGATTCCCAACGCCCCCAACAGATAATACTGAGCGGTGCGGAACTCGGCGGGCAGTAGCAGGATGCAGAGTTCGAACGCCAGCCACACCAGGGAGAACACCGCGACGGCCATCATCTTGGCCGACGCGCCGCCCTCCCGGACGCTGGTCACCACGAAGAGTACGACGGTGGAGAAGTAGAGCAGCGCCGGCATGAGGGTCGCCGCGGAGAACACCTGCACCAGGGTGTCGGTCTGGTTGGCCAGCAGCAGCACGATCGCGATGCTCACACCGGCGGCCAGATACGTCGCCCAAGTTGGCCCGGCGGTGGACCGAGGGGCCTGACGCCACAGCCGGTGACCGGGCAGTCGGCCGTCGCGGCCCATCGCCCAGATCAGCCGGGTGTTGGTGATCAGGTTGATCAGACCACAGGCGAAGATGCTGATGCACACCAAAACCAGCAGTGCCTTCTGTGCTACGGCGCCGAGCACCGTTTCGGTCAGAAGTGCAAGGGGGGCAGCTGATTGCGTGGTCGCGTCGATGTCGTTGATGGCGTAGGTGACACCCATCAGCAGCGCCATGCCGACGACACCGGAGAGCACCACAGCGCGCACCATCGCCCTAGGAACCACCTGACGGGCGTTCTCGGTCTCTTCCGCCAGATTGGAGGCCGCCTCGAAACCGACCACCGTGTAGCCGCCGAGCAGCACGCACAACATGAACGGGCCGAGCCACGCGTAGTACCCGGATTCGGAGATGCTTCCAGACGACCACAGGTTGGCGATCGAACCTTGATCGCGGACCGCGGCCACCACGACGAGCGCAACGATCAGCGCGAGGACACCCACGATCTCGGTGACGACGGCGGCGGTGTTGATCCGGGCCGTCGTCTTGGTGCTGATGACGATCATGCCGGCCTGCAGTGCGATTACCCCGGTGGTCCACAGCGCCGCCGAGATGGGGGTGTACTCCTGCCCGATCAGCGGCTGAAAGGCCACTTGGACGAAGGCATAATCCACCGAGACCACCACGATGAACAAAAAGCACATCGACACCCAGCCCAGCCACCATCCGACGTGCCAGTTCGCCAGTCGGGTTCCCCATTGGTAGGAGTAGCCGGCCAGCGGGATCCGCGCCGCTAGCGCGCCGTAGACCACGGCCACCGCCAGTTGGCCGACGATGACGATGGGCCAGGTCCAGATGCCCCGGGGGCCGCCGTGTAACAACACGAAGCCGAAGGTGGAGAAGATCCCCGTGGTGATGGAGATGAACGAGAACGCCAGGGCGAACGAGTCGAAAGACTTGATCGTCCGTTGGAAGCGCGGTTTGTAGCCGAAGCCGGCGACGTCGTCGCCGCCATTATCCGTCCCGGTAGCCGGGGCGGATTTTGGGGTAGATGTCACGTGTCCTCCTGGATTGTGCCGGTCGAGAAATCATCGGGTGGTTTGGCAGTGTGAGTCGCCGAGGACCCCGACGACCATGTGCCTGGTCACCAATCCCGGGGATGATGGCTGTTCGCTGACGATGACCGGGCGGGCGGTTTGTGCGCAGTCACCATTGGGTGGGGGTGGACTTGTCGCCCGAGGCGGTGGCGGATGCTCCAGCGGTGTGGAGAGGATGGACCGGTCAGCTCAGACCCTTCGATCAGATTGGACCGTCCGTATGTCGCTCTCCGCCGCGCCTGCGCACCATCTCGCCGCCGATTCGGCGTTGGAGGGCAAGGTCGCCGTCGTCTCAGGTGCTGCTTCGGGCATCGGCCGGGCCATCGCGCTGGCCTTCGTTGCTGCGGGTGCGCGGGTCGCCGCGCTCGACGTCGATGCCACCGGCCTGCAGCGGACCCGGGAGCTCGCCGCCGTAACGGACGCGGTGCTCCCGGTGCCCACGGACGTCTCGGACGGTGAGGCGATGGCGGTCGCGTTCGAGGCGACCCGCCAGCAGTTCGGCCCCGTCACCACTCTGGTCAACAACGCAGCCATCTCCATTCCGGGCACGGCCCTGGACACCCGGCTGGAGGATTTCGACCGGACCATCGACATCAATGTCCGCGGCTACCTGATCGGCTGCCAGCTCGCCCTGCCCCAGATGCTGGCCAACGGCGGTGGTTCGATCATCAACATGGGTTCGGTCAACAGCCTGATGGCCGAGCGTCAGCTGTTCTCGTACTGCGTGAGCAAGGGTGCGGTCCTGATGATGACGAAATCGCTGGCGCTCGACTTCGCTTCGGCAGGGGTACGGTGCAACTGCATCTGCCCGGGCTGGGTGGACACCCCCATCAACCTCGCTCACGCGGAGCGACTCGGCGGGCTGGATAAGGTGCGGGCCACGCTGCCGCAGTGGATGCCCGTCGAGCGGGAGGGCCGTCCCGATGAGATTGCCTCCATGGCGGTGTGGTTGGCCTCGGATGCGTCCAGCTTCGCCACCGGGGCGGCGTTCACTATCGACGGTGGTATGACGGCGGGTCTGTAGTCGTCCATGACAGCGATCAGCTGGCTGGCCGAGGTACTGGGTGCCGAACTGTATATCGGCAAACAGTCCTCGAGCACCGAAGCCCATCGAGTTGTGATCTTCGATGCCGAGGATCTGTCCGAGATCGAAGCCGGAGATGTCCTGCTGATCGTCGGTAGCGACCTTGCCCGGCTGCTGCCGACGCTGCCCGAAGCGCGTCGACGGGGCGCTGTAGGCATCATTCGGCGGGCGGTGGCCGGTGCACAGCGCCCACTCGACGAGACGGCACAACCGTTGGCGCAGTTGGCTGATGACGAGGGCCTGTGTGTACTGACCGTCGGTCCCGGCGCGGGGTGGACGACGTTGGTCAGCCTGGCCAGAACCGCGCTTGCCCAGGGCACCCCGCAACGCTCGACGGGCCAGCCGGCCGCTGAGGCGTCTCAGATACTCGATGTCACCGAACAGTGCGCCGCCACGCTGGGCGCCGCGGTGTTCGTCTTGGACGCCAACAACCGGTTGTTGGCGCATTCGGCGTCGGTAGCCCACGCGGACGCCGATACCCAGCAGACGGTGCTGGGGCGCACAATCCCGCCGGGGACGATGCGCGAGTATCGGAATTCGGGTCTGATCGCCAAGATGCTCCGCGGCGGCGGCGCGGTCACGATTTCTGAACAGCGCCGGGTGGTGCTGCCGATCCAGGACAGCGGTGTTCTGATCGGGACGCTGTGGGTCGCCCACTCGGACGAGGTGGACGAGGCGAAGGTGGCCGCGGTGACCGGGCTCGCTCCGGCGATCCGGGACGCGTTGCGCGCCACGCTGACTCAGCGACACGCTCAGCGGCGGTTGGCCACCGACCAGTTGGCGACGCTGCTGCACGGTGATGTTCCGATCGACGACCTGCCGCGCTGGCTGACCAATGCGCCGTCGCTGTGGGTGTTCGCCATCTCGGCGATGGGGACCGCGCGATCCTCGACGGTGCAGCTGCGCGCCAAGCTGTACCGCCGTTTGGATCTGCTGAATAGCAGTTCGAATGCGCGCGACTTTCTGGCCGGCGAGCTCAACAACGTAATCTACGTCGTCCTCGGCACCGCCCGTCCGGACCGGGACCGTGCGCAGGCCTGGCTCGATCAGCTCACCGCGACAACGGATCTCGATGAATCGTCGACGCTGGCGGTCGGCGTCGGCGGCCCGGTGTCCGGCCGCGAACAGTTGGCCCAGGCTCGTCGGGACGCCGACCGTGCGTTGACGGTGGGTCGGGCGGTGCGGGCCCGCACTCCGGTGTGGTTCGCCGACGCGTGGGCGCGCTGGGCGCTGCAGCGCCTGGCCAACAGCAACACCATGTCCGAGCTGCTGAATCTGGGGCCGCTACCAGATCTGATCGACTACGACCGGTTGCATTCGACGTCCTACGTCGAGACGTTGCGGGCGCTCATCCAGCACGGCAGTGATAGCCGCGCGGCTGCCGAAGCGCTCAACGTGCACGCCAATACCCTGCGCTATCGCCGGCAGCGACTAGAAGAACTGCTCGGCGGGCAACTCGGTGACCGGGATGTGCAGACGGTGCTCTACCTCCAACTGGAGTTGCTGTCCCGCAACGAGTCGCTGGGGTCGGGGCAGAACAAGCAGTGACACCTGGCCAGGTGCGGGAAGGGGCCCGACTGCGGGCTCAGGCCGGTCAGCGTAATGCCGTCCAGCACGGCGCTCTCATAACAAAGAGGCCGATAAGACAACGGTAAGGAAACGCGCAGATCGCAAACGGTTATCCGGCCGTGTCGCAAATGTGACCTCTGTGCCCCAGTGTTACCAAAGTGAAATCGGGTGCCGCTGGCCCCCGAAGGCGAACAGGAGGGGCGATGACATCGCTGACCATGTATGACTCGTGGACTGCCCCAACCATGCTCAGCCTGTGGGACGCGCCGGCGACCACCCGCACCAAGGTCGCCCGACAGGTGACCCGCTGGGTCGGTGTCATCGATACGACGGTGACCGTGCTGTGCCCGGTCGCGGTGTCGCTGGCCGCCATCTTCGCGGCCTCGGTGTGGCCCGAGCCCACGTCGGCGGCCCCGGCGACCAGTGCGGCGACCACTGTCGCCACGCCTGCCGCCCCCGCTACCCGCTGAGGCTGATGTCCGTCGACCGGCCGTCGCCCACCAGTGCGGCGCCCACCCACCGCCGCAGATAGCGGCGCAGCTGTGCACCCTGGCGCGGGGGACGGCCCGGATCGACCATGAACGACTGGATGATTCGCAGCAGGTGCTCACTGAGTTCGCTCAGCTCGTCGTCGCTGAAACCCGCTGCGCCCCAATCGACATCGAAGCGCCGCAGCATGGAACCAGCGAACGCCAGCGCGACGTCGGAAGTGATCTCCGCGCTGAAGGCACCGGCCCGTTCCGGGCCGAGTAACAGACCCATGTGCTTGTCGTGCGGCAGCCACTCCATCGCCGTCGCGATCCCCTCGGTCACTGCCTCGGCGGGATCGGTGATGCCGGCCAGGTGCGCGGCCAGGCGGTCGAGGAATCCGGTCGCCGCGACCATGGCGGCGGCCTGCAGCAGCGCGTCGGTGCTGGGGAAGTAGCGGTAGACGGTCTGGCGCGTCACGCCCAGCGTGCGCGCCACGTCGGCGATGCTCAGGTCGGCGCCGCGGGCGTCGATGGCCTGGTTGGCCGCGGCCAGGATCCGCGCCACCGCTTCCTCGTCGGTCGCCGGCGCCGACCCGGACCAGCCATGGGTGCGCACCTCAGCCCCCTACGGCCATCGAGTAGGCCACCCCGCCGAAGAACACCACGATCACGCACGACACCAGGGTCCCGACGGCCAACGGCCAGGCCCGCTTGCGTCTCGTCAGCGCGACGATGGTCAGGATCATGCCGATCAAACCCACCAGTGCCGCGATGCCCAGCGCGCTCGTCACGGCGGTGACTGCGCCCTCGACGCTGCACGTCGCGGGCGGGCAGTAGTCCAGGAACGCCAGCGAGAACAGTCCGAAGAACGCCGCTGCCGCACCGAAGAGCACCGTCATCACCAGGGCGACGATCGAGATCGTCAGGTCGGCCGTCGACCTCGGCGGCGTGGCCGGTCGAGGTGGCGGATAGCCGGGGTAGGGCGGATAGCCCGGGTAGCCCATGACCGGGATGTTATCCGCCCGGCCGCGGTCCTAGCGGTACCCGGCGCCTAGCGGTACGAGACCGGCAGTTCCTTGACCCCATTGATCCAGCCCGAGCGCAGCCGCTCCGGCTCGCCGAGCTTGCTGATGTCGGGGATCTGGTTGGCGATCTCGTTGAAGATCAGCGTGATCTCCATCCGTGCCAGATTGGCGCCGATACAGAAGTGGGCGCCGTTGCCGCCGAACCCGACGTGCGGGTTGGGGTCGCGGCGGATGTCGAACTGGAACGGCGAGTCGAAGACCTCTTCGTCGTAGTTCGCCGAGCTGTACAACAGGCCGGCCCGCTGCCCCGCGCGGATCGTGACGCCACCGAGCTCGACGTCGGTCAGTGCCGTGCGCTGGAAGCAGTGCACCGGGGTGGCCCAGCGGACGATCTCGTCGGCGGTGGTCTGCGGGCGCTCCCGCTTGAACAGCTCCCACTGGTCGGGGTGGTCGAAGAACGCGTTCATGCCGTGGGTCATGGCGTTGCGGGTGGTCTCGTTGCCGGCCACCGCCAGCAGGATGACGAAGAAGGCGAATTCGAGTTCGGACAGGGACTCTCCATCGAGGTCGGCCTGCACCAGGCGGGTGACGATGTCGTCGGCCGGGCACTGCCGGCGCTGCTCGGCCATCGTGTAGGCGTAGCCCATGAGTTCGGCGTTGGCAACGGTCGGATCGCTGTCGAAGTCCGGGTCGTCGGTGTTCATGATGCTGTTCGTCCAACCAAAAAGCTTCTGGCGGTCGGCTTCCGGCACGCCGAGCAGGTCGGCGATCGCCAGCAGTGGCAGCTGCATCGCGATGTCGGCGACGAAGTCTCCGGTGCCCTTCTCGGCGGCTGCCGCCACGATGTCGCGGGCCGCGTCGGCCAGTTTCTCCTCGAGCCTGGCCACCGAGCGCGGTGTGAACAGCCGCGACACCAGCTTGCGCAACCGGGTGTGTTCGGGCGCGTCGTGGTTGATCAGCAGCGCCTTGGTGATCTCCAGCTGGTCGGGGGTCATGCCCTCGGGGAAGCGCATCACCACCCCCTTGGCGTTGGTCGACCACAGGTGGCTGTCGCGGGAGATGGCCCGGATGTCGCGGTGCTTGGTGATCACCCAGTAGCCGCCGTCGTCGAAAACTGAGGTGCCGTCGGCCTGCTCGTTCCACCAGACCGGCGCGGTCTTGCGCAGCTGCGCCAACTGGGCGACGGGCATGCCCCCCTTGAGCAGGTCGGGGTCGGTGAAGTCGAAGCCGGAGGGCAGGACCGAAGCGACCCGGGAATTGGGTTCGGCTCCAGAGGGGCACACGCTGGTGCTGGTCATGATCTACCTCGCTGTCCTGTGATGTAGCGCACGTTTCTATCGACCATACACCGCGTTGCTGAGTGTATGCCCATTAGGTTCGGCTGATGACCGAGCGCCCTGACCTCGAGGAGCTGCTGCGCCGCCGCGCGCTGACCGAAGACGACGCCCGGCCCGACGCCGTCGCGCGGCGGCATGCCGCCGGCGGGCGCACGGCCCGGGAGAACATCGCAGACCTGGTCGACCCGGGGTCTTTCGTCGAATACGGTCGTTTCGCGATCGCCGCCCAGCGCCAGCGTCGCGACGTGACCGACCTGATCGCGCGAACCCCGGCCGACGGCCTGATCGCGGGCACCGCCGGCATCAACGGCCACCCGTGCGCGGTGCTGTCCTACGACTACACGGTGCTGGCCGGCACTCAGGGCGTGTTCGGGCACCGCAAGAAGGACCGGCTCTTCGAGCTCATCGAACGCATGCGGCTGCCCACCGTGTTCTTCGCCGAGGGCGGTGGTGGCCGGCCCGGCGACACCGACTATCCGACGGTGTCCTCGCTGGAGGTGCGGGCCTTCAAGCTGTGGGCCGCGCTGTCGGGTGTGGTGCCGCGGATCGCGATCGTCAAGGGACGCTGCTTCGCCGGCAATGCGGTGATCGCCGGCTGTTCGGACCTGATCGTGGCCACCGCCGATGCCTCGATCGGTATGGGCGGGCCGGCGATGATCGCCGGCGGCGGGCTCGGCGACGTCGCCCCCGATGCCGTCGGCCCGATGTCGGTGCAGGCGCCCAACGGTGTTGTCGACGTCGTCGTCCCCGATGAGGCCGAGGCCGTCGCCGTCACCAAGCGGCTCATCGGCTACTTCCAGGGCCCCATCGCACCCGGGCCGGCTGTCGACCAAACCGCTTTGCGCACAGCCATTCCCGAGCGTGCGCGGCGGGCCTACCCGGTCGTGCCGATCATCACCACCCTCGCCGACGAGGACTCGGTGACCTTCCTTCGGCAGAAATTCGCCCCCGAGATGGTCACCGCACTGGCCCGCATCGACGGCCGCCCGATCGGCGTCATCGCCAACAACACCATGGTGATGGCGGGTGCGATCACCGCGGCGGCCGCCGACAAGGCGGCGCGCTTCCTGCAGCTGTGCGACACCTTCGGCCTGCCCGTGGTCTCACTCGTCGACTGCCCCGGCTACATGGTCGGACCCGCCGCGGAGTCCGAGGCACTGGTCCGGCGGGCCTCGCGGCTGCTGGTCGCCGGTGCGGCGATGCGGGTGCCGTTGGTCGCGGTGATCCTGCGCCGCGGCTACGGCCTCGGTGCGCAGGCGATGACCGGCGGCAGCTTGCACGAACCGCTGCTCACCGTGGCGTGGCCCGGCGCCCACCTCGGCCCGATGGGACTGGAAGGCGCGGTGCGCCTCGGCATGCGCAAGGAACTCGAGGCCATCGCCGACGACGCCGAGCGCGAGGAACGGGTCCGGCAGGCCACCGCCGCGCTGGAGGAGAACGCCAAGGCGCTCAACGCCGCCCAGATCTTCGAGGTCGACGACGTGATCGATCCGGCCGAGACCCGCGAACTGATCGCCGCCACGCTGACCGCCGCGGGCGCGCGCGGCGAACTGCCGCCGCCGCGGCGGTTCGTCGACACCTGGTGATCTAGGGTGTGCGGTGTGCGCGTCCTCGTGATCGGATCCGGTGCCCGCGAACACGCCCTGCTGCTGGGCCTGCGCCGCGACTCGGAGGTGGACTTCCTGGCCGTGGCGCCGGGCAATGCGGGCACGGCAAGCGTGGCCGAACAGCACGAAGTCGACGTCACCTCCGCCGAGGCGGTCACCGCGCTGGCCCGCAAGCTCGGCATCGACCTGGTGGTGATCGGCCCGGAGGTGCCCCTGGTTCTCGGTGTCGCCGACGCCGTGCGGGCCGCCGGCATCGCCTGCTTCGGCCCGTCCAAGGACGCCGCCCGCATCGAGGGCTCCAAGGCCTTCGCCAAAGACGTGATGACCGCCGCCGGGGTGCGCACCGCCGCCAGCGAGACCGTCGACAACCCCGCCCGGCTCGACGCCGCACTCGACCGATTCGGTGTCGCCGCCGGCCAACCCGCCTGGGTCGTCAAGGACGACGGGCTGGCCGCCGGCAAGGGTGTGGTGGTCACCGCCGACCGCGACGTGGCGCGCGCACATGCCGCCGCGCTGCTCGACTCCGGGCATCCGGTGCTGCTGGAGTCGTTCCTCGACGGCCCCGAGGTGTCGCTGTTCTGTCTGGTCGACGGTCCCACCGTGGTCCCGCTGCTGCCCGCCCAGGACTTCAAACGCGTCGGCGACAACGACGCCGGACCCAACACCGGCGGGATGGGCGCCTACTCGCCGCTGCCCTGGCTGCCCGCCGCGGTGACCGACGCCATCGTCAGTGATGTGGTCGAACCCGTTGCCGCCGAACTGGTCCGCCGCGGCAGCAGCTTCTCCGGGCTCCTCTATGCCGGGCTGGCGATGACCTCGGCCGGCCCCGCGGTGGTCGAGTTCAACTGCCGCTTCGGCGATCCGGAGACGCAGGCGGTGCTGGCACTACTCGAATCACCGCTGGGCCGGCTGCTGTCGGCAACGGCCACCGGAACGCTGGCCGACTTCGGCCCCCTGCAGTGGCAGGACGGCTACGCCGTCACCGTCGTCGTCGCCGCCGAGAACTATCCCGGGCGGCCCCGGCTCGGGGATGCGATCACCGGTGCCGACGCCGAGGGCGTCCTGCATGCCGGCACCACCCGGCGTGGTGACGGCACCGTCGTCTCCTCCGGAGGCAGGGTGTTGTCCGTGGTCGGCACGGGCGCCGATTTGGTGGCCGCGCGCGCCGCCGCCTACCAAATCTTGTCGTCGATTCGCTTGCCCGGCAGCCACTTTCGTGGTGACATCGCGCTCGCGGCTGCGGAGGGGCGGATCGCGCTGCCGTGAGCGCCGCCGGGCTCAGGCGGTGAGCAGCGGGGCCATCCAGGTCAGCTCGGCCGGCAACTGGGCGCTCCAGAACCCGCTGTCATGGCCGCCGGGGGAGAAACCGCCGGCCGGCGGGGTCGGCAGCTGCGCGATGAACTGCTTAGTCGCCGCGTAGAACGGATCGCTGTCGCCGCAGTCGATCCGGATTGGGATCGACGCCAGGGCGGGCAGGCCGAAGACGCTGTTGGCGGCGAAGTCGTCGGCGCCGTCGAACGCGCCCGGTGCGGTGGCTCCGGAGGACAGCCACAGCGCGGGGCTGACCGCGGTGATCGCCGCGGTACGGGCCGGGCCGAGCCGGGCGCCGAGTAGCAGGGCGCCGTAACCGCCCATCGACCACCCGATGAACCCGACTCGCGAGGTGTCCAGTCCCTGCCCGCCGAGCATCGGGATGAGTTCGTCGAGCACCATCGCCCCGGAGTCCTCACCCGAGGTGCGCTTGTGCCAGTAGCTGTCGCCGCCGTCGACCGCGACGACGGCGAACGGGGGCAGGCCGGCCTGGACCGCCTGAGCCAGACCCTGCTCGACGCCACCCGCCATCACCGCGGCCGCGCTGCTCCACTTTCCGTGCAGCGCGATGACCGGCCGCAGCGGGGAGGTCTGCCCGGGCGGGCGGGCGATGGCCCAGTTGGTCGGAACACCGCCGCGGGCGGCCGAGACGAACGAGCCGGTCACCATGGTCGGTGCGGCGACGCCCGCCGGTATGGGGTCCAGCGGCGCGGGCGGACGCAGGGGAGCGCCGACGCCGGCCATCGCGATGTCCGGCCCGGCGGGTCGCGCTGCGGAGTCCAGCATCCGGCCCGCGGTGAACGCTCCGACGGCGCCGGCCGCGGCTCCGGCGCCGAGTCGCAGAACAGTGCGGCGGCTCAGGTTCGGCATGCGGCACATCTTGCCATCGGGTTGCCGTCGGGTTGCCGTCGAAGCCCAGCGGGCAGGCACCCCGAAGCAGGGTGAGGTTAATGATTCGGTGAAAGACCAATCTGGCCTCTGACCGGCTGGCAGCATTGCTGAACGTGACGGCAGCGGCAACGCCCAAGGGGGAACGACGACGGTATGCGCTGATCAGCGCGGCCGCCGAGTTGCTCTGCGAAGGTGGGTTCGAGGCGGTGCGGCATCGTGCCGTGGCCCGCCGCGCCGGGTTGCCGCTGGCGTCGACCACCTACTACTTCTCCTCGCTCGACGACCTCGTGCAGAAGGCCGTCGAGTATCTGGGTGCGTTGGAGGCCGCCCAGTTACGTGCCCGCGTGGAGGCGCTGCCCCGGCGCCGCCGGGGCCCCGAGGCGACCGCAGACGTCCTGGTCGATCTGCTCGTCGGCGACCTCGGCACCGAAGCGACCGGTGAGCAGCTGATCTCCCGCTATGAGCGCTACATCGCCTGCGCTCGCCAGCCGGACCTGCGTGAGGTCCAGCGCCGACTGCTGCGGCAGCGGGTCGAGGCGGTGGCCGAGGCGACCGCGCGATCGGGGCGCACTGTGCCCGACGAGCTGGTGACCGCGCTCGTGCACGCCGTCGACGGGGCCGTGGTTTCGGCGATGGTCGCCGACGGGGACGGGCCGCGCGAGGTCGCGCGCGCCACGCTGGTCGACGTGATCGATGTGCTGGCACCGATCGACGAGCGCACCATCCGGGTCTAAACGGATACGTTCGAGGGATGGACTTCTCCGCGCTGACCCGGCCGGCGACAGAACTGCTCGACGGCGCCATGGACCGGGCGCTCGTCCTCGGCTACACCAAGATCGGCTCGGGGCTGCGCCGGCACTGGTGGGCCGCCGACCCCGCGCCGAGCGCGCTGGTCGGCAAGCGGGTGCTGATCACCGGGGCGACGGCCGGGATCGGACTGGCGATGGCGCAGTCGTTCGGCGACCTCGGTGCCACGGTGCACGTGCTGGGGCGAAACGCCGATAAGGTCCGCGCGTCGTCGGCGTCGATCCGGTCCGCGGTCGCCGAGGCCCACGTCGTGGAGGAGATCTGCGATGTCTCCGACCTGGACGCCGTGCGCGAATGGACGGCGGCCTTCGTCAACCGGGTGCCCGCCCTCGACGGGCTGGTGCACAACGCCGGGCTCATGCCCAAGCAGCGCACGCTGACCGCCCAGGGGCACGAGATGCAGCTGGCCACCCACGTGCTGGGCCCGCACCTGATGACCGAACGCCTGCTGCCGCTGCTGCGGGCGGCCGGCGGCGCGTCGGTGGTGTTCGTATCCTCCGGCGGCATGTACGGCGCGCCGCTCGTGGCCGACGACCTGGAGTCCCGGCACGGCTATAGCGGGGTGCGGGCCTACGCCCGCACCAAGAAGATGCAGGTGGTGCTGGCCGACTCGTGGGCGCGTCGACTGGCCGGTTCCGATGTACGGGTCGAGAGCATGCATCCCGGGTGGGTCGACACCCCGGGCGTGGCCGAATACCTGCCCCGGTTCCGGGTGGTCACCAAACCGCTCCTGCGCGACGTGGCCGACGGCGCCGACACCGCGGTGTGGCTAGTCGCCACCCGCCCGGAATCCAAGCCCGGACACTTCTGGCACGACCGGGTGCAGCGGCCGACGACGTTCGGCTGGCAGCGCCACGAGAACCCCGCCAAGGTGCGGCGGTTCCTCGAACAGGTCAGCCGGCTGACCGGCACCGCGGAGACCTGGACCGGCCTGCGCTCCTAGGAGCCTGCGGCCAGCCGTTGCAGGCGGGTCGCCAGCAGCGCCACCCGATGCGCGTTGCCCGCCAGGGTGACGTAGCGGTCGCCGAACGCGGCCAGCAGCGCATCGTCGAGGCGGCGAACCGCTCCCGCGGGGAAGCGGTAGTCCATCTTCTCGTTGACGGCCTCGGTGTCGAGGGTGGCGAGCAGCTCCTCGAGGGCGTCGAGGGTCAGGATGCCCAGCTCGCCGAGCAACGCCGACATCCACGCGTAGTGCTCGGTGCGGGACCAGCCCGCCTCGGGGAATCGGTGCCCGAGGTAGGTGGCCAGCACCGGCGTCGCAATCCCGGTGCCGCTGGGCGGCGGCGTGCGATCGTCGGCCATCGACGCCCGCAACCGGTCCCGGATCTCGGTGAACTCCCGATCGGCCAGCTCCAGCAGGCCGGCCGCCAGGGTGAACCGGCGATCCAGTTCGGGGGCGTCCCGCTCGGGCACGCTGCCCTTGTAGCGGATGTCGTGTTCGAACTCCGCCCAGGCGTGCTGCAGCACGGTGCGCACCTGCACCGAAGCCGGCTGCGTCTCACCGTCGACGGCGACGAGCAGGTGCCGGCTGGCGTATCCCCACCGCCCCGCCCGAGCGGTCACCTGCCCCATGTCGAGATCGGCCAACACCTGCATCTCCTCGCCGAGCACGGTGCCGACGGCGGTGACGTCCTCGCGCAGGTAGGTGATGACCCGCACCCCGACTTGGTCGGTGATCTGCGTCGACGGATCGGTGTAGAGCCGCTCGCCGTTGCTGCTGCGATCCGCCTTCGCCGCGAACGAGGCGACGCTCTTGGTGCGCGCGGTAACCGACAGATAGTTGATGCCCGCATCGTCGAGCAGCCGGGTGATCAGCGCCAGGTAGTGCTCGGTGGTGGCCAGCAGGGCCGGGCGCCGCTGTGCGTAGCGGGCGACCGCGTCGCCGACCACACCCGGGGTCGGCTCGGGCGGGGCGGGCACCAGGTCGGGCGGCAGCGTCGGCGTCACGATGTAGCCGCCCTCGAAGTCCCCGTAGAGCGTCACCGCGGTCGGCCGCCGGGTCGCGTAGAGCCCCACATAAGCGCACATCACCGCGTCGATCGGGTCTTCGGCGCGGCGCAGGTCGCTCTTTCGGGCGGCGGTCTCGACGGCGCCGCGCATAGCGGCCCACTCGGGGTGATCGGCGACCCGAAGCGGTACCGCTGCCTGCGCCAGGCGTTCGATCTCGTCCATCAGCCGCAGCAGCTCGGTGCGTAGCTGGGTCAGGGTGCGGCCCTGCTTGTGCTTGTACTTCAGGGTGCGCCCGAGCCGGAACAGCACGACCGTGGCCGGGTGCGGGTAGACCTCGATGGCGCGCCGCGGCGACCGCGAATGTGGGTCCATGTCCAGGCCGAGCGCTTCGGCGAGCCGGGCGCCGCGCGGCGTGCCGGCGAATTCGGGTTTGCCCGTGTTCGCCGGGTGCGCGCCGGCCTCGAACTTGGCGAAATCACGGTTCAGGTCCGTCTCACAGCCCCGCTGCCCGGTCGGGTTGGTCACCACCAGCGGAGCATCGATGGACACCAGGCAGGCTCCCTCGACGTAGGGTCGCACCGCGGCAAGGATGCTCGAATCATCCTGGGCCGCAGCGATATGGACCAACCGTCCGTCGCTGTCGAGCACCGCGATACCGGTGGGTTTGCGCTCACCCCAGGCCAGGTCCAGGCCGACGAAGTACATCCGTCTACCTTGCCGTACCGGGACCGTAAGCTGTTGGGTTGTGACGATCCCCGCTCCCATCCCCGACGTGCTGGCCCATCGGTACGCCAGCGCCGACATGGTCGCCATCTGGTCACCCGAAGCCAAGATCGTCGCCGAGCGCCGGCTGTGGCTCGCCGTGCTGCGTGCCCAGGCCGAACTCGGTGTCGACGTCCCCGCCGGGGTCGTCGAGGACTACGAGCGGGTGCTCACCCACGTCGACCTCGCCTCGATCGCCGCCCGCGAACGGGTGACCCGCCACGACGTCAAGGCTCGCATCGAGGAGTTCAACGCCCTGGCCGGCCACGAGCATGTGCACAAGGGCATGACCAGCCGCGACCTGACCGAGAACGTCGAGCAGCTGCAGATCCGCCGCTCGCTGGAACTGGTGCACGCCCACGGTGTCGCCGTGGTGGCGCGGCTAGCCGAGCACGCGGCGACCTACCGGGACCTGGTGATGGCCGGGCGCAGCCACAACGTCGCCGCCCAGGCCACCACGCTGGGCAAGCGGTTCGCCTCGGCCGCCGAGGAGACCCTGATCGCGCTGCGGCGCATCGAGGAGCTGATTGCGCGCTACCCGTTGCGCGGCATCAAGGGGCCGATGGGTACCGCCCAGGACATGCTCGACCTGTTCGAGGGGGACGCCGACCGGTTGGCCGAACTGGAACGCCGGGTCGGCGAATTCCTGGGATTCTCAGCCGTTTTCACCAGCCTCGGCCAGGTCTATCCCCGCTCACTAGACCACGACGTGGTCTCGGCTCTGGTGCAGCTCGGCGCCGGCCCGTCGTCGTTCGCGCACACCGTGCGGCTGATGGCGGGCCACGAGCTGGTGACCGAGGGGTTCGCGGCCGGGCAGGTCGGCTCCTCGGCCATGCCGCACAAGATGAACACCCGCAGCTGCGAACGGGTCAACGGTCTGCAGGTGGTGCTGCGCGGCTATGCCTCGATGGCCGCCGAACTGGCCGGCGCCCAGTGGAACGAGGGCGACGTGTTCTGCTCGGTGGTGCGCCGGGTCGCGCTCCCGGACGCGTTCTTCGCCGTCGACGGCCAGATCGAGACGTTCCTGACCGTGCTCGAGGAGTTCGGTGCGTACCCGGCTGTCATCCAGCGCGAGCTGGATCGCTACCTGCCGTTCCTGGCCACCACCAAGGTGCTGATCGCGGCGGTGCGCGCCGGGGTGGGCCGGGAGACCGCCCACGAGGTCATCAAGGAACATGCGGTGGCCGTCGCGCTGGCCATGCGCGAGCAGGGCAGCGAACCGGATCTGCTGGACCGGCTCGCGGCCGACGACCGTCTGCCGCTGGACCGGGCGGCACTGGATGCCGCCCTCGCCGACAAACAGGCCTTCACCGGAGCGGCCGCCAGCCAGGTCGACCAGGTGATCGCCGCGGTCGACGAGCTGGTACGCGCCCACCCCGATGCGGCGAAGTACACCCCCGGCGCGATTCTGTAAGCCCGTGTCGCTCACCGACATCGACTTCACCGACCTCGACAACTTCGCCGACGGGTTTCCCCATCAGCTGTTCGCCGTGCACCGCCGCGAGGCGCCGGTCTACTGGCACGAGCCCACGGAGAACACCCCGGACGGTGAGGGGTTCTGGTCAGTGGCGACGCACCCGGAAACCCTTGCCGTGCTGCGTGATCCAGACACCTACTCGTCGGTGACCGGTGGTGAGCGGCCGTACGGCGGCACCCTGCTGCAGGACTTGCCGGTCGCCGGCCAGGTGCTCAACATGATGGACGACCCGCGCCACACCCACATCCGCCGACTGGTCAGCTCCGGGCTGACCCCGCGGATGATCCGCCGGGTCGAGGACGATCTGCGGCACCGGGCGCGGGTGTTGCTCGACGCGGTTCGGCCGAGTGTCCCTTTCGACTTCCTGATGGACGTGGCCGCCGAGTTGCCGATGCAGATGATCTGCATCCTGCTGGGTGTGCCTGAGACCGAACGGCATTGGCTGTTCCGGGCCATCGAGCCGAGCTTCGACTTCGGTGACTCCCGCAAGGGTGAGGTCGGCACGATATCTGTCGAGGAAGCCGGCTCGCGGATGTTCGCCTACGGCATGGAGCTGATCGCCGCCAAGCGCGCCGAGCCCGGTGACGACATGCTCTCGGTGGTCGCCAACGCAACGGTGCAGGACGCCTCGTTGTCCGATCTCGAGCTGTACATGTTCTTTTCCCTGCTGTTCAGTGCGGGCGCCGAGACCACTCGCAACGCGATCGCCGGGGGACTGCTGGCGCTGGCGCAGCACCCCGACCAGTATCAACGGCTGCGCAGCGATCCCGCGTTGCTGCCGACGGCGGTCGAGGAGATGGTGCGCTGGACCTCGCCGTCACCGTCGAAGCGGCGGACCGCCACTCGGGACACCGAACTCGGCGGGCACCGGGTCGAAGCCGGTCAGAAAGTGCTGGTGTGGGAGGGTTCGGCCAACCGCGACGCGTCGGTGTTCGACTACGCCGACACCTTCGATGTCGGGCGTAAACCTAATCCGCACTTGGGCTTCGGGCAGGGCGTGCACTATTGCCTGGGGGCCAATCTGGCGCGCCTCGAGTTGCGGGTGCTCTACGAGGAAATGCTCGGGCGGTTCAACGAGATCCACGTGGCCAAGCCGGTGGAGTGGGCGCGCAGTAATCGGCACACCGGCATTCGGCACCTGGTCGTCGAACTGCGCTGATCACATCACGGCGTGGCCGGCGTCGACCGGCAGCGTCACTCCGGTGATGTAGCGTGCCTTCGGGCTGGCAAGGAAAACAACGGCATTCGTGACGTCTTCGCTTTCGACGAACGGTACCGGCATCAGGTTCGCGGACAGCGACGGCGCATTCGGGCTCTCCTGCATCATCCGCGCCATGTGCTCGTTGAGGATCATCGGCGTTCCCACCCCGGTGGGATGCACCGTGTTGACCCGGATGTTGTGCTGGGCATAGGCGTTCGCCGCCGAACGCATCAGCCCGACCACCCCGTGTTTGGCCGCCGCGTAGGCGAACATCGCAGCGCTGCCGTCGCCACCGCGGCCGACCAGACCCTGAGCGGAACTGGTCAGGATGACCGAGCCGCCGCGCCCCTTACGGATGATCGACGGCACGGTCGCGACGATGGTGTGCCACACGCCGTCGAGGTTGGTGTCGAGGATGTCGTGGTAGACCTGCGTATCCAGCGGGTCCCGGCGTCCGATCGCCACCACGCCGGCGTTGGCCACGACGATGTCGATGTCACCGAGCTCGTCGATCCCACTGCGCACCCCGGCGGTCAGCGCGTCCAGGTCGCGCACATCGGCGATCACCGCAACAGCGCGCCGACCCTGGGCCTGGACCAGCTCGACGGTCTCGTCGAGGTCGGCCTTGGTCGCCAGCGGGTAGGGAATCGACTCGATATCGGCGCACCGGTCGACGACGATGACGTCGGCGCCTTCGGCGGCCAGCGCCACCGCATGACTGCGGCCCTGGCCGCGGGCGGCGCCGGTGACTACTGCGACGGTATCGATGAGCTCTGACACGAGCCGAACTGTAGCCTGGTGCCGCCGCGGCGCGCGGACGTGCGAAGCCCGCTCAACGCGCCAACGTCCGCCACGCCCGGGGCATCGCGACGCCCGCGGAGCGCAGTTCGAGTGCGGCCAGGCCGCGGATCGCGTAGGGATCCTCGCGCCGCCACGCCCCGACCGGGTCGAAGCTGACTTCGGTGAGCTTGCGCAACGGCCGGTTGGCCAGCGCCCGCAGTGCCAACAACTGTTCCCCGGCAGAGGTCCTGGCCAGTGCGATGACCGTCCATTTGCGGCGGAAGAACCGGATCCGCAGGAACAGCCACGGCATACCCACCGCCAGGATCGGCGGCGCGGCCACCGCGATCGCCAGCAGCACGGCCAGCCACGTCGCGGTGCTGTCGAGGTTGTGTCCCGCGCCGGCGAGGTCCAGCGCGGCCTCGCTGGCAGCTCGCAGCGGCTTGGACACCGTGTCGCCCACCAGGGGAATCTTGTGTGCGCTCTCGCCCGCCGAGTCCAGGTTGTCGGCGATCCCGGTGGCTCCGTCCTTCACCTGCCGGCCCACCTCGGCGATGGTCGCGACCGCGCTGTGGACGCCCAGGCCGACCAACACCCAGGCGGTGATCCACACTCCGACCAGCAGATCGCTGACCAACTGCGCGAGCAGCCGGCCGGGTGTGGTGGCGTAGGGCAGGAACCGCGATCTCATCGCTCGATCCCAGCACAATCGTGGCGCCACAGCGGCCGATAGGCTGACGCGATGCGCCCTGCTCTGAGCGACTATCGACATCTGGCCAGCGGGAAGGTTCGCGAGCTGTACGGCATCGACGACCAGCACCTGTTGTTCGTCGCCACCGACCGCATCTCGGCCTACGACTACATCCTGGACAGCCTGATCCCGGACAAGGGTCGCATCCTCACCGCGATGAGCGTGTTCTTCTTCGGCCTCATCTCGGAGCAGATCGACGCGCCCAACCACCTGGCCGGCCCGCCCGACGACCCGCGCATCCCCGACGATGTCCTGGGCCGTGCCCTGGTGGTGCGCCGCCTGGAGATGGTCCCGGTGGAATGCGTCGCGCGCGGCTACCTGAGCGGCTCGGGATTGCTGGACTACCAGCGCACCGGCACGGTCTGCGGGATCGCCCTGCCGCCGGGCCTGGTCGAAGCCAGCAAGTTCGCGACCCCGCTGTTCACCCCGGCCAGCAAGGCCGAGTTCGGTGAGCACGACGAGAACATCTCCTTCGACCGCGTCGTCGACATGGTGGGCGCGCAGCTCGCCGACCAGCTGCGGGACCGCACGTTGCAGATCTACGGCCAGGCCGCCGACCACGCCTTGAGGAAGGGAATCATCATCGCCGACACCAAATTCGAGTTCGGTGTCGACGCCGACGGCCGGGTCGTGCTGGCCGACGAGGTGTTCACGCCCGACTCGTCGCGGTACTGGCCGGCCGACACCTACCAGCCCGGCGTCGTGCAGCCCAGTTTCGACAAGCAGTTCGTGCGCAACTGGCTCACCAGTGCCGAATCGGGCTGGGACCGCTACGGTCCGACTCCACCGCCGCCACTGCCCGACGAGATCGTCGATGCCACCCGGGCGCGCTACATCGAAGCCTACGAACGTATCTCGGGTCTGTCGTTCGCCGACTGGATCGGGCCGAGCGCATGAAGCCGCCGATCGCCAAGCGGGTCGACACCGAGCGGGTCCACCACGGCGACGTCTTCGTCGACCCCTACGAGTGGCTGCGAGACAAGGCCGACCCGGAGGTCATCGCTCACCTGGAAGCCGAGAACGCCTACGCCGACAAGGCCACCGCCTACCTTGAGCCGTTGCGGCAGAAGATCTTCGAGGAGATCAAGGCTCGCACTAAAGAGACCGACATGTCTGTGCCGACCCGCCGCGGGCAGTGGTGGTACTACGGGCGCAGCTTCGAGGGCAAGCAGTACGGCGCGCATTGCCGCTGCCCGGTCTCCGACGCCAGCGACTGGACCCCGCCGGTGTTCGACGAGCACACCGAGGTCCCCGGCGAGCAGGTGCTACTCGACGAGAACGCCGAAGCCGAAGGCCACGAGTTCTTCTCCCTCGGTGCCAGCAGCGTGAGCCTGGACGGCAACCTGCTGGCCTACTCGGTCGACGTCGTCGGCGACGAGCGCTACACCCTGCGGTTCAAGGACTTACGGACCGGTGAGCTCATCGGAGACGAGATCGCCGGCATCTCCTCCGGGGTGACGTGGGCGGCCGATAACGCAACTGTGTACTACACCACCGTCGACGACGCGTGGCGCCCGGACACGGTCTGGCGCCACCGGCTCGGATCGAGCGAGCCCGACCAGCAGGTCCTGCACGAACCCGATGAGCGATTCTGGATCGGAGTCGGCCGCACCCGCAGCAACTCCTACCTCATCATCGCCGCCGGATCGGCGATCACCTCAGAGGTGTGGGTCGGCGACGCCGCCGATCCGAACACTGGCTTCACCACGGTCCTGCCCCGCCGCGACGGTGTCGAGTACTCGGTCGAGCACGCGGTGGTGGGCGGCCAAGACAAGTTCCTCATCCTGCACAACGACGGCGCGGTCAACTTCACCCTCGTCGAGGCACCGGTCGACGATCCGACCGACCAGCGCACCCTGGTCGCCGCACGCGACGATGTCCGCCTTGACGGAGTGGACGCCTTCGCCGACCATCTGGTGGTCAGCTACCGCCGCGAGGCGCTGCCCCGAATCCAGTTGTGGCCCATCACCGGTGACGGCTACGGCACGCCGGAGGAGATCACCTTCGACTCGGAGCTGACGTCTGCGGGCCTGGCCGGAAACCCGAACTGGTCCACGCCCAGGCTGCGGGTCGGCACTACGTCGTTCATCACCCCGCTGCGGATCTACGACCTCGACCTCGCCACCGGCGAGCGGGCCCTGCTGCGCGAGCAGCCGGTGCTGGGCGGCTACCGCCGCGAGGACTACGTCGAGCGTCGGGACTGGGCGGTGGCCGACGACGGCACCCGGGTGCCCATCTCCATCGTGCACCGGGCTGGAGTCGAACTGCCGGCCCCCACCGTGCTTTACGGGTACGGTGCCTACGAATCGTCGGAAGACCCGCGCTTCTCGGTGGCCAGACTGTCGCTACTCGACAGGGGAGTGGTGTTCGCCGTGGCCCACGTCCGCGGTGGCGGCGAGATGGGACGGCTGTGGTACGAAGGCGGCAAGCTGCTGGAGAAACGCAACACCTTCACCGACTTCGTCGCGGTGGCACAGCATCTGGTCGACACCGGTGCGACCCGTCCGCAGAACCTGGTGGCTCTCGGCGGCAGCGCCGGTGGGTTGTTGATGGGAGCGATCGCCAACCTGGCTCCGCAGCTGTTCGCCGGCATCCTGGCCCAGGTGCCCTTCGTCGATCCGCTCACCTCGATCCTGGATCCGTCGCTGCCCTTGACGGTCACCGAGTGGGACGAGTGGGGAAATCCGTTGGAGAACTCCGATGTCTACTTCTATATGAAGTCCTACTCGCCGTATGAGAACGTCGACGCCAAGGACTACCCGGCGATCCTGGCGATGACATCGCTCAACGACACCAGGGTGCTCTACGTCGAGCCGGCCAAATGGGTCGCGGCGCTGCGGCACACCAAGACCGACGGGCATCCGGTGCTGTTGAAGACGCAGATGGCGGCCGGCCACGGTGGGATCAGCGGCCGCTACGAGCGGTGGAAGGAGGCGGCGTTCCAGTACTCGTGGTTACTGGCCACCGCCGACCGCGACCACTACGGCCGCGGCCAGGACGACCACCTCGAAGGCGGTGCGAAGCCCTGACCGCGACCTTGGATCTTCGTCCGCGGCTGGTCTGGTGAACACCCCGACCGCCGTACGGTGCCGGGCGCGGTAACGTCAGCGCCATGAGTCTGACGGACATCCCGCTCACCACCCTCGACGGCCGACCCACATCGCTGGGCGACTACTGCGACCGCGCCGTGCTCCTGGTCAACGTGGCCTCCAAGTGTGGTCTCACACCGCAGTACGGTGCGCTGGAACAGCTCGCGCGCGACTACGCCGACCGCGGGCTGACGGTGATCGGCGTGCCCTGCAACCAGTTCATGGGCCAGGAGCCGGGGACGCCGGAGGAGATCGCGACGTTCTGCTCGACGACGTACGGCGTCACCTTCCCGCTGCTGGCCAAGATCGATGTCAACGGCGCCGACCGCCATCCGCTGTATGCCGAGTTGACCCAGACCGCCGACGCCGACGGGCAGGCCGGCGACATCCAGTGGAACTTCGAGAAGTTCGTGATCGCGCCGGGCGGCACCGTGGTCAATCGCTTCCGTCCCCGCACCGAGCCCGACGCCCCCGAGGTGGTCGCCGCGATCGAGGCCGTACTGCCAGGCTGAACACCGATGGACTCCTGACATCTGGTCACACGTCACCGTCCGGACACCTGGAATTGCCACACTGGATTTCGTGGCGGGACAACTGATCGTGTCGGTGTCCGGGATCAGCGACCGGACGCTGGTCGACGTCGACGACTTCTGCGCGGCGCTCGACAGCCGATCGGTGCCGCTGTCCCTGCTCGTCGCGCCTCGGCACAAAGGCGGCTATCGGCTGGAGTCGGATCCGGGAGCCGTGGACTGGTTGCGGACCCGCCGGAGCGGCGGGGACTCGGTGGTGTTGCACGGCTTCGACGCCGCCGCCACCAAGAAGCGCCGCGGTGAATTCGCCGCGCTGCCCGCGCATGAGGCAAATCTACGGCTGATGGGCGCCGACCGGGTGCTCGAGCATGTCGGGTTGCGGACCCGGCTCTTCGCCGCTCCCGGCTGGACGGTGTCGCCGGGGACGGCGGCAGCATTGCCTCGCAACGGCTTTCGGATGCTCGCCGATCTGCACGGGATCACCGATCTGGTGGCCGGGGCGACGGTCCGCGCACGGGTGCTCGGAATCGGCGAAGGTTTCTTGAGCGAACCCTGGTGGTGCCGAACCCTGGTGCTGTCCGCCGAACGCGCGGCGCGCCGCGGCGGAATCGTCCGGTTGGCCGTCAGCGCACGGCACCTGCGTAAGGTCGGGCCGCGCCAGGCCATGCTCGACGCCGTCGACCTGGCGTTGATGCACGGCTGCACCCCGACGGTGTACCGCTGGGGTCAGGACCGCCCCGCCTCCTCGGCGGCCTGAGGTTTGCCGGAACTACCGGCCCGAGCCGCTCGCCGTCGTCGCCATCCCGCCGTCGACCGGGATGATCGCCCCGTTCACGTAGGCGCCGGCCCGGCTGGCCAGGAAGACGGCGATGCCCGCCATATCGTCGTCACGGCCGATCCGGCGCATCGGCGATGCGGCCGCGATCGCGTCGCCGAAGGCGTCCAGTGTCGCAGCCATCATCTTCGACTGGAACGGTCCGGGCGCGACCGCGTTCACTGTGATGTGTTGTGGACCAAGCTCTTTGGCCAGCACCCTGGTCAACTGGTGCACGGCTGCCTTGCTGGCCGAATACGAATAGGTGTTCATGACCGGGACGTGGATCCCGTCGATGCTGCCGATGTTGATCACGCGAGCGGGATCGTCCTGGGTGCCGGCCTTGCGTAGGGCGCCGACCAGTTCCTGCACCATCCAGAACGGCGACTTCACGTTGAGGTCGAGCACCTTGTCCCACGCCGACGCCGGAAATGACTCCAGCGGTTCACCCCACGTCGCGCCGGCGTTGTTGACCAGGATGTGCAGTTCGTCGGTGTCGGCGAGGATCTCGGCGGCCAACCGTTTGCACTCGTCCTGGTGTGACAGGTCGGCGGGAATCGCCCGGACCGAGCCGAACGCCGAGAGCTCCTCGACGGCTTGGGCGCACTTGTCGGCCTTGCGGGAACTGATGACCACGCTGGCCCCCGCCTGCAGCAGGCCTCGGGCGATCATCACCCCGATGCCGCTGCTCCCGCCGGTGACCAACGCGGTCTTGCCCGACAGTCCGAACAGGTTCTCGAGATCGGTTGTGCTCACAGATGTCTCCTTCGGTGTCTGTTCCTCACCACCACGCCGATCCGGTTGTCTGCGTTGATATCTCAGAACCGCTCAAAACCGGACGGGATTCTCCTCGGGTAACACCCGGAAATCGGTGTCGGTCATCTCGGTGAGCCGTCCGTAATAGATCCCGCGTGCCTCCGGGGCCACCACGCCCTGGTGGATCGGCACCGCATGCTCAGGCGCCACGGCCCGCAGGTAGTCGACGGCCTCGGAGATCTTCATCCACGGGGCGGCGGCCGGGGTCGCCAGCACCTGCACCGGCTCGTCGGGAACGAACAACGCATCACCGGGGTGCATCAGCCGCGCCGGATGCTCGGTGTCCCCGACAAGGTAGGAGATGTTGTCGATCACCGGGATCTCCGGATGGATGACCGCGTGCCGGCCGCCGACGCCGCGGATGGCCAACCCGGCGAGGTCGAGTTGGTCACCGACGTGCACCGCCCGCCACGGTCCACCGAGTTCGGCCGCGGTGGCGGGATCGGCGTACAACACCGCGTCGGGGTTGGCTTCGACCAGAGCGGGTAACCGGTCCCGGTCGGCGTGATCGGGGTGCTGATGGGTGATCAGGATCGCCGACAGTCCGGTCACGCCCTCGAATCCGTGCGAGAAGGTGCCGGGGTCGAACAGCAGGGTGGTGCCGTCGAAATCGGCGAGAAGGCATGAATGGCCGAAATGCGTCAGTTCCATGCTTACGATTGTGCGCGCAGGGGGAGGCTGAGAAATATAAGAACCATGCGCTGGGTGTTCGCGGTGATGCTGGTGGCCTACGGGTTGACCGGGGCGCTAGCCGGTGGGCCGGGAGTGCCGCGGGCTGTCGCCGAACCGCAGAACTGTCCGCCCAACTGTGACCGCATCCCCGACGCCGCGTGGGTCGCGCCGTGGGCGATGCCGCTCAACGCCCGCTACGCCTGGCCACGGCTGGCCGGAGTGGCGGTGACGGCGGTGGCGCCCCGGTTCCGCTTCGAGGAGCTCTGCGGGACGCCTGCGGTGGCGCAGGATCCGCGCGCGTATGCCGTGGGGGAGCGAGCGACGGTGGTCAATCCCGACGGCCAGTGGCAGCTGCAGGCGCAGATCCTGCACTGGCGCGGTGAGACCTGGCGCGGCGGTCAATTGGCGCAGGACGTGTTCACCGCCGCGGTTTCGGCGCTTCGCTCCTGCCAACGCACCAACGCGCAGGCCTCGCCGTCGCTGTCCACCGCCGAACCCGACCGGGTGGCCGCGGTGATCAGCGGCCCGGTGATCCTGCACCAGTACCTGGTGGTCAATCCGGCCAACAGCACGGTGACCGAATTGGCGCTGTGGTCCACCGCGCCGCCACTTACCCCGTGGCCGGCGCTGCCGGACGACACGGTGCTCGACGCCCTCGGCGCGCCGCTGTGCACGGCCTACATCGGGTCGTGTCCATGAGCCGCCGGTAGAGTTGAACCGCAATATTCGCCGACGTCAGCAGGAGCGCCCGTGCCCCGAGTGGTGGTCAACGTGATGCCCAAAGCCGAGATCCTCGACCCCCAGGGTCAGGCGATCGTCGGCGCATTGGGCCGTCTGGGACACGCCGGAATATCAGATGTCCGGCAGGGCAAGCGATTCGAGCTCGAAGTCGACGACTCGGTCAGCGACGCCGAGCTCGCCGAAATCGCCGAGTCGCTGCTGGCCAACACCGTCATCGAGGACTGGTCGGTCACCCGGGAACCGGCATGAGCGCCCGGGTCGGGGTCATCACCTTCCCGGGCACCCTCGACGATGTCGACGCCGCGCGTGCGGTGCGGCTCGCCGGTGCCGAGGCCGTCAGCCTCTGGCACGGTGACGCTGATCTCAAGGGTGTCGACGCCGTCGTCGTGCCCGGCGGTTTCTCCTACGGCGACTATCTGCGCTGCGGGGCGATCGCGAAGTTCGCGCCGGTCATGGGCGAGGTCATCGCCGCGGCCGGCCGGGGCATGCCGGTGCTCGGCATCTGCAACGGCTTTCAGGTGCTCTGTGAGGCCGGTCTGCTTCCCGGCGCACTAACCCGCAACGCCGGCCTGCACTTCGTCTGCCGCGACGTGTGGCTCAAGGTGGACTCCGTGACCAGCGCGTGGACCTCCCGCTACGAATGGGGCGCCGAACTGCTGGTGCCGCTGAAGTCCGGCGAGGGCCGCTACGTGGCCAGTGACGCCGTCCTCGACGAACTCGAGGGCGAGGGTCGGGTGGTGTTCCGCTATGCCGAGAACCCCAACGGGTCCATGCGCGACATCGCCGGCATCAGCTCCGCCAACGGCAGGGTCGTCGGCTTGATGCCGCACCCCGAACATGCGACGGAGGCGCTCACCGGCCCGTCCGACGACGGGCTCGGGATGTTCTACTCCGCGCTCGACGCCGTCCTGGTCTAGTCGAAACCGCCCGACGTCAGGTGGTCAGCGCGACCGAGGCCTCGGCGGTGTAGCACAGGAACGTCAACGTCTCCTGCAGGTACAGCTGCACCGAGTCCGCGTCATGGCTGAGGTACCCGATGGCGACGTCGGTGCCCAGCTGTAGGTCGAAGTCGCCGCCCCGGGTGCTGAGCACGAACGCGCCGTCGATGGCCGGCGCCCAGATGATTTCGCCGTCCACCAGCCGGTTGAGGTGCTCGCGGAGCGGATAGCCGTGCTCGGTGGTTTCGCTGACCTTGGTGTAGGCGTCGGCGGACAGCAGCACCGAATAGGGGCCGTCCACACCGGCGAGCCGAAGCTCGGACAGCGCCTGGGCGAAGACGTCGGGATATTCGCGGGCGTCCTCGGGCAGGGCCAGCGCCGGATTCGAGCTGGAGCTGCGGATGCCGTCGATGGACGCTGCCGCGTAGCCCTCGAAGATCGCCCGGTCCTCGATGAACGCCAGCTTCTTGGCGGCATCCTTGACCGGATCCCAGTCGGAGTCCTGGGCGCCGCGCTCGACATCGTCGATGGCGGTGCGCGACACCGTGAAGGGGACTCGCAGCCGCACCAGCGGCTTGGCTTCCCGCAGGTGGGCCACCACCCCGTCGGCCGGCGCGGGCACGTCGCGCAGGTGTCCGGTGCTCACCGCCGCGGTGACCGGGCCGCTTGGATCGCTGACGTCGACGACGCGACGGCCCGCGATGTGGCGCTTGAAGGTCCGGGTGGCCTCCAATTCGATTTCGCTCCAAGCGGCTTCGGTGATCGGGGCAAGCTCGCGGTAAAGGTTGTTCATCAAGATTGTCCTTTCAGGCTGCCGATCGCCAATGAGCCGTCGGAAGGGGTTGCGGTGGCGGGGGGAGCTGCCGCCGGGTCGTCGGGTCCCGGCATCGGCGGCGGGTCGTCGAGGAAGTCGGTGATCGGGGTGAAGAAAAGGCCACCGGTCAGGGCCGTGGAAAAGTCCAGGATGCGGTCGGTGTTGCCCGGCGGGTCGCCGATGAACATGTTCTCCAGCATCTTCTCGGTGACGCCGGGAGACCGGGAATAGGCGATGTAGTAGGTGCCGTACTCGCCCTTGCCGACCTCGCCGAACGGCATGTTGTGCCGCACGATCTTCAGCTCGTTGCCCTCGGCGTCGGAGATGACGTTGAGGGCGACGTGGGAGTTGGCCGGCTTGACGTCGTCGGCTAGTTCGATGTCCTCGAGCTTGGTGCGCCCGATGACGCGTTCCTGCTCGGTGACCGACAGCGACTCCCACGATCCCATGTCGTGGACGTACTTCTGCACGTGCACGTAGCAGCCGCCGGCGAAATCGGGGTCCTCGTCGCCGATCTGGCTGGCGCCGACCGCCAGCGGCCCGGCCGGGTTCTCGGTGCCGTCGACGAAACCCAACAAGTCGCGGTTGTCGAAGAACTTGAAGCCGTGCACCTCGTCGACGATGGTGATCGCCCCGGCCATCGCCTTGACCACCCGCGCCGCCAGTTCGAAGCACACGTCGAGCACCTCGGCGCGGATGTGGAACAACAGATCGCCCGGTGTCGACGGGGCGTGGTGCCGGGCGCCGCGAAGTTCGACGAACGGATGCAGGTCCGCAGGCCGCGGCCCGGCGAACAACCGATCCCAGGCGTGGGCGCCGATCGAGGTGACCATCGACAGATTCTTGGACGGATCGCGGAAGCCGATCGCGCGGACCAGGCCGGCCAGATCGGGCAGCGCATCGTGCACCGCCTCCTCGCCGCCGTCGTCGATGGTGGCCACCAGGAAGATCGCGGCTGGGGTCAGCGGCGCCAGTACCGGTTGGGGTAGCGGGGAAGGCACCGTGTGACCCTATCCAACCAGGCGTCGGCGATGATGGTGAACATGTCCACAGGTGCCAGTGCGCACGGCTTGTGCGAGTTCGTCGACGCGTCTCCCTCGCCTTTCCACGTCTGCCAGACGGTGGCCCTGCGGCTGCGGGCCGCCGGTTACACCGAGCTCGCCGAAACCGATCGGTGGCCGCAGCGCGCGGGACGGTTCTTCACTGTGCGGGCCGGCTCGCTGGTCGCCTGGAACGGTGCGGACGGCACCCAGAGCGGTGGGGACCGCGGGCGGCCGTTCCGCATCGTCGGTGGGCACACGGACAGCCCCAATCTGCGGGTCAAACAACACCCGGATCGGGCGGTCGCCGGCTGGCAGGTGGTCGCGCTGGAACCGTACGGCGGAGCGTGGCTGAACTCCTGGCTGGATCGCGATCTCGGGATCAGCGGGCGGCTGTCGGTGCGCGACCCGGACGCCGACGGCGGGGTGTCGCACCGGCTGGTACTCATCGACGAGCCGATCCTGCGGGTACCGCAGCTGGCGATCCACCTCGCCGAGGACCGGTCGGCGGTGAAGCTCGACCCGCAGCGGCACGTCAACGGGGTGTGGGGACTCGGGGACGTGCCCCGTTCGTTCCTGGCCTTTGTCGCCGATTGGGCTGGGGTGTCGGCCGGCGACCTGCTGTCCGCGGATCTGATGACCCACGATCTGAGCCCGTCGGCGCTGATCGGTTCGAACGGGGAGTTCGTCAGCGCCCCCCGACTGGACAACCAGGGCACCTGCTACGCCGGGCTGGAGGCGTTCCTGGCCGCCGAACCGCGCGGATACCTGCCGGTGCTGGCGCTGTTCGACCACGAAGAGGTCGGGTCGACCTCCGACCACGGCGCGCAATCCGACCTGCTGCTCACCGTGCTGGAACGGATCGTGCTGGCCGAGCGCGGCGACCGGGAGGACTTCCTGCGCCGGCTGACCGCCTCGATGGTCGCCTCCGGCGATATGGCGCACGCGACGCACCCCAACTACCCCGACCGCCACGAGCCGTCCCATCAGATCGCCGTCAACGGTGGGCCGGTGCTCAAGGTGCAGCCCAACCTGCGCTACGCCACCGACGGCCGCACCGCCGCCGCGTTCGAACTCGCCTGCCGGCAGGCCGGCGTGCCGCTGCAGCGCTACGAGCATCGCGCCGACCTGCCGTGCGGGTCGACGATCGGTCCGATGACCTCGGCCCGCACCGGCATCCCCACCGTCGACGTCGGGGCGGCGCAGCTGGCCATGCACTCCGCCCGGGAACTGATGGGTGCCGCCGACGTCGCCGCGTATGCCGCCGCGTTGCAGGCGTTTTTGGCGCCGGAGTAAATACCCCAGGCCACTCACGCGTTTGCTCGATCGCGCCGCGGTTCGGCGTGCTCTGTCTCGCACCGCGCCGCTGCGCGGGCAATAATCACTCCCGTGCTGTGGACGGTCGCCGGGATCGCCGCCACGATCGTCGCCTGGTCGCTGGTCGCCCGCCGGTTACAACGGTGGGGCATCACGCCGGTGATGACGCTGGTGTTCGCCGGCGGCCTGGTCGGGTTCGCCACCAACGACGCGTTCGCCATCGCCATCGACGCGCATGCCGTCGAACCCGTCATCGAAACCATCCTCGCGATAGTGCTTTTCGAGCATGCTGCCGGAATCCGCGGCGGCTTCTTCGGCGGGCAGGCCAAGCTGGCGTTGCGAATGCTGTTCGTCGCCTTGCCGATCAGCCTGGCCTTGGCCGTCGTCATCGGGATGGGCTTACTGCCGGGGTTGTCCTGGCCGATGCTGTTGGTGATGGCATGCGTGGTCGTCCCCATCGACTTCGCGCCTGTGGTGTCGTTCCTCCACGACGAACGTATTCCGCTGCGGGTGCGGCAGATGTTCAACGTCGAAGAGGGATATGCAGACGGCGTCGTCGCCCCGGTCTACCTCTTCGCCCTCTCGCTTGCCACGGGCCAACACACCAAAACCGAGAGCGTCGTGAACGCGCTGCGGCAGGGACTGCCGCACCTGGTCCTCGCGATCGGGCTCGGATTGGCGGTCGGGGCGGGTCTGGCGTGGCTGGCCAACGTGGCCGACAACCGTTCCCTCATGACCGAGCAGTCCCGGCGGGTTCTCGTGGTCGGGGCTCCGGTGCTGACGTACGTGGTGAACGTGGGCTTGCACGGCAACGGATTCGTCGCCGCGTTCGTCTGCGGTATCGCCTACAACAGCGTGCGGCGCTACATCGACGACAGCCGGGAGCATGACTTCATCCACGACGTCAACTTTCTGCTCACCGCGGTGGTGTGGTTCTCCTTCGGCGCGGTCGCCTGGTTCGTCCTCGAAGACGGGGTGGAGCTCACTCAGGTGCTGTACGGCTTGCTCGTACTGACGGTCGTCCGCGCGGTACCGGTGACCCTGGCGCTGCTGGGCTCGGGGCTGTCGCGGCCGGAGCGAACATTGCTGGCCGGGCTGGGGCCCAGCGGCACTGCCAGCATCGCCCTGGGCTTGTTGGCCTACAGCGTGCTGCCCGACGACCCTGCCGACACCCTGCTCACCGTGATGGTCATCGTCGTGCTCGGCAGCGTGGTGATCCACGGTGTGGTGGGGCCGGCCCTGGTGCGGCGCGCATCGGTGCGCCGCGAGGCGGACCCGGAGGCGGTGGCCAACCCGGTCCAGCACTCGTGAGATATGCGTATTGACATGAGACTGGCATCTCATTAACGTCTGATCGTCCCGCCGACGATCGCCCGAGGAACGCCATGGCACTGACCCGCGCCGAGATGGATCGCAAGCTCGACGAGCATTTCCACTTCGAAGCCGCCGACGATGTCGACGGTGTCCTGGCGACGCTGGCAGCCGATGTGGAACACGACATCGTGGGCTCACCCGCCGGACCCACCCGTGGCCGCGACGGTGCCCGAGCCTTTTACGAAGGCCTGTTCTGTGACCTCTCCGAGGGATCGATGCACACCGTCCGGCGGCTCTACGGCGAGAACTTCGTCGTCGACGAATCGGTGTGGCGCGGCCGTGCACCGGGGCGGCCCTTCGGCCTGGCGGGCAACAACCGGCCCCTCGAGTTCCGGCTGCTGCACGTCATTGACTTCGCCGACGGCGGTGACATCCAGCGCGAGAACGTGTGGGTCGACTTGGCGGCCATCATCGCCCAGCTGTCGCAGGCCTGAGTCGGTGGGCGAGGCGGTGTCGGGTCGGCACAATCAGCGGGCCCGCACCCGAAAAGACTTGCTGGAGGCGGCATCCCGGTTGCTTCGCCAGGGCCGTAAGATCACCGTCGAAGATGTCGCCGTGCACGCGCAGGTGTCGCGCGCGACGGCCTACCGCTACTTTCCCAACGCCGAGATGCTGATCGTCGAGGCGACGCTGGACTGGGCGATGCCCGACGCTGGCGAGCTGTTCGCCGGGGCTTCCGATGACCCGGTCGAACGGCTGGAGCGCCTCGACGAGGCGCTCGCCGACATGATCGCCGCCAACGAGCCGGCCTTCCGGGTCATGCTCGCGCAGTCGTTGCAGCGGACCGGCGACTACCCCGTGCGCCAGAACCGGCGGGCCGCGCTCATCGAGGCCGCGCTGGCGCCGGCCCGCGACCAATTCCGGCCCGATGCCCTGCCCGCGCTGGCGAGTGCGCTGGCGGTGATGATCGGCACCGAGTCGATGGTGGCCTTCACCGATGTCCTGCAGCTGGCGCCCGCCCGCGCTCGGGAGGTCCGGCGGTGGGCGATCCGAGCGCTGGTCGAAGCGGCTCGAATCGCCGAATCCTGATATGGCCGATCCGCAAACTAGACTGTGCGTGTGACATCTGGGCTCTCTGGAGCAGTCGACACCGTCGACCACGCGGCCACCACCCCCGACCACCCGCAGCCGTACCGTGAACTCGGCCTCAAGGACGACGAATACCAGCGGATCCGCGACATCCTCGGCCGCCGGCCCACCGACGCGGAGCTGGCGATGTATTCGGTGATGTGGAGCGAACACTGCTCCTACAAGTCCTCCAAGGTGCATCTGCGCTACTTCGGTGAGACCACCACCGACGAGATGAAGGCCGCGATGCTGGCCGGCATCGGGGAGAACGCCGGCGTGGTGGACATCGGCGACGGCTGGGCGGTGACCTTCAAGGTGGAGTCGCACAACCACCCGTCCTACGTCGAGCCCTACCAGGGGGCGGCGACCGGCGTCGGCGGCATCGTGCGCGACATCATGGCAATGGGGGCGCGACCGGTCGCGGTCATGGACCAGCTGCGCTTCGGCGCGGCCGACGCCCCCGACACCCGCCGGGTGCTCGACGGTGTGGTCCGCGGCATCGGCGGCTACGGCAACTCGCTCGGCCTGCCCAACATCGGCGGCGAGACCGTCTTCGACGCCTCCTATGCCGGCAACCCGTTGGTCAACGCGTTGTGCGTCGGGGTCCTGCGTAAGGAAGACCTGCATCTGGCGTTCGCCTCCGGCGCCGGCAACAAGATCATCCTGTTCGGCGCGCGTACCGGCCTGGACGGTATCGGTGGGGTGTCGGTCCTGGCATCGGACACCTTCGGCGGTGACGAGGGCTCCGGCCCGGGCCGCAAGAAACTACCCAGCGTGCAGGTCGGCGATCCCTTCATGGAGAAGGTCCTCATCGAATGCTGCCTGGAGCTGTACGCCGCCGGGCTGGTGATCGGCATCCAGGACCTCGGTGGCGCCGGATTATCCTGTGCCACTTCGGAGTTGGCGTCCGCCGGTGACGGCGGAATGGCCATCGAGCTGGACAAGGTGCCGCAGCGGGCGGCCAACATGACCCCCGCCGAGATTCTGTCCAGCGAGTCGCAGGAACGCATGTGCGCGGTGGTGGCCCCAGAGAACGTCGAGGCGTTCATGGCCGTCTGCCGCAAGTGGGAGGTGCTGGCCACGGTCATCGGCGAGGTCACCGACGGCGACCGACTGCAGATCAGCTGGAACGGCGAATGCGTCGTCGACGTCCCGCCCCGAACGGTGGCCCACGAGGGCCCGGTCTACCAGCGGCCGGTGGCCCGTCCCGACTCGCAGGACGCGCTCAACGCCGACACCTCGGCCGCCCTGCCGCGCCCGTCGACCGGTGCCGAGCTGCGCGCGACTTTGCTTGCGCTGGTGGGCAGTCCGCACCTGTGTAGCCGTGCCTTCATCACCGAGCAGTACGACCGCTACGTGCGTGGCAACACCGTGCTCGCCGAGCATGCCGATGGCGGCGTGCTGCGCATCGACGAGGCGACCGGCCGCGGCATCGCGGTGTCCACCGATGCCTCGGGCCGCTACACCCAGCTCGATCCGTACACCGGCGCGCAGCTGGCGCTGGCCGAGGCGTATCGCAACGTCGCGGTCACCGGTGCCACACCCATCGCGGTGACCAACTGCCTCAACTTCGGCTCGCCGGAGGATCCCGGTGTGATGTGGCAGTTCTCGCGGGCAGTTCGTGGATTGGCCGATGGGTGTGCGGCCCTTGGCATTCCGGTGACCGGTGGCAACGTCAGCTTCTACAACCAGACCGGGGCGACGCCGATCCTGCCGACCCCGGTCGTCGGCGTGCTGGGCGTGATCGACGATGTGAGCCGGCGGCTGCCGACCGGTCTGGGCAACGAGCCGGGTGAGACGTTGTTCCTGCTCGGTGACACCCGTGACGAGTTCGACGGGTCGATCTGGGCCCAGGTCACCGCCGATCACCTCGGTGGTGTGCCGCCGAAGGTGGATCTGGCGCGCGAGAAGCTGCTCGCCGAGGTGCTGACCGCGGCATCGCGCGACGGATTGGCCTCGGCGGCGCACGACCTGAGCGAAGGCGGCCTGGCCCAAGCGGTGGTCGAAGCGGCGCTGGCCGGCGAAACCGGTTGTCGCATCCTGCTTCCGAGTGACTCTGACCCGTTCGTCATGCTGTTCGCGGAGTCCGCCGGCCGGGTCCTGGTCGCGGTTCCCCGCACCGAGGAGAGTCGCTTCACGGCGATGTGCGAGGCACGTGATCTACCGGCCACCAGGATCGGTGTGTCCGACCCAGGCTCGGATTCGATCGAGGTGCAGGGACTATTCACGGTGACGCTCGAGGAGCTGCGCACCACCTCCGAGAAAGTGCTGCCCGGACTCTTCGGATGACCAGCGCGGTCGACGACGTCACCGGCGAGGTCGCGACCCCGCCTGAGTCGAAGCGTCGCCGCGAATCACTGATCGAGTGGGCATGGAGTCTGGTGCGCCTCGACTTCACCGGGGTGGGGTCGGGCGCGCTGTTCTTCTGCCTGTCCCTGACCCCGTCGCTGATGCCCCGCGACTGGTTTCTGGCCGGGCTCATCGGCGGCATCAACGCTGCGATCGGATACGGGATCGGCGTGCTGGCCGGTGTGGTCGTGCGTCGCCTATTCCTCGTCCACCGCCCCTGGTGGCCGCCGAGCCCGAAGGTCCTCTACGGCCTGAAGGCCGCGACGGTCGTGCTGTCCATCGCCGCCAGCGTGCTGATGCTGATTCCCGCGGCGGCCTGGCAGCGCCAGATCTCCGCCGTGATGGGCATCGAAGGGTTCTCGACGCCGCTGTATCTGCGTGCCCTGGTCGTGGCCCTGGTCGCCGGTGGAGTGTTGGTCGGTGTGGCGCGGGTGATCCGGGACGCGGTGCGGTATCTGGCCCGGCTGATGATCCGGCGCTGGCACCTCAACGACGAGGTTGCGATGTTCATCGGAACCGCAATCGTGGTTGTGCTCGTTATCATGCTGGTCAACGGGGTGCTCTACCGTGGCTTCATCGCTGCCGCCAGCGCGGTCTTCCAACCGGAGAACAACACCACCCGCCCCGGCGTCTCGCAACCATTGCAAGCCGAAAGGTCTGGCAGCCCAAGCTCGTTCGCGCCATGGGACACCCTCGGCTTCCAGGGCCGCAATTTCGTGGCCACCGGACCGCATGCCGACGAACTGACCGAGCTCAACGCCCGGCCCGCCAAGGAACCGATCCGGGTCTACGCCGGTCTGCAGACTGCGGACACCATCGATGGACAGATCGCCGTTCTGCTCTCGGAGTTGCAGCGCACCAGGGCATTCGAGCGCAAAGTGTTGGTCATCGTTCCGACTACGGGCACCGGCTGGGTGGATCCGGTGGCGGCCCGTTCCATCGAATCGATGTACAACGGCGACACCGCGCTCGTGGCCATGCAGTATTCCTATCTGCCGAGCTGGATCTCGTTCCTCGCCGACCGGCAGAAGTCGGTGGTGGCGGGCCGGGCGATGATCGACGCTATCCACCGGCGGTGGCTGCAATGGCCCGAGGCGAGCCGCCCACAGTTGGTGCTCTACGGCGAAAGCCTGGGTTCGATGGCCGGCCAGGGCGCCTTCGGGTACTTGCCCGACGTCGTCGACATGGGGTTCTCGGCGGTGCTGTGGGTGGGGCCGCCCAATGCCAGCGCGTTGTGGAACGCGTTGACTGCCAGGCGAGATCCGGGCAGCCCGGAGTACCAACCGCGCTACGACGCAGGCCGGACCGTGCGGTTCGCGCAGGCGGCAGGCCCCGCGGAGATCGCCGCCGTCGCGGCGTCGCCGCCGTGGCAGAGCCCGCGCGTGCTCTTCCTTCAGCACCCGTCCGACCCGGTGGTGTGGTGGTCGCCCGAACTGCTCTTCGAACGACCCGACTGGTTGACCGAACCGCCCGGGTTCGACCGCAGTGCCCTGATGCGCTGGTATCCGATCATCACGTTCTGGCAGGTCAGCGCCGACATGGCCGGCAATGTCACCAGTGCGCAGGGATCGCCGGTCGGCCATGGCCACAACTACGGCGACAGTCAGCTCGACGGCTGGGTCGCCGTCGCGGCGCCACCGGGCTGGCGCGCCGAGGACACCGATCGGATCCGGCGCTCGCTGGACAGGTCAATCGCCGCCGGTGGGCCCGAATTCCAATGATCACCAAGGATTCCGGCACCCCCGGCGTGCGTGCGATCGTCAGCACCGCACTGGCGGGGGCGGTCGGCGCGACATTGGGTCTGCGGCCACCGCAGATGTGGTCAGGGCTGCGGTTCGGCGGTGCGGCAGCGGCGGTGGTGGTGGCGATTGTCGCGGCGACGACGTCGTCGACCCGCGTCCGCGTCGGCATGGCGGAGCGCCGCATCCCGGCGAACGTCAGGCGCTGGATGGTGCTGGAGATCCCGGTCGCCACGGCGTGGACCGAAGAGATGCTCTTTCGCGGCGTGCTTGAGAGCCTCGGCCGCCGAGCGGTCGGACCGACCGGTGGCCGGCTGCTTCAGGCCGTCCTGTTCGGGCTCTGGCACATCCCCGACGCCAGGCGGGTCGGCGACTCGGTGATCGGCACCATCGTCGTGACGGGCTCGGCTGGCTGGGTGTTCGGCTGGCTCACGCAGCGCTCGGGCAGTGTGCTGGCGCCGGTGCTGGCGCACCTGGCGGTCAACGAAACGGCGGCGGTGGCCGCCCTGCTGGTGCAGCGGCGCCGGGCGCTCCGGTAGGTCAGTCGCCCGCGGTCGACACGTCGCGACTGTCGGGCACCAATTCGTGCGGTTCGGTCTCGGTGTCGTCGATACCGAAGCTGATGACGCGTTTGGGCGTAATCCTGATTAGCGCCTCGCCCGTAGCGTCCTGCGCCTGCTGCGCGGTTCCGCGGATCTCCAGGCAGCGCACCCGCCACGGGTCGTGCGAGACGATGTCGTCGACCACGAACGCCACGGTGTTGTTGGCGGCGATGTTGCGGAATTTGCGACTCTTCGCCATGTTGTGGCCGATGACGTCGATGGTGGCGAGTTCGGCGTTGTAGCTGAAGCCGACGGGGCTGTTCTGCAGGGTGCCGTCGGGCTGCGCGGTGGCCAATCGTCCGAGGTCCGCCGAGGCCAGGAACTCGATCTCATGGGCTTTGAAGGGACTTGCGGTAGCCATGAGCCGACCGTAGAACCTCAACTCTGGTTGATGTCAACGCCACCGCGGTCGTCATACTCGATGCCATGCCCGCCCGCCGCAGCGCCGACCCGGAGGCCACTCTGGCCGCGGTCCGCCTCGTCGCCGCGTGGCTGCGTGACGACGAAGCGCCCACCCCGGATCGAGCGGCGATCGCCCACGCGGTGCGGCTCACGGCACGCACCCTCGCCGGGATGGCCCCCGGCGCCAGCGTCGAGGTGCGGGTCCCGCCCTTTGTTGCGGTGCAATGCATTTCCGGGCCCCGGCACACCCGGGGCACACCACCCAATGTGGTGGAGACCGATCCGCGGACCTGGTTGCGGTTGACGACGGGCCTGCTCGGGGTCCAGGAGGCCACCGACATGGGTGCCCTGCGCCTGTCCGGGTCGCGAGCCGGTGAAGTGGCGGCCTGGCTCCCCGTGGTGACACTCGGTGACTGACCGGTCGACACTGGCCGTTCAATTCCGCGTTTCCAGCTGATGCCCGTAAACTGGTCTATGTCACTACCCCCTGCCAGGGAGCAGCCCATATCGTGACCGACGTAGTTGAAAACGAACCTCGGGAAGAGTGCGGCGTCTTCGGCGTGTGGGCTCCCGGCGAGGATGTAGCCAAACTCACTTATTACGGCCTCTATGCCCTGCAACACAGGGGCCAGGAGGCGGCCGGGATCGCGGTCGCCGACGGATCGCAGGTGCTGGTCTTCAAGGACCTGGGTCTGGTCAGTCAGGTGTTCGACGAACAGACCCTGGCCGCTATGGAGGGCCACGTGGCCATCGGCCACTGCCGATACTCCACGACCGGCTCTACCACCTGGGAAAACGCTCAACCGGTGTTCCGTAATACCGCCGCAGGCACCGGAATCGCCTTGGGGCACAACGGGAATCTGGTCAACACCACCGAGCTGACGGCTCGCGCCCGGGAGGCCGGACTCATCAACCCGCACATGCCGGGCGCGGCGACCACCGACTCCGACATCCTCGGCGCGCTGCTGGCACACGGTGCGGCCGACTCCAGCATCGAGCAGGCCGCCCTGAAGCTGCTGCCCGGCGTGCGCGGCGCCTTCTGTCTGACGTTCATGGACGAGAACACCCTCTATGCCGCGCGGGATCCGTTCGGGGTACGGCCGCTGTCGCTGGGCCGGCTGGACCGCGGCTGGGTGGTGGCCTCGGAGACCGCGGCCCTCGACATCGTCGGTGCGTCCTTCGTCCGCGACATCGAGCCCGGTGAATTGCTCGCCATCGACGCCGACGGCGTGCGCTCCACCCGGTTCGCCAACCCGACGCCGAAGGGCTGCATTTTCGAGTACGTCTACCTGGCCCGGCCGGACAGCACCATCGTCGGTCGCTCGGTGCATGCCACCCGCGTCGACATCGGCCGGCGGCTGGCCCGCGAGAAGCCGGTCGAGGCAGATCTGGTCATCGGCGTACCGGAATCGGGCACGCCTGCCGCGGTTGGATACGCGCAGGAATCCGGAATCCCGTTCGGTCAGGGCCTGATGAAGAACGCCTACGTCGGCCGCACCTTCATCCAGCCCTCGCAGACCATCCGGCAGCTCGGGATCCGGCTCAAGCTCAACCCGCTCAGAGAGGTGATCCGGGGCAAGCGGCTGATCGTCGTCGACGACTCGATCGTGCGCGGCAACACCCAGCGCGCTCTGATCCGGATGCTGCGTGAGGCAGGTGCGGTCGAGGTGCATGTGCGCATCGCCTCGCCGCCGGTGAAGTGGCCGTGCTTCTACGGCATCGACTTCGCCACACCGGCCGAGCTCATCGCCAATGCGGTCGAGTCCGAGGGCGAGATGCTCGAGGCGGTGCGGCACGCGATCGGCGCCGACAGCCTCGGCTACATCTCCCAGCAGGGCATGATCGCGGCGACCGAGCAGCCGCCGACACGGCTGTGCTGCGCGTGCTTCGACGGCAACTATCCGATCGAGCTGCCCGGCGAGGCCGCGCTCGGCAAGAACGTCGTCGAGCACATGCTGGCCACTGCTGCCCGCACCGGACTGCCGATCCAACCGCTGCAATCCGACAACGACAACGCCTCGGCGTTGCGCCGGCCCTAGCCTGCGCCCACGCGGGTCAGCCCGCCGCCGCGGTCACCTTGCGTACCCGAGCGTCCAGCGTGATCGCCTGCACCGGGCGACCGGCGTACCAGTAGAGCCGGCCCAGCAGACCGCGCGGATAGAAGATCGCCCGCTGCTCGTAGCGGCTGCCGCCGTCCTCGGGCGTGACCCGCATCTCCAGCCACCGGTCCCCGGGGGCGCGATTGCGCGCTCGCAGCCGTAACAACGTGCCCGCTTCGCGTTCCTCGACCGACCAGTGGTGCGGCGCGCTGCTCTCCACGGCTTTCCACAACCGATCGGGGCTGGCGGCCGTGCGCCGCGACCGGGTGTCGGTGTAGATCACCTCGCCGGCCCAGTCGGGGTCGCTGGGCAGCTGCGCGGCGGTCCCGGTGTTCCACGTCGTCTCGATCTCGCCGCGGGCGATGCGTGCCAGCGCGAACGACACCGCCTTGCGGTAGGGGGTCAGCCCCGCGTCCGGTGGCGCGATGATGGTGTCGATGTCGTGATTGGCCATCACCGCGTCACAGTGCAGGGACTCGACCAGCGGCCGGGCCAGACCGGACGGGATCGGGGTGACGAAGCCGACCCACAGGCTCGCGATTCTCGGGGTGAGCACCGGCAGCACCAGCATGTAGCGGCGGCTCAGGCCCGCGACCTCGGCGTAGATCTGCATCATGTCGCCGTACTCCAGGACGTCAGGGCCACCGATGTCCCATGACCGCGACGCCGGCACCTCGACGGTGGCGGCGGCGACTAGGTAGTGCAATACATCCCGAATGGCGATCGGCTGGATCTTGTTGTGCACCCACTTCGGCGTGGTCATCACCGGCAGCCGGTCGGTGAGGTGGCGGATCATCTCGAACGACGCCGACCCCGAGCCGACGACGACGCCGGCCTGCAGCACGACGGTCTCGATGCCGGACGCGATCAGGATCTCGCCGACGGTGGTGCGTGACGCCAGATGGGTGGACAGCTCGGCGCCTTCGGGATGCAGGCCGCTCAGGTAGACGATGCGTCGCACGCCGGCGCGGCGAGCCGCCGTCACGACGTTCTGGGCGGCCCGGCGTTCTTCGGCGGCGAAGTCGGCCGAGGTGCCCATCGAGTGAACCAGGTAGTAGACGACGTCGACGTCGGCGAAGGCCTTTTCCAGGGAGCCGGCGTCACCGAGGTCGCCGCGGGCGACCTCGATCTTGGACCGCCACGGGACGTTCGCGAGCTTGTCGGGGTTGCGCGCCAGCGCGCGTACCGAGAAACCGGCGTCCAGCAGTCGGGGCACCAGGCGCCCGCCGATGTATCCGGTTGCACCTGTCACCAGGCAGCGAGTTGAGTCAGCCGACACGAAACCCCTCCGATCGTCGTATCCGTTATTCGGAGCGGACGCCCAGCTGGATTGCCCTGCGACCGGTCTTGCTAATCCATGCCTACTCGAACGGGCAGCCCGGATTGGGCATATCCACCGCGAGCGGAGCCCCAGCGGGGTCGATGTAGAGCACCCACACGACCAGCGGGACGGAGCCCTCGTTGCGGCCTTCGCGCACATAGCCCGACCCGCTGCGCTCGCTGATCGAGTCGCCGGCCTGGTAGACGCCGTCGATCGAGCAATCCCCGTCGTAGTGGGTCAGGGTGCCTTCCCTGATCAGACCGAACACCTGGCCGGGGTGGTAATGCCAGCCGGTGCTGCCGCCCGGTGCGACGGTGATCTGCCGGGTGACGAAGTCACGGCCGTTGAGCGTGGCCTGCGACATCGTCATCGCCTCGATGCCGCCACTCGGTGTGGCCGACGCCGGGATCGATGTCGACATCACGATCGCAAGTGCGACCGGAACTGTGACCCACGTCAACCGCTGCATGGTGAGCAGCGTGTCACACCGTAGGCGGAACCACCGGCTGGATCAGCCGCGCCCGCTGCGGTCCTCGCCCAGAATGGGCGCCATGGCCTTCTCGGGATGGCCGATCGAGGCGGTCGAGTTCTACGAGGGCCTTGAGGCCGACAACTCCAAGGCCTACCGGGCCGAGCACAAGACGGTCTACGAGCGGCATGTGCGGGCGCCGATGGAGCAGCTGCTCGGTGAGCTGGCCGACGAATTCGGTGAACCCACGCTGTGCCGGCCCCACCGCGACGTGCGGTTCAACAAGGACGACGTGCCCTACAAGAACATCCGCGCATCGACCTGCTTCGGCATAAGGGCATCGCGATGATGAAGACCTGGTCGGTGGGGGCCTGGCTGGGCACCCGCCAAGCCAAGGACCGGGTGGTGACGACGTTGCGGGCCGGGGCGCCGCTGCGCGAATGGCTGGCCCGTCACGTCGGCTGACCCTGGGCCGTACCGGCACCGGTCACTGGACGGTAGCCTTATGCCCGATGACGGATCGCGAGGAAGACAACCACATTTCCTACGCATCGGCCGGAGTGGACATCGAGGCCGGTGACCACGCCGTCGAGCTGTTCAAACCGCTGGCGAAGCGGGCCACCAGGCCCGAGGTGCGCGGCGGGCTGGGCGGGTTCGCCGGCTTGTTCGCGCTGCGCGGTGGATACCGTGAGCCGCTGCTGGCTGCCTCGACCGACGGCGTCGGCACCAAGCTGGCGGTGGCGCAGGCGATGGACAAGCACGACACGGTGGGGCTGGACCTGGTCGCCATGGTCGTCGACGACCTGGTGGTCTGTGGCGCCGAGCCGTTGTTCCTGCAGGACTACATTGCCGTCGGGCGCACGGTTCCCGAGCGTGTCGCCGCGATCGTCGCCGGCATCGCCGAGGGCTGTGTGATCGCCGGCTGCGCGCTGTTGGGCGGGGAGACCGCCGAACATCCGGGCCTGATGGAGCCAGACCACTACGACATCTCGGCCACTGGCGTGGGCGTCGTCGAGGCCGACGACGTGCTGGGCCCCGACCGGGTCCGTCCCGGTGACGTGATCATCGCGATGGGTTCCTCCGGGCTGCACTCCAACGGCTACTCGCTGGCGCGCAAGGTGCTCCTGGAGATCGACCGGATGGACCTGGCGGGCCACGTGGAGGAATTCGGCCGCACCCTCGGCGAGGAACTGCTCGAACCGACACGCATCTACGCCAAGGACTGCCTGGCGCTGGCCGCCGAGACCCAGGTGCGGACGTTCTGCCACGTCACCGGTGGAGGATTGGCCGGCAACCTGGAACGCGTCGTCCCGCACGGGTTGGTCGCCGAACTGGACCGGGGTACGTGGACACCCGCACCGGTCTTCGCCATGATCGGCCAGCGCGGACGCATCGACCGTGCCGAAATGGAGAAGACGTTCAACATGGGTGTCGGCATGGTCGCCGTCGTCGCGCCGGAGGACACCGACCGCGCACTGGCGATTCTGACCGCACGCCACCTGAACTGCTGGACGCTGGGCACTGTCACCAAGGGGAAGGACGGCCCCCGAGCCAAGCTCGTGGGACAGCACCCGCGCTTTTAGAGGTAGAGAGGAGAAAGAGCGGCGGCTCAGCGCCGCCAGCTGTCCTCATCAACCCACGGGTCCTCGTCGAACCCGTCCGAGAATCCGTTGTCGACAGTGTCGGGTCGACTCGAACCCGACCCTGACAGCTCTTGCTGGAGCCGCTCGAAATCGGTCTGCGGGGAGCTATATTTCAGCTCCCGAGCAACCTTGGTCTGCTTTGCCTTTGCCCGGCCGCGGCCCATGGGGGAACCCCCTCGCGCAATAACGGAGCGGCCCGGGATGCAGGCGGCTCCGATCTGTGTGTTCGTTATTGTCCTGCCAACACCTTACCGTGCCCCGGTCCGATGTGCTGGCAGCCCCGTTCGGCGGAGGGCGAACGTCACTGCGCGCCGCGGCGCAGCCTGTCCACAGCCAACCGGCCCGCGCCTACGGCGTCGGCCGCGGGCAGCGATTCGGGGTCGATCTCGGCGGCCACCTGATGCTCGCCACCCGTGGTCAGGGGCGTTTCGGCCGGAATGCCGCGTTTGACCAGAGCCAGCGCGATCGGGCCGAAGTCCACGTGGTCGACGACGGTGCCAAGGCGCCCGACGACACGCCCATCGGCCAGCAGCGGGTCGCCGGTGACGGGCCGCTCACCGGAGCCGTCGAGGTGGACCAGAACCAGCATCCGGGGCGGCTTGCCCAGGTTGTGGACCCGCGCGACGGTCTCTTGCCCCCGGTAGCAGCCCTTGTCCAGGTGGACGGCACCCTGACCGGGCGGGCCGATCCAGCCCACCTCGTGCGGGATCGTGCGTTCGTCGGTGTCCACGCCAAGTCGGGGCCGCTGAGCGGCCACCCGGTGGGCCTCGTAGGTCCACACGCCGGCCCGGCGGACCCCGGCCGCTTCCAATCGGGTCAGCCACTGCGCGGCCTCGGCCCGGGGAACCAGCAGGTCGAGCAGCACCTCGCCGGACTGGGCCGGCATCCGTCGGACAAAGCCGCCGCCGGGCACCGGCACCGCCGTCGACTCGGGCGGAAGCGCGGTCAGGCTCAGCGCGGACAGGATCGCGGGGTCGGCCAACCTCGGGCCGAGCAGGGTGAGCACCGCCAGGTCGGCGGGCGCGACGGAGACGTTGGCCCAGAACACCATCTTGCGCAGGTAGTCCAGCAGTGGTTCGCCCCGCCACGGTTCGGTGTCGAGGTAGGTGACGTCGCCCAGAACGGTCTGCACCCAGTGATCCTCCACACGGCCCTGGCCGTCGAGGCTGAGATTGTCGGTGGACACCCCGTCGCCCAGCTCGCTGACGTGCTGAGTGGAGATCGAGTGCAGCCAGCTGGCCCGGTCTGGTCCGGTCAGCGCGATGACCGCACGGTGGGAGCGATCCACCACGACCGCGTCGAGTTCGGCGGCGCGCTGTTCGCCGAGCGGGTCACCGAAGTGCCAGGTCGCGCCGGCATCCGGAGAGTTGGCAGGGGTGGGGATAGCTGACACATATCAACTCTACGGGCCGGCCAGTACGCTGTGATCTCATGCTCGGAATGCCCACCGGCGTATCGGTGGTAGTCACGCTCGACGGCGAGATTCACGATGCTGCTCAGCCGCTGCTGTTCGCCGACGACCTGGCCGCCGTGCGGGGTGACGGCGTGTTCGAAACATTGCTCGTGCGCGACGGGCGGGCCTGCCTGGTCGAATCCCATCTGCGGCGGCTGGCGCAGTCGGCCAAGCTCATGCAGCTTCCGGAGCCGGATCTGCCGGCGTGGCGGCGGGCGATCGCCGTCGCGGTCGGGCAGTGGACAGCGGGCGGCGCCGACGAAGGCGCGTTGCGGCTGGTGTACAGCCGGGGCCGGGAGAGCGGTTCGCCGCCGACGGCCTACCTGACCGTCAACCCGGTGGCCGACCGGGTGGCCGCCAGCCGACGGGATGGGATCGGCGCAGTGCTGCTGGAACGGGGACTGCCGTCGGCCGGTGCCGACGCGATGCCATGGCTGGTGGCCGGCGCCAAGACCCTGTCCTATGCGGTGAACATGGCCGCGTTGCGGCACGCCGCGGACAAGGGCGCCGGCGACGTGATCTTCGTCAGCACCGACGGCTACCTCTTGGAGGGGCCGCGCTCGACGGTGGTGATCGCCACCGAGTCCGAGGACCGAGCCGGCGGCACCTGCTTCCTCACGCCGCCGCCGTGGTACCCGATTCTGCGCGGCACCACCCAGCAGGCACTGTTCGAGGTCGCTCGCGACAAGGGCTACGAGTGCGATTTCCGGGCGCTGCGGCCCGCGGATCTGCTCACCGCGCAAGGGGTTTGGCTGGTGTCGAGCATTACGCTGGCTGCCCGGGTGCATAGCCTCGACGGTCGCCCGTTGCCGCCCAACCGGCTGGCCGGCGAGGTCGCGGCGTTGGTCGACGCGGCGATCCTCAGTGATCGCTGACCGCGAAAATCTGTTGGCACACTCCGTGTTCCGCGGGTACGGTCGTCGGTACACAGGGAAGGAGGTGGTCCGGAACATTGATAGCGTCTAGGACATGTGAGGTGGCTGCCCGCTAGCAGCACCAGGTGCCGGAATCACCTGCGCCCTGCGCGCGCTGGCGAATTCCAGGCAGCTACCCGGCCCCCGAGCCCCTGGTTCGTCCAACCAGGACTGACTGGCTCGGGGGCCGACCCATATCTGGGGCCGGAACGTCAAGACGGTCAATGCTGGGGTGGCTGGGGTGCCAGCGACGAGCAGGCCTGCAGTCCCTTCGCCCACACGCCGGCGTCGACGCCGGGGGGTGCCGGCGGTGTGCCGCCGGGCTGACCCGCTGCACCGGGCGCGCCCTGTGGCGGTGGCCCGCCCATCGGCGGCTGCCCGCCGGGTCCGCCGGGTCCGCCGGGCCCGCCCTGCGGCGGCGCCGGTACGCCGTTTTGGCTCATGCACGTGGCGAACGGGTCATTCGGTCCGCCCGGTCCGCCGGGATCGCCGGGCGCGGCTACGCTCGTAGCCGAACAGCCCACCACGCCGGTGAGCAGGGCCGCCCCCAAAGCGGCGGCAGTTGCCTGCCGCACCAGTGCAGGTCGGGAAGTGAACACGGGCGTCTCCTCGTTGTCTTGTCTTCGTTGTCGGGTCGTCCGGGAGTTGTCCTGTCATCGCCGAACTCCGCCGACCGTATGCAGCGGCGGTAGGTGCGCAATAGCAGCAAGCTGTGCGATCGCTGTGGGCCCGATGAACCGCGGTGAGCCGATTTCTGGCGCAAGGGCGCGCGGTGCGCGATGATGCCGCGCATGCGTAAAGGCGTGATCACGGTCCTGGCCGGCACGGCTGCCCTGGGAATCCTGGTGGGTTGTTCACCGGCCGAGGAGAAATCGGCGCCGGCCGCGGGTGGCTGCGACAAGGGCTCCTTGCCCACGTTGAAAGCGGGCCTGCTGACCTTCGGCACCGACCAGCCGGCCTACCCGCCGTGGTTCGTCGACGACAACCCGGCCAACGGCAAGGGTTTCGAGTCAGCGGTCGCCTACGCGGTGGCCCGCAAGCTGGGCTATGACACCAAAGACGTTGCATGGGTGCGGGTTCCGTTCAACGCTGCTATCGCACCCGGGCCCAAGACGTTCGACGCGAACCTCAACGAGTTCTCGATCACCGACGAACGCAAGAACGCCGTCGACTTCTCCTCGCCGTACTACGACGTCACCCAGGCCGTCGTCACCGTCAAGTCGTCCCCGGCCGCCAAGGCCACCACGTTGGCCGCCCTGCGAGGCCTGCGGTTGGGGGCGCAGGTCGGCACCACCAGCTACGACGCCGCCGAGGCGCTGGGCACCACCGCACCCGTCGCCGTCTACAACAACAACGACGACGCCAAGGCCGCCCTGACGAATGGGCAGATTGACGCGCTGGTGGTGGATCTGCCCACGGCTTTCGAGGTGCAAAGCGAGCTGACCGACGGCAGCATCGTCGGCCAACTGCCGTCCGGGACCGGGAAGCCGGAAGAATTCGGCATCGTCCTGGACAAGGGCAGCCCGTTGACATCCTGCGTCTCGGGAGCCGTCGATGCGCTGCGCTCCGACGGGACCCTGGCCACCTTGCAGCAACAATGGCTGGCCGAGGCCGGCAACGCACCCTTACTCAAGTGACGGCGCTGGCCGCCGAACGCCTCGCGTACCGGCGATCGAGAGCGCGGCGATCCACCCTGCTCGCGCTGGTGTCGACGGTGATCTTCGCAGCGGTCGCCGTGGTGGCCACCACGGCCTCACCGGGATGGCCCCGGGTCCGCCAGTCGTTCTTCAACCTCCGGGTGGGCTGGGAGAGTCTGCCCGCGGTGCTCGATGGGCTGTGGCTCAACGTGCGGGTCCTGGTCGTCTGTCAGATCCTGATCCTGATCGTCGGGTTGGCGCTGGCGGCGGTGCGTACGCTGCGGGGCCCGGTGTGGTTCCCGGTGCGCGCGCTGGCCACCGGTTACGTCGACTTCTTCCGGGGCCTGCCGCTGATCATCTGCCTGTACCTCGTCGGATTCGGCCTGCCCGGCCTGCGTCTGTCGGGCATCCCCAACAATCCGGTGCTGCTGGGGGGCCTTGCGCTGGTGCTGATCTATTCCGCCTACGTGGCGGAGGTCTTCCGCGCCGGCATCGAATCGGTGCATCCTTCACAGCTGGCGGCGGCGAAATCCCTCGGACTGAACTATCACCGGACCATGCGCCTGGTGATCCTGCCGCAGGCGGCGCGGCGGGTCACCCCGGCGCTGCTCAATGATTTCGTTGCGCTGCAAAAGGATTGCGGTCTCATCTCGGTGCTCGGCGCCGTGGATGCCGTGCGTGCGGCCCAGATCCAGGCGGCCAGCAGCTACAACTTCACGCCGTATGTGGTGGCCGGCCTGCTGTTCGTGGTGCTGGCGGTGCCGTCGGCGCGGCTGGCCGACTGGGCGACGCGGCGTGCCGCCACCCGGCAGGGTGCGCTGTGAGCGGGGCGCCCGTCCTCTCCGTCCGCGGGCTGGTCAAGAGCTACGGCGGCCGCACGGTTCTCGACGGCGTCGACCTCGACGTGGCCGAACATCAGGTGGTCGTGCTCATCGGGGCGTCCGGGTCGGGAAAGTCGACGCTGCTGCGCTGCGTGGACCTGCTCGAGGACATCGACGACGGCCAGATCCTCCTCGACGGCCGGGACATCAGCGACCCGCGCGTCGATGCCGACGCCGAGCGACGGGCGATGGGAATGGTCTTCCAGTCGTTCAACCTGTTCCCGCACATGAGCGTGCTGCGCAACATCACCCTGGCGCCGCGGGTGGTGCACCGCCGCGACCGCGCCGAGGCCGACGAACGGGGCCGCGAACTGCTGGCTCGCGTCGGCTTGGCGGACAAGGCCGACTCGTATCCGGACAAGCTGTCCGGCGGCCAGCAGCAGCGGGTGGCCATCGCCCGCGCCCTGGCCTACGACCCGCGACTGCTGTTACTCGACGAGATCACCAGCGCGCTCGACCCCGAACTCGTCGGCGAGGTCCTCGACCTGGTCGGTGAACTCGCCGCGGCCGGCCGCACCATCGTCATGGCTACCCACGAGATGGGGTTCGCCCGCCAGGTCGCCGACACCGTGTGCTTCCTCGACGGTGGGCGGATCGTCGAATCAGGCTCTGCCGAGCAAGTTTTGACCGCTCCCGAGCATGAACGAACGCAGCAGTTCCTGCGCCGGGTGACCGGCGCGGGGCGCGACGCGACGCCCTGACGACGTCGCAGGCTAGGCGGCGGGGCCCGGGGCCAGCGTCGAGCAGGCCTTCATCGCCTCGTCCCATGTGCCCGGGTCGACGCCGGGCGGCGGGCCCAGCACGGCGGTGCCGGCCGAGTCGGGCACCCCGTGCTCGTGCAGGCAGTGCGCCAGCGATCCGTGCTCGGGAGTGGCGGCGCTGGTGGTAGTCGGCGCCGGACTGATGGCGGTGGGTTGGTTCGGGGCCGGGGCGGGGGCGCAAGCCGAGACCACGGCGGCACCCGCCACGGCGAGGCCGACTGCGATGCGGCCGATCACCCGACGTGCCGGGTCAACCGGGCCGATAGATGGGGGACGAGGCCGCCGTCGGCGTCGACTCGTTCCTCGACGTAGGCGAGGTCGCCGCCCTCGACGATTCCGTAAAGTCGCTTGGCGCCCCCGACCAGCACGCCCGACTTGCTGCGTGCCAGCGCGTCGGTCACCAGTTCCCATGAGGACTGGGTGCGCGGACTGCCATAGAACAACTCGACGTAGCCGGCCGAATGGGCGAGCAGCAGCTCGATGGCCTGTGACTCGCCCGGGTCCGAGGGATCGTCGACGAACCGCCAGAAGCCGGTTTCCCGCAAGCCGGGGGAGTGGTACTCGCCGTCGTCGCCCAGGCGCCACGAGCGGGCTTCCCAGTTCAGATAGTCGCCGCCGTCGTGCGAGACGATGATCTGCTGGCCGAAGCGATAATCACCCTGCGGTCCACGACCCTCGCCCTCACCGCGCCACACCCCCACCAACGGCAGCAGTGCCAGCAGCGCGTCATGCAGGTTGGCCCCCAGGCGCAGGTTGGCGGTGTCCGGCGGGAGCGGCAGGTCGTCGAAAGCCGGGATATTGCGTCCCGCGGTTTCCCTGGCTCGTTGAGCCGCCGCGGCCAGGGCGCGATCGCCGCTGCCGTGGATGTCCTCGGAACTCACGACTCGTCGGTGATCAGTCGATAGAGCGCATACAGCGCGAACCAGGTGATCACAACGACGGTCGCGACGAGCAGGATCTCGTAGAAAAGAACCACGGTGACAGTCTATCCGGGGCTCAGGCGGGATCACCGCCCGAGCCACCTACTCGTCGTCAGGCCCTGTCAGGCGCTGCCCGATGGCCTGACTCCTCAACCGGCTCAGGCGACCTTGATGTCGACCTCGTGCACGCCGGCGCCCGTCGGGGCCACCGTGGCGTCACCATTGCCGACCTTGGACAGCGCGCGCACGGTCCAGGTGCCCGGGGCGGCGAAGAACCGGAAATCGCCGGTCGCCGACGCCACCACCTCGGCGGTGAACTCGTCGCTGGAGTCCAGCAGGCGCACGAACGCACCACCCACGGTCTGCCCGGAGTCGTCCACGACGCGACCCGTGATCACCGTCTCCTTCTCCAGGTCGACGCCGGCGGGCAGGGTCTGTCCTTGTTTAGGCGCAGAGCACATGATCAACTTCCCAACTCGATCGGGGCCCCCACCAGGGAGCCGTATTCGGTCCAACTACCGTCGTAGTTCTTGACGTTCTTGTGTCCCAGCAGTTCCTGGAGCACAAACCAGGTGTGCGACGACCGCTCGCCGATCCGGCAGTAGGCGATGGTCTCCTTCTCGCCGTCCAGGCCGGCGTCGGCGTACAGCTTGGCCAGCTCCTCGTCGGACTTGAAGGTGCCGTCCTCGTTGGCAGCCCTGCTCCAGGGGACGTTGATGGCGCTCGGAACGTGGCCGGGGCGCTGGCTCTGCTCCTGCGGCAGGTGCGCGGGGGCGAGGATCTTGCCGGAGAACTCGTCGGGCGAGCGTACGTCCACCAGATTCTTGGTGCCGATCGCCGCGATCACCTCGTCGCGGAACGCCCGGATGCTGTTGTCGGGCGCCTTGGCGGTGTAGCTGGTGGCCGGTCGGGAGACGGTCTCCGCCGACCATTCGCGGCCGTCGAGCTCCCACTTCTTGCGGCCGCCGTCGAGGAGCTTGACGTCCTCGTGGCCGTACAGCTTGAAGTACCAGTAGGCGTAGGCGGCGAACCAGTTGTTGTTGCCGCCGTAGAGCACCACGGTGTCGTTGTTGGAGATGCCGCGATCGCTGAGCAGCTTCGAAAACTGTTGCGCATCAACAAAGTCGCGCTTCACCGGATCCTGCAGGTCGGTCTTCCAGTCCAGTTTCACCGCACCGGCGATGTGGCCGATGTCGTAAGCGCTGGCGTCCTCGTCGACCTCGACGAAAACAACGTTGGGTGCGTCGAGATTGCTCTGGGCCCAGTCGGTTGAGACCAGGACGTCGGAGCGTGCCATGGAGGAGTTCCTTTCGGTTGTCTGTCTTGAAGGCCTATGTGGCGGAGGGGGTTCGGCGCAGCCTGGCCACGAGCGGGTACAGCTGGCAGCCCAGGCAGATCCCGAAAGCCGCATTCAGGAAGGCGGCGAATAGGGCGAAGGCGGTGGCGATGGTGCCGAGCAGTGGCACGCCGAAGACAAACCCAGCGACTCCCACGACGGCGAACACCAGGCCGACGAGTTGGGCAAACTTCAACGGCGGCACCGGTTCCCGTTCCGTCACCGGGCTCAGTCCGGGTGCGACGAGGCGGGCGAAGATCACTCCGTAAGGGTGCTGACGCGGGCCGCGCGCGGCGCCGATCGCGAACACCACCGCCTGCAATGCCAGCAGGACCGCGGCGGTAACGGTGCTCACCGCCGAGGCGAGTAGCACGGCGATCAGGACCGCGGTGGTCACCCATGCCGCGAACCGTGGTCCGCGAACGTCCACTTGGGTGGGCCCCGCGGCGGTCTGAGAGATGGTGGTTGACATGTAGAGACTCCTGTTGCTGATTGGGCTGGGCAGAAGCAGGCCGCGAATGGCTTGCTCGGCGAGCGGCGGCGCGGAAAGAAGACGCGGCTACTCAGCAGCTACAACAACAGCAACAACCCGCGACGCGGCACAGATCGACTGCGCGACGCTTGGTGAGCGCAAGCTCCAGGCGGGTTGACACGCCAGTCATGCTACCCAATGACCGGGCTCTCAAGCCAATAGTGGCTGCAGGGCCGACCGCAGGTCAGCCGCCTTGGGAACCCCGGAGGTCCGGTACCGCTGACGGCCACCGGCGTCGAAGATGAACGTCGTCGGCAGGGACAGCACGGAAAGCTTGCGCGCCGCAGCCGGATTGGCGTCCATGTCGATCTCCACGTGAGCTACGTCACCCAAGTCGGCGCACACCTGGTTGACGACCCGCCGCACCCCCGCGCACGGTCCGCACCACACTGCGCTGAAGTGCACGACGGTCGGGCCGGTGCGGGACAGTCCCAGATCGCTGACGTCGAGGTCGGGCGCCTCGGTGGCGTCACGCAGTACGCCGGAACGGCGGCTGTGCAGCACGCCGGCGGCGGCGGCGGCGCACAATGCCGCTGCGATGGCCACGATAGCGGTGATCAGTGCGGGGCTCATGATTGTCTGAACCCGTCCAGGCGGATCGTTACTCCCTCGGTGATGCCTTCGATGATGATGTCCGAGCCGCGTGCCCCCTCGGTGGTGGGACGCACACCGAACGGCAGCTTCTGGCCGGGCAGGGTGCCGCTGAAGGCCGCGAGCACCGCCTTCTTCTTGTCATCGGGGACCGTCTGGTCGGCGGTGCCCGGTCCGGTCTGCACGTCGGTGGCGGTGAACACCAGCGTCGTCTGGTCGTCGCCGGCCATCGACAGATCCACCGCCACGCTGACCGGCTTGGTGAGGTCGGCTTGTCGCGGTGTCCCGGTGAAGACCAGACCCTTGCTGCCGGAAATCCCCGACTCGGTGGTGCCGCCGGTGGCGTCGTTGGTCTCTTTCGACGGGGCCTCGACCATGAGGTCCTTGATGCCGATGAACCGGCCGAGGTGTCCGGAGTCGATGATGATGCGGCTCTCCAGCTTGCCGACCGGCAGGTTCGCCCCCGGTCGGATCAGCCACGACGCCTCGGTGAGGTCGATGTCATGCAGGGTTGCCTCCAGCGACGCCTTGCCGGTGACAGCGTGGCTCACGCCGTTGGCCTTGATCTCGATCTCGTCGAAATGATGCCGTCGGGCCTGCTCGATAAAAGGAAAGCCGAGGATCGCCACCGAGGGGTCGAACGACAGGCCGGCGACGCTGCGCACGGTGCGGGCCAGCCGATACTCGGCGTAGATAGTCGCCCCGAAGTCGGCGCCGACCGCCCCGACGACGACGGCCAGCACCGCCGCGCCGAGAGTGATCAGCAGCTTTCGCACCTGCATATTCTGGCCTACAGCCGCCGGGCGGCGAACCGCCGCTCGCCCCGATTAAGGCGCTGAAGCGATCAGATCGGCTAAATAGCAGGTCGCGGGTTAAAGTTAGTTGACCCATGGTCGTAACGGCCATATGTCGCCCATGAGTCTGGTAGGTCACCGCGACGGTGCTGTCGGAGATGAGCATCCAGCGAATTGGAGAGTCTGTTGGACCTGCTGCTTCTTACCGTCGACCCGCACCCGGAGTCGGTGCTGCCGTCATTGGCCCTGCTCGCGCACACGGTGCGGTCAGCGCCGACCGAGGTGTCGTCGCTGCTAGAGGCCGGCACCGCGGATGTGGCGATCGTCGACGCACGCACCGATCTGGCCGCCGCCCGTGGTCTGTGTCGACTGCTGGGCACCACCGGTACCTCGGTTCCGGTGGTCGCCGTGGTCAACGAGGGCGGCCTGGTCGCCGTCAACGTCGACTGGGGGCTGGACGAGATCCTGCTGCCCAGCACCGGCCCAGCCGAGATCGATGCCCGGCTGCGGCTGCTCGTCGGCCGCCGGGGCGGAATGGCAAGCCAGGAGAGTGCCGGCAAAGTCAGCCTCGGTGAACTGGTCATCGACGAGGGCACCTACACGGCTCGGCTGCGCGGACGGCCCCTGGACCTGACCTACAAGGAGTTCGAGCTCCTCAAGTACCTGGCCCAGCACGCGGGCCGGGTCTTCACCCGCGCGCAGTTGCTGCAGGAAGTCTGGGGCTACGACTTCTTCGGTGGCACCCGCACCGTCGACGTGCACGTGCGCCGGCTGCGGGCCAAGCTCGGGCCGGAATACGAATCGCTGATCGGCACCGTCCGCAACGTGGGTTACAAGGCTGTCCGCCCGGCCAGAGGCCGGCCTCCCGCCGCGGTTGAGCCCGAGTACCCCGAGGACGACGAAGACGGATTCGACGACGCCGAGGACGTCCTGCAGGACGGTGTGCGCTCCGGCCCGCTGTCTCAGCCGCTGCGCAGTCAGTGACGGCGGTGGCGTCATTGCAGCGACGCGCCGGCCTTACCGAGTCGGAGCAGATCCAGGTCCGTGCCCTCATCGACGCCGCCGCCCGCGCCGACGGCGTCGCCCCGGTCGGAGAGCAGGTGTTGCGCGAGTTACCGCATGCCAGGACGGGACACCTCCTGGCCGGTGACGACGCATCCGGTGTGCGCGGGTACCTCAATCTGACGCCGGGCCGCGACGGCGCCGACGCGATGGGGGAGTTGGTCGTTCACCCCGACGCGCGACGTCGTGGCCTCGGGACCGCGTTGTTGCGCGCGGCAACTGAGGAAAGTGGTGGGCGGATCCGGTTCTGGGCGCACGGCACCCGGCCGGCTGCCCAGGCGGTGGCCGAGGCGCTCGGGATGACGGTGAAGCGGGAGCTGCTCCAGATGCAGCGTTCGCTGCGCGACCTGCCCGACGTCGTGGTGCCCGACGGCATCCGGATTCGCACCTACGCAGGCCCTGTCGACGACCCGGCGCTGCTGCGGGTGAACAACGCCGCCTTCTCCTGGCATCCCGAGCAAGGTGGCTGGACGGAGTCCGACCTCGACGAGCGCCGCAATGAGGCGTGGTTCGACCCCGGCGGCTTGTTCCTGGCGTTCGACGCCGGCACCGGGGGTCTGTTGGGCTTCCACTGGACGAAGATCCACCCCGACGAATTCGGGCTGGGCGAGGTCTACGTCGTCGGGGTGGATCCGGCCGAACAGGGCCGCGGGCTCGGCCGGGTGCTCACCCTGGTCGGCGTCTCCCACCTGGCCCAGCGGCTCGGCGAGGCCGAGGAACCCGTGGTCATGCTGTACGTCGAGGCCGACAACACCGCCGCGGTCCGGACCTACGACCGACTCGGCTTTGCTGTATCGAGCACTGACACCGCGTACGGTCCCCCCTCGTCAGCGAACATTGCCACATCCCCTGCCGGTCATTAATTGGCGGCTGTTCGCAATGCGGCGTTCATGAGCCTGTTCACCCTGCGTTCATCTTCCGGGTGGCTTCCGTCCATTACCAGCGCATAACTTCCCCCGTGATGCACACGCTCCTACCGGGGCTAACAGGGCAACACTGGAGAAAGTGGGATAGGTGAATCTGAACAGGTTTGGCAAGGCGTTCTTCGCGACCGTGTCAGCCACGGCAATCACCGGGCTGACGCTCACCGCCTGCGGCAGCGACAACAACTCGGGAACGTCGTCATCGTCGAGCGCCGCCTCCGGCTCGTCGTCCAGTGCAGCGGCCGACTGCGGCGGCAAGAACGCGCTGACCGGCGAAGGCTCGACCGCACAGCAGAACGCCATCGCGGTCTTCAACCAGGTCTGGGGCCAGAAGTGCCCGGGCAAGAACCTCTCCTACAACCCGACCGGTTCCGGCGCGGGCGTCACTCAGTTCATCGCCGGGCAGGTCGACTTCGCCGGTTCGGACTCGCCGCTGTCGAAGGACCAGCCCGACGCGGCAGCCAAGCGCTGCGGCGGCAACCCGGCCTGGAACCTGCCGATGGTCTTCGGCCCGGTCGCCATGGGCTACAACGTGCCCGGCGTCGACAAGCTCGTGGTCAATGCCGATGTGCTCGCCAAGATCTTCACCGGTGCGATCACCAACTGGAACGACCCGGCCATCGCCGCCCTGAACAGCGGCACATCGCTGCCCGACCAGAAGATCACGCCGATCTACCGCTCGGATTCCTCGGGCACCACGGACAACTTCCAGAAGTACCTGTCCGCCGCTGCTCCGGAGGCCTGGACCAAGGGTGCGGGCAAGGAGTTCCAGGGCGGCGCCGGCGAAGGCGCGCAGAAGACGGCCGGCGTGGTCCAGGCTGTGCAGGCCACCCCGGGTTCGATCGGTTACGTCGAGAAGGGCTTCGCCGACCAGGCCAAGCTGGCGATGGCTCAGATCGACACCGGCAGCGGTCCGGTCGAGCTCACCGATGACTCCGCCAAGGCGGCCATCGATTCCGCGAAGTTCGCCGGCGAGGGCAACGATCTGGTGCTGGACCTGAACTCGCTGTACTCCACCAAGGCCCCGGGTGCCTACCCGCTGATGCTGGCGACCTACGAGATCGTGTGCTCGAAGGGTTACGACGCCGATACCTCCGCGGCGGTCAAGTCCTTCCTGACCGTGGCCGCCAATGACGGCCAGGCCGGACTTCCGGCCGCCGGTTATGTGCCGCTGCCTGACGCGTTCAAGAAGCGGCTGCTCACCTCTGTCGAAGCAATTTCCTAACAGCGCTGGCGAGGCAGGTCGATTGCGGTGACGATGGGGAGATCAGTGAGCGACGGGGTAGATGTGACGACACCTGATCCAGCGGGGGCCGGAGCGGGCGATTTCATCGCTGAGCCGACGCCGGAGAAGCCCGCGGTGCCCACGAAGCCGTCCGGAGCCGCGAAGGTGCGTCTCGGCGACCGGATCTTCCGTGGGCTCTCCGAGGGCTCGGGCATCCTGATCATCGCCCTCATCGCCGCGATCGGCCTGTTCCTCGTCTGGCGTGCGGTGCCCGCATTGGCGCGCAACGACGCGAACTTCTTCACCTACGGCGGGAACTGGGTCACCACCGACACCGCCCACATGCAGTTCGGGATCCTGGACCTGCTGCAGGTGACGGTGTTCGTGTCGTTGTTCGCGCTGGTGCTCGCAATGCCGGTCGCGCTGGGTATCGCGATCTTCCTGACGCAGTACGCGCCCCGGCGGGTGTCCGGGCCGCTGGGCTACATGGTCGATCTGCTGGCGGCGGTGCCGTCGATCATCTACGGCGTGTGGGGCCTGTATGTCGTTGCGCCGGTGATCAAGCCGTTGGCATTGTGGCTCAACGACAACCTCGGCTGGATCTTCCTGTTCGCCACCGGCAACGCGTCGGTGGCCGGCGGCGGCACTATCTTTACCGCCGGAATCGTGTTGGCGGTGATGATCCTTCCGATCATCACCGCGGTGACCCGCGAGGTGTTCGTCCAGACACCGCGCGGCCAGATCGAGGCCGCGCTGGCGCTGGGCGCCACCCGCTGGGAAGTGGTCAGGACCACGGTCCTGCCGTTCGGGTTGTCCGGTTACATCAGCGGAGCGATGCTCGGTCTGGGGCGTGCCCTTGGCGAGACGATCGCGCTGTTGATCATCCTGCGTGGCACGCAAAAGGCGTTCGGCTGGTCGCTGTTCGATGCGGGCTACACCTTCGCCAGCAAGATCGCCTCGGCTGCATCGGAATTCAACGACCAGTACAAGGCCGGTGCCTACATTGCCGCCGGACTGGTGCTGTTCATCCTGACCTTCGTGGTCAACTCCGCGGCACGCGCCGCGGTCGCCGGAAGGGGAGCCCGATGACCTCGACGCTGGACAGGCCCGTCAAGGCGCCCACCTTCCAGGCGGTCAGCGTGCGCCGCAAAGTGACCAACAACGCCGCCACGGTGCTGGTGACCGCATCGGTACTGGTGGCAGTCGTACCACTGATGTGGGTGCTTTATTCGGTGATCACCAAAGGCCTGAAGATCATTCTCGACGAAGGCTGGTGGTCGCACTCGCAGGCCGGGATGACGGCGTTTCAGGCGGGCGGCGGTGTCTACCACGCTCTGGTCGGCACCCTGCTGCAAGGGCTGTTCTGCGCGGTCATCTCCATCCCGGTCGGCGTATTCGTCGGCATCTACCTGGTGGAGTATGGCGGCGGCACCAAACTGGGCAAGGTCACCACGTTCATGGTGGATATCCTCACCGGTGTTCCCTCCATCGTGGCGGCATTGTTCATCTATGCGTTGTGGGTTGCCACCCTTGGCTTTCCGCGGTCCGGCTTCGCGGTCTCGCTGGCCCTGGTCCTGCTGATGATCCCGGTCATTGTGCGCTCGACCGAGGAGATGCTGCGCATCGTCCCGATGGACCTGCGGGAGGCGAGCTACGCCCTCGGTGTGCCGAAGTGGAAAACCATTGCACGCATTGTCATTCCGACCGCCCTGTCGGGCATCGTTACCGGCATCATGTTGGCGCTGGCCCGTGTGATGGGTGAGACCGCCCCGCTGCTGATCCTGGTCGGCTACTCCCAGGCGATGAACTTCGACATGTTCAGCGGCTTCATGGGGTCGCTGCCGGGCATGATGTATGACCAGACCTCGGCGGGCGCGGGGGCCAATCCGGTTCCCACCGACCGACTCTGGGGTGCGGCGCTGACCCTGATCGTGTTGATCGCGGTGCTCAACATCGGCGCCCGCTTCGTTGCCAAGTTCTTTTCCCCGAAGAAGGTTTAGGAGAGTTCGATGGCCAAGCGGCTGGATCTCAAAGATGTCAACATCTACTACGGTGCATTCCACGCCGTCGCCGACGTGTCGATGGCAGTGCCGCCGCGCAGCGTGACCGCCTTCATCGGGCCGTCCGGCTGTGGCAAGTCCACCGTGCTGCGCACCCTGAACCGCATGCACGAGGTGATTCCTGGTGCGCGTGTCGAAGGCTCGGTCCTACTCGACGGAGAGGACATCTACGGCTCCGGGGTGGATCCGGTGGGTGTGCGCAAGACCATCGGCATGGTGTTCCAGCGTCCGAACCCGTTCCCCACCATGTCGATTCGCGACAATGTGGTGGCCGGCCTGAAGCTGCAGGGCGTGCGCAACCGCAAGGTTCTCGACGAGACCTGTGAGCGTTCGCTCAAGGGCGCCAACCTGTGGAACGAGGTCAAGGACCGCCTCGACAAGCCCGGCGGCGGTCTCTCGGGCGGGCAGCAGCAGCGGCTGTGTATCGCCCGTGCCATCGCCGTGCAGCCCGACGTGCTGCTTATGGACGAGCCTTGCTCGGCGCTCGACCCGATCTCCACGCTGGCGATTGAGGATCTGATCTCCGAACTCAAGCAGGAGTTCACCATCGTCATCGTCACCCACAACATGCAGCAGGCCGCCCGCGTCAGCGATCAGACCGCGTTCTTCAACCTCGAGGCCACTGGCAAGCCAGGCAAGCTCGTCGAGATCGACGACACCGAGAAGATCTTCTCCAACCCCAGCCAGAAGGCCACCGAGGACTACATCTCCGGTCGCTTCGGGTAAGAAGCGCCGGCACCCGAAGCCGGCACACGAAAAGGGCTGCCGCGCGATCCGCGCGGCAGCCCTTTTCGTTGTCCGGAGCGATCCGGTCAGTAGGTCGGGATTCCCTCTTCGTCGGGCAGCCGCCCGGTCACCTGGAAGATCACTCGCCGGGAGATCTCCACCGCGTGGTCGGCGAAGCGCTCGTAGAACCGGCCCAGCAGCGTGACGTCCACCGCGGCGGCCACCCCGTGCTTCCATTCCCGGTCCATCAGCACCGTGAACAGGTGCCGGTGCAGGTCGTCCATCGCATCGTCTTCTTCGCGGATGCGCCGAGCCTTCTCCGGATCCCGGGAGAGCAGTACCTCCCGCGCGCTGTGGCCCAATTCGACTGCGACCCGACCCATTTCGGCGAAGTACCCGTTGACTTCCTCGGGCAGCGCGTGCTGGGGGTGGCGACGGCGGGCGATCTTGGCGACGTGCAGTGCCAGCGCCCCCATCCGGTCGACGTCGGCGACGATCTGGATGGAGCTCACGATCGCGCGCAGGTCGCCGGCCACCGGGGCCTGTAGGGCCAGCAGCACGAAGGCGGCCTCTTCGGCGTGAGCACTGGCCGTCGAGATGTGATCGTGGTCGGTGATCACCTGTTCGGCGAGCACCAAATCGGCTTGGAGCAATGCCTGAGTCGCCCGTTCCATCGCGACGCCGGCCAATCGGCACATCTCGGCGAGCTGGTTAGTCAGAGCGTCGAGCTGCTCGTGGTAAGCGGTCCGCATGCGCCCAGCCTACTTTCTGCAGGCGAGCTGGGTATGCGCCGTCTCGGTGAACGCCCGGTGAATGAAAGCAAACCGCTCACCCGCGCGGTCGCGCCTACTCGCAAGTGATGTCGGCGGCGTTGGTGACTGTCAGATCCTCGGGCAACTGGGTCGGTGTGCTGCTGGAATTGTGGCTCACGTGCACGCTGACCGCCGATCCACTCGGTGGAGGGGCGTTGACGGTGTTGAAATCCGGCCCCAGCACTACCTGTACGGTCTCGCCGAGGCCGTCGACGCGCTCCATCTGGGCGGCCGGAAACGCGGCCGCCACCGTGGCGGCGGCCTGTTCGTTGCCTGCTGAGAACATCACCGTCGTCGCCGCCACGGTGCCCGGGTAGTCGTCGGGGGCGGCCACGTTGAACCCGTGTTCGCGCAGGGCCGCGGCGGCGGTGGCGCCGAGTCCCTCCTGCCCGGTGGAGTTCGACACCTGAACGCTGATGTCCTGCGGGTCGGTCGTCACCGCGTTGACCAGTTCGGTCTGTGTGGTCTCGGTGGGCGGCTCGACCGGGCTGGGCTTGGTGGCCTGAAGCGTCTGCTTCGAGGCGGTCGCCGGGCTGGTGGTGGCGTTGGTGTCGTTCTCGCCCGGTAGCGGGTCGTCGTTGATGATGGCGTCGAACAGGGCCCGGATGTCGTCGGTGCGCGGTTCCTCGTTGCCGTCGGCGTCGGTGATTCCGGTGGTCGGCACGGTGACGAACGTGATCCGGCCGGCGTTGACGCCCTGCAGCGATTGTCCGAGTTCCACCAGGTCCTTGGTCCGGACGTTGTCGACGTAGGAGTCGTCGATGAACATGTTGACGACGTTGTTGAGCTTGCTGAGGCTGAACAGCGTGTCCTTGGAGATGATCGAGCGCAGCAGCGAGGACAGGAACAGCTGCTGGCGTTTGATCCGGCCGTAGTCGCCGTTGAGCTCGGTGGTGACCTGGCGGGCACGCACGTAGTTCAGTGCGGTGTGCCCGTCGAGGATCTGGCGGCCTGCCTTCGCCAGCACCGTGCCCAGCTCGTAGTCCTCCAGCGGCGTCGTGCTGCACACCTCGACGCCGCCGACCGCGTCGACCATCTTGGAGAAACCGGCGAAGTCGACCGCCATGAACCGGTTGATAGACAGTCCCGACATCTTCTGGATCACCTTGACCAGGCATTTTGGCCCGCCGAAGGCGTACGCCGAGTTCAGTTTGGTCTCGGTGTAGCGGTATTCGTCGCTCGATTCGCCGGTCTGCTTGTCGTAGACCGGGCCGTACTTGCCGGTGTCGGAATCCCAGGCCTGACACTTCATCGGGGTGATGGCGAGGTCACGAGGGAAGGAGACTGCGACGACGCGCTTACGGTCGGCTGGGACGTTGACCAGCATGATGGTGTCCGAACGAGCGCCTTCGGCGTCCGCGGTGGTGCCGGCACCCATCTGACCGTTGGCCCCGGTCCGGGTGTCGACACCCACGATCAGGAAGTTCTCGTCGCCGAACTGGGCGTTGGGGTCGAGGATGTCGCGCGAGTTCGGGTCCAGCGCCGCGACATTGCGCAGCAGGTCGTTCTTGGTCGACTGCCAATGCCAGGCGCCGCCGGTGAGCACCAGGGCGGACACTGCGAACACTGCGGCCGCGGACCGCCCGGCCAACAACACCGGCTTGCGGGATCGCTTCTTCTTCGGCTCCGGATCGGTCGGGGGAGCAGGGTCGGGGTCATGTTCGGCCACCAGTGGCCGGCGGGTCCGGTCCAGGGCCGCGAGGTCGGGCACTTCGTCGGCATAGGCGGCCGAGATGACGGCGACGGGTTCGGTTGGGTCCGAAGAGTTGTCGAACGAGCCAGCGGGATGTTCGTCGGGAGATCCGTCGAGAACGCTCGGTTCGGCGTTGTGGCGGGTGACTTCGGCGGGCGGCGGGGCGCCTGAGATCTTGGCGATCAGGTCGGCGACGGCCACGCCTTCGGTGTGGTTACCGGCCGGTGCCGGGGGCCGCGGGCGCCCGGCGGCCGAGGCGCGCTCCCAGGGAGCGGGAAGTGACGCGGACCGCGGGGCACGGGTGATCCGATCCCCCGGCGGGTCGGAGGCGCGGTGCTGGCCAGGGGCGGCGTTGTCGCCGTCGCTCATGTTCCAGTCGCCTCCGACTCTGGTGAGGTCTCGCGCTACGGTGCGCCTGATACTCCGGGTGCGGTTCTCTGGGCACCTGTGCCGGACCGCCGAAGACCGGCGTCCTAACCGTCCACATGTCTTCTAGCAGCAGTCGATGGGAGTCCGCCACTCCAGACGGCCCACGACAAGATCACTATCGTACTGAGACGACCCGTACGGCCGCCAGCGCGCGCTGATGTCGGGACCGTCTCGGTTCAGCCACCGGAGTGCATAACGTCGGCCCCTGCCGGGACCGTGCAGTCGTCCGGATCGTCGAGCCAGCCTTCCGGAAGCGTCACCGACGCGGCCGAGCCCTGCCGGCCGCGCGGGCCGGTGGCCGCTTCCGGGAACGGCACGTCACCGTCGAGCCGGTCGAGCAGTCTGTCGAGCTCGTCGAGGGTCTTGACCAGCGCCATCGCCCGCCGCAGGTCCGCACCGGCGGGGAAGCCGTGCAGGTACCAGGCGACGTGCTTGCGGATGTCACGCATGCCCTTGTCCTCGCCGAAGTGGTCGGCCAGCAGTCGGCCGTGGCGGCGGATGATATCGGCGACCTCCCCGAGGGTGGGCGGGGTCGGCGCGGGTGTCCCGGTGAATGCGGCAGACAGCTCGGCGAACAGCCAGGGCCGGCCCAGGCAACCGCGCCCGATGACGACTCCGTCACACTCCGTCGCGGCCATCATCGCCAGGGCGTCGCTGGCCTCGAAGATGTCACCGTTGCCGAGCACCGGAATGGTGGTGACCGTCTGCTTGAGCCGGGCGATCTGGTCCCAGTCTGCGGTGCCGGAGTAGCGCTGCGAGGCAGTGCGGGCGTGCAGCGCCACCGCGGCGGCCCCCTCCTGCTCGGCGATCCTTCCAGCGTCAAGGTGGGTGTGGTGGGCGTCGTCGATGCCGACGCGGAACTTGACCGTCACCGGCACCGAGGTGCCCTCGGTCGCACGCACGGCGGCGGCGACGATCTGGCCGAACAGGCGCCGCTTGTACGGCAGTGCCGCACCGCCGCCGCGACGGGTCACCTTGGGTACTGGACAACCGAAGTTCATGTCGATGTGGTCGGCGAGGTCCTCGGTGACGATCATCCGGGCGGCCTCGTAGGTGGTGGCCGGGTCGACGGTGTAGAGCTGCAGCGAGCGCGGCGTTTCCTGCGGCGCGAAGGTGGTCATGTGCATGGTGACCGGGTGGCGCTCGACCAGGGCGCGCGCCGTCACCATCTCGCAGACGTAGAGCCCGGACACGGTGCCGACCCGGGCCTGCTCCAATTCGCGGCACAGGGTGCGGAACGCGACGTTGGTGACACCGGCCATGGGTGCCAAGACAACCGGGCTGCGGAGGGCGAAAGGCCCGATCCGCAGCCCGGTGGCAGCCGTTGTCGTGTGGACTATGTCGCCGCCCCGGCAAGTGCCTTCGCGCTGCGCTTCTCGGCCAGCTTCGCGTCGCGCTCCAGCTTGCGTGCTTTGGCTTCCTCGAACTTGTCGCATGTCTCTTCGAGTTCTTTGATCAGGAGGGCGAGGTCGTCGCGCATGCGGGCGGCTTCACCGGTGAAGTCCTCACGCTCGAAGATCCGCCACTTCTTCAGGACCGGCATCACGACGTCGTCGAGGTGGATGCGCGGGTCGTAGACGCCGCCCATCGCGATGATGACGGCCTTACGGCGGAAGTCGGGAACCGTGTAGCCAGGCATCTTGAAGTTGCGCAGCACGCGGTGCAGGGAGTGCATCGCCTGGTTCGGGGCGACGGCGAAGCCAGCCTCACTGACGTCGCGGTAGAAGATCATGTGCAGGTTCTCGTCGTTGGAGATCCTGGCCAGCAGCTGCTCGGCCACCGGGTCGTTGCAGGCCTTGCCGGTGTTGCGGTGCGACACCCGGGTGGCGAGCTCTTGAAAGCTGACGTACATGACCGAGTCGAACAGGCTCTCGGCGAACAGGTCGCCCTGCTGGTTCTGGCCGGGGGAGAACCCGCGCGTCATCTGCTCCATCCGCAGCTCCTCGAGCTCGATGGGATCGCAGTTGCGGGTGACTACCAGGTAGTCGCGGATCGAGATGCCGTGCCGGTTCTCCTCGGCGGTCCACCGGTTCACCCAGTAACCCCACGGCCCGTCCATGGAGAAGTTCATGGCGATCTCGCGGTGGTAGGCGGGCAAGTTGTCCTCGGTGAGGAGGTTCTGCACCAGCGCCGTGCGCGCGACCTCGGAGAGCTTCGACTGCTCCGGATCCCAGTCCTGGCCGCCGAGAGCGTAGAAGTTTCTGCCGTCCGACCACGGGATGTAGTCGTGCGGATTCCAGTCTTTCATCATCGTCATGTGGCGGTTTATGAGCTTCTCCGCCACCGGTTCCAGCTCACGTAGCAGATCGAGGTCGGTCAGGTCTTTCGACATGAACCCTCCAGTTATATGTTCCTAGTGGTAGCAGTCAATATATCTGTGTATCCCGGTGACATTCAAGTTCCACGTAGTGGGCGAGTCGTTCGGGCGCGCACGACAGGCGTAGCCGATAGGCTTCCGATCTGTCAGGTGGGGACGGTTCCGGCCGTCGGGTTGGGGAAAACCGTCGGGTTGGGGGAAAAATGAGCCGTCGCGCTCAGATAACTGTCAGTGCATTCGCGGCCGTCGCCGTGGTGTCGGGCACGTTCGGCACCGCCATCGCAAATGCCAAGGGGCCCAACTTGTCTGGGCAGACCTATGCGAGTGCGGCGGCAAGGATCCAGAGCTGGGGGTCCAAGGCCGTCATCTCCTCGGTGATGGGCGGTCAGCTCGCCATCGACGACTGCATCGTGACCGGGTCGAACAAGGCGACTTTTCTCAACGCGAGCGGCCGGAAGCAGGACTCGGCGATCCTATTGGATCTAAACTGCGCCGCCCCGCTGGCCGGCCCGGGCAAGCCCGGGAACTCGGCCGCGAGCCCGCAGGGGCGCAAGGTAAAGAAGGAACTTAAGTCGCTGGCCTGGTACAACAAGGATCCGCAGCACTGCGACAGCAGCATGACGTGGTGCCAGACGTTGTGCGACAAATATCCCGACAGCTGCTCGGTGGAGTTGCAGCAATACATCGGCGCCGGTTAGCGCCAGGGGTCCGCGCGTCTGGCCGCTGGCAGCGGGCGGAGACCGGGTGGACGGGCGCACTGCGCGGCGCGCATCACTGGAGTACGATTTGCGGACTAGCGTCACCAGCGTTTGGTACGCAAACGCACAGGTATTCCACATGTCCGGAGGTCGTAAGTCGTGAAGAAGGCTTTTGTGATCGGCATCGGTGCCGTCGGCGCCGCGACGGCGTCGTTCGCGATGTTCGGCTCGGGCGTGGCGGCAGCAGTCAACGAGTACGCGGGCATGACTTACGCCGACGCCGCCCAGGCGATCAGTGACTCCGGCCAATCGGCGACTGTCGCTACCAAGGTGGGCAGCTTCCTGCCGACCGACCAGTGCACGGTGACCGGATCGCGTTCCGCCGACTTCCTGGATTCCAGCGGGACGAGCGCCGGCGGCCGAGTGCTGCTGTACCTGAACTGCAACAACAGCTTTGCGGCCGCGGGGGTGCCGGGCAACAGCGTCGGCAGCCCGGAGGGTCGGCAGGCCTACTCGGATTACCAGGAGAAGTTGGCCGAGCAGCAGGCCGCGGCCGCGGAGAGTTCCTCTGACGAGCTGCTGCAGACCGGCAACGTCCCGGGTGAGGCCGGTCAGGTCGCCGGCGGGTAGCTCGCCGCTCGGGACAGCAGCAGGTCTACGCAGTAGTCGATGAACTGCTCGCGGGAGACGCTGAGTCGTCCGTCGAGATAAGCGGTGAACAGTGCCGTCAACGCGCCGATCAGGCCCGTCGCAACCATCTTCTGCATCGCCTGGTCGTTGATGGTGGTCAGTTTTTGTTGCAAGAGGTCGATGAAGGTCGGCATCCATTGCGCCCCGGAGTGAACCAGTACCGGCTCGCCCTCGGGGGCCAGTAGCAGCACCCGCCCGCGGACCGGATCGTCGACCATCAACGCGACGAACTTCTCGACCGCTTCGCGCGGGGTTGCCGCGGCCATGAGCGCCGTCATCGCGCGGGCGCAGACGTCGTCGTACACGGCGCGGACGAAGTCGTCGCGGTCCGAGAAGCTCTCGTAGAAGTACCGTTCGGTCAAGCCCGCCTCGCGGCACGCCGCCCGTACGGTCAGCGCCGGGCCGCCCGAGCCCCCGAGTAGGCCGACCCCCGCGGCGATGAATTCGTCGCGTCGCAGCGCCTGACGGTCCCGCAGTGGCACGCCGGACCAGCGGCCCCGTCGTTGACCGGAGGTCACATCGCTCCTAAGCTCATGGTGACAACGCATGTAGTCAAATTGTCCCAAACCCTTGGGAAGGTTCATCAATTGAGTCAAGATACGTCGCCGTCGTGCCCTGCCACCAGCGACAGCCCGCAGTCTGAGTCCGGTTGCCCGGTGACCGGCGGAGGTTACGACGCCCCGCCTACCGTCCTCGGTCCCGATTCTTTGACGTGGAAGTACTTCGGTGATTGGCGTGGACTGCTACAGGGCCCGTGGGCCGGCTCGATGCAGAACATGCACCCTCAGCTGGGCGCCGCGGTCGAGCAGCACTCGATCTTCTTCGTCGAACGGCTGCCCCGCCTGCTGCGCTCGCTGTACCCAATTGGCGGCGTTGTCTTCGACGGCGACCGCGCGCCGGCGACCGGCGCCGAGGTGCGCGACTACCACATCCCCATCAAAGGTGTGGATGCGCAAGGCCGCCGCTACAGCGCGCTCAACCCGGACGTCTTCTACTGGGCACACGCGACGTTCTTCATGGGGACCATCCTGACCGCCGAGCACTTCGGAGGCGGTCTCACCGAGGTGCAGAAACGCCAGTTGTTCGACGAACACATCACCTGGTACCGGATGTACGGCATGAGCATGCGCCCGGTGCCGGCGTCCTGGGAGGAATTCCAGATCTACTGGGACCGCATGTGTCGCAACGTCCTGGAAAACAACTGGGCCACCCGCCAGGTGCTCGACCTGTCGACGATGCCCAAACATCCGTCACTGCAGTGGGTTCCGGATGCTGTGTGGGCGATGTACCTGAAGGTGCTCGGGCCGTTCGCGGTCTGGGTGACTGTGGGCCTCTATGACCAACCGGTTCGCGAGCTGATGGGGTACTCGTGGTCCAAGCGTGACGAGCGGCTACATCGGCTGTTCGGCCGGGCGGTGAACATCGCATTCAAGCTGGTGCCGGCGCGGCGCCGAATGCACCCGCGGGCCCGTGCCGGCTGGGACCGGGCGAGGGGGCGGATTCCCGCCGACGCACCCTTGTTGCACACCCCCGCCCGGAATCTGCCGCCGATCAGCGAGCGTGACAATGGAATCCACTATCTGGGCGCCAGCTGCCCGGTGCGGAGTGACACGGCCGGCTGAACCGCAGCGGTCAGTTGGTCTCTTTCGCCACGCAACCCCAACACATCACGGCATACGAGGCGGCGAACGCAATGTTGTCGATGTCCTCGTCGGTGCCGCCGAGGGCCCGCACCTGTTCGGCGATCGCGTGCCGGATCACATCGGTTGACGTGAGCAGTGGGTGACTCATGAGCACTCCTGGGACGCGCGTAGTTCGGGTCTCGCCGTTCGCCGATGCGTTAACTGAGCATTACCCATGTCCATCGTCGTCCATACCCCAGCTAACCGTGTCGTTATGGAACTTTTACTCAGCACGTCGCAACACCGCCGGAATCGTGAGGGCCAGAATTTTCAGGTCAAGGGCGAGTGACCAGTTTTCGATGTAGTAGTTGTCCCACTCGGCGCGGTCGGCGATCGAGGTCTGACCGCGCAAACCATGAACCTGTGCCCAGCCCGTGACACCGGCCTTCACTCTGTGCCGCTCGCCGTAGCGTTTGATCTGTGCCTCGAACAATTCGACGAATTCCGGCCGCTCCGGGCGGGGGCCGACCAGGCTCATCTGTCCGCGCAACACATTGATGAACTGGGGCAGTTCGTCGAGTGACGTCGCGCGCAGGATCTTGCCGATACCGGTTCGGCGATCGACCCCCTCGACGCCGCCGGGCGCCGCACCGATCTTGAGCTGGAAGTCGGCATCGGCGGGCCGTGGCGCGCGCATCGTGCGGAACTTCAGGCAGTCGAACACTTTTCCGTCGCGCCCAACTCTGCGCTGGCGGAAGAAGACCGGTCCTGGCGAGCTCAGTTTGACCAATAGTGCCAACGTCACGAAAACCGGTGAAATCAGCAGTAGCAGCAGGCTGGAGGCGACCCGGTCGAAGATGTGTTTGACGCTGAACTGCCAGCCCCGCGGATCGGTGTGGGGCAGTGCCAGTAGCGGCAGGCCGCCCACATGCTCCACTCGGACTCGCTCGCCGATGACGTCGAACATCCGTGGGACCACCCACACCCGAAGGCCGTTGCGGTGAGCGGCCCGCACCACCGGGGTCAGCACCTCGTCCTGGGTGCGGGAGAAAGCGATGACGAGGCCCTCGGCGCGGGTCTCGCGGATCACGTCGTCGATGTTGTCCGGCGGCCCCAGATAGGGCAGGGATGGACGCGGGTCACCCGGATAGCCGAACCATGGCTCGGCGTCGACGATTCCGACCGGGACGAGGCCGTGTTCGGGAAACGCCTCGAGGCGGTTGATGATCTGGCCGGCCACGCGTCCGTTGCCGACGATGATGGTCGGCGACACCAGGTGATGGCGACGGCGCAGGCTGCGTTGAACGGTCGCGCGGATCAGCCGGCCCAGCGGCATGAAGATAGCGGCGCAGATCCAGATCTTGAACACCACGGCCCCGGGCTGCCAGGGCACGTCGCGTGCCAGCATCGCGCTGAGCAGGAACATGCACGCCAGCGCGACCGTCGTCTCGAGGGGCCCGATCTCGTCGAGGAACTTGCGATTGAGCCGACGGTGATAGACCGACCGCATGCCGAGCATGGCGATGACCACCGGAACGAAGGTGACAGCCATCCAGATGGGCGGGATTACCTGGTCGGTCCGTAACGCCCACCACGCCCCCGCGACCGTGGCGACCGAGGCCGACAGGACGTCGATGGACACCGTAATGATGGTGCTCAACGGATCCGTGCGGACGAGTTCGGCAAAGGTCTTGCGGTGACTGGGCGGTTTGTCGCCGCCCACCGGTCGTGGCGGCGTGTTCTCGACGTGAAGTATCCGGATCGCCACGTCGGCTCACGTCACCCACAGAAACACGAGCAGGACGCTACCCGATTTCGTAATGTGCGGAGGTGTCAAAAACTCGGAAAGTCGAAAACTGGCGAAGATTACCATCGGCGTCGCTGTTGTCCGGCCGGTTTCACCGAGATCCGGCGAACAGACGCCGGGCGGCGACCTCGGCGAGGTCGACAAGAATCTGCACTTGACCGCTCGACCAGCGCCGGGGCTGTACATCCCACGTGCACAGGGTGGCGACGACGAAGCCGTTCGGGTCCAATAGCGGGACCCCGGCGTAGGCGATCACGCCGCCGTCTTTGACGGCAGGGTGATCCGAGAGCAACGGATGCGAGCGCGTGTCGTCGACGACCAACGCCTCCCGACTGGCGACCGTGTACTTACAGATCGACATCCCCAGCGGCCGGACTCGGGGAATGCCGCCGTCCTCCGCGTAGCAACCGGCGAGGACCTGTCGGTCTGGGTAGACCACCGAGACTGCCGCGTGCTTGGTGCCGAGCGCCTCGGCGGTTAGGGCTGCGATCGTGTCCAGTGTTGTGCTGCGGCTGTCTTCGAAATTGCCGATCCGCTTGAGTGCATCGAGCCGGCCGGGGTCGCTGACGGCGTCTTCGACGATCGAGTCGATGGCGCTGAGTTCACCGGAGAGCTGGTCGACAACTGCTCGCACGGTCTGGTCGGGATCGGATCCGGCCAGTCTGGCGATCACATTCCGGCCGGTGTTGCGGTCGACCCCGCGCCAGGGACCCTGTCCAGGGTTCTCCGCTGGTCGCGGCGTCGTCTCACTCACGTCGTTAACGATAAGGCACGCCCCCACGACCACGCGCGAAACGACCAGTTCGCCGGTGGTGTTACCCGGCAGAACCGGGCGAAGTGCCCCCACCAGGGCTCGAACCTGGGACCTGCGGATTAAAAGTCCGTAGCTCTACCGACTGAGCTATAGGGGCGCGTCGGACAGAATACTGCCTCTGCGACGACCGCTGGTTTTGGGATTGGGGCCGTGGTGTCCTAAGCTAACGACGCTCCAGCGTTCACTCGTTGTGAGTACCCCGAAGAGATTCGGCCGGGCCCCCATCGTCTAGTGGCCTAGGACGCCGCCCTTTCACGGCGGTAGCACGGGTTCGAATCCCGTTGGGGGTACGCACGACACCGAAAGGTGGAGCAAGTCAAGGCCCTGTGGCGCAGTTGGTTAGCGCGCCGCCCTGTCACGGCGGAGGTCGCGGGTTCGAGTCCCGTCAGGGTCGCAATTTTTGCGGTGAGGCACTCTCGGTTGGATTGAACACAGTGCCTTCCGGCCAGGTAGCTCAGTTGGTACGAGCGTCCGCCTGAAAAGCGGAAGGTCGCCGGTTCGATCCCGGCCCTGGCCACCATTCTTTACCTGCATCGACACGGGTCTTGCACTCGGTTGTCAGTTTGATTAGTCCGGTTCTTGTCCGGTCTTCGGTATGTGAATCTCGGTCGCGTGAAGCTGATCGAGGTTCGTCGCGACCTGGTCCAGCTCGTCGGCGTAGAGGTCGCTGTAGATGTTCGCGGTCACGGTCGGCGTGGAGTGACCCATGGTCTTCTGGACATATCTGAGGTCGGCGCCGGATTTGCGGGCCAGGCTGGCATAGGTGTGGCGCAGATCATGGATGGTCAGCGGGGCCAGCTCTGTCTTCTTGAGGGCCTTGTTCCAGTGGGTGTGCCGACGCCAGTTGTTGGAACGCAGCATCGCGCCATTGGGTGACGTGACGGCTGGCTCGTCGGGTTCCCGACCGCCGATCCGCGTTTTGAGGATGTCGACGACGACTTGGGGGAGCGGGACGGTGCGGATACCGGCTCGGGTCTTGGGCGGCCCGATGACGATGCGGCCTTCGACTTCGGGTGCGGCCCGTCGGACGTAAAGGCGGCGGGCGGTCAGGTCGATGTCCTTGACCCGGAGGCCAACGAGTTCGGACCAGCGCAGGCCGGTGTAGGCCAGGATGATTACGACATCGCCCTGATCGCCGCAGGCCGTCGCGAGCATCTGGACCTCCTGAGCGGTCAGGTATCGGTGACGCTCCCGCTCGGGAATGCGGCCGGCTGAGACGCCGAGGGCCGGATTGCGGTGGATCCGGCCGTCCTGGTGTGCGACGTCGAGAATCGACCGCAGGAGACGCAGCGTCGACACCTTCGCCCACGGGCCGACTGTCAGTCGGTCAACGAACGCCTGAACGTCGGCGCGGGTGATCTCGTCGACCGGCACATGCCCGAACCGCGGCTTGATCCGCAATTCCCAATGCTGGGTGTAGCCACTCCAGGTCTTCGGTGAGACCGCCGGCTTCTTGGAGTCGGAGAACTGCGTCCAGATCCGGGTTAGCGGTGTTCGGCCCAGGCGAGGATCGAACCGCCGTGCGCCGAGCGCCGCCTCGTTGTCTCGTTCGGACTTGAAGGCCTTCGCCTCGCGCAGCGTCGGGAACGTCGCGGACGTTTCGACCCAGCCGGACGGGGCGTCGGGGTCCCGGATCAGGTAGCGGACTTGGTAGCGGGGCTCCCCGGCGGCGTTCAGCCGTTTACGGATGCCGCGCGGAGTGTTGCCGGCCATTACCGACGCACCTGCTTGAGCCAGGACCGGACTTCGGCAGCATCCCAGCGACGGACCCGTTCCGAGAGGGTGTAGCAGGGCGGTCCGATCTGCTCGCCCGTCGTTTCGCGGAGTGCCGCCCAGCGGTTGAGCGTCGCGGCAGAAACCCCGAGTAGCTCGGCAACCTGGTCGGCGGTGAGTAGTAAGGGAAAATTGGCCAGCGTTGGTGAGCCCCACTCGACCATCTTCGATTCCATCGTGATGCTCACTTCGCGGCCGCGCCATAGCGGGCGGAGAGTTGGCGAATCAGCGGGTCGGGCCAGTAGTCAGCTCGCACGCGCAGAGTTGATCCGTCCTTGTCGACTACGTATCCGGTTCCAGGGTCATGCCGATTGATCCAGTGGGCGGGTGCTGCGTCCGCCCGGCCGTCGCCGAGCACTAATGCAACTTCAGTGCGGGATTGCAGCCGCAGGGCGATGGTTTGGGTAAATAGGTCACGCATCGACACGATCTCTTTACGTGGGTCCTGTGTGAACGCGGCGACCACAACACCAACAGCGCGGCCCTTGCTGAGGATCACGGACAGGGAGTTTTCGATTTGTTTCCTAAGCCGCGCGTCGCGCACATACCCCGTCAGGCAACCTAGCTCGTCAATCAGCAAGACGATCAGCGGCTCTGTCGTGCTCGCTGTGTGAGAGCGGGCACGCCCCGCCATCCGGCGGCCGCGGGCAGCGCTGATCTTCTCAACGTCCTGTAGATGTCAACGGCAACCGAATTCTGATCAGTTGTCGGCGAGTGAATTTTGACCAGCTGGGTTCATTGTTCGTCGGCCGTGACGGTGGGGACGCGGCCGAGGTCTCGGTCTTTGATGCGGTAGCTGTCTCCTTTGAGTGCGATGACTTCGGCGTGGTGCACGAGGCGGTCGATCA